>NZ_VIRJ01000017.1:0-195101 GCF_006874435.1 Microbispora sp. KK1-11 | reverse complement strand
TCAACTCCGACGGCACCATCACCGCCGTCGGCTCGAACAAGTGCCTGGACGCCTACAACGCGGGCACCGCCAACGGCACCAAGGCCATCATCTGGACCTGCAACGGCCAGGCCAACCAGCGCTGGACCCGCGTCTGACCTCACTGCGCCCGCCCTTCGCCGGGACGGCACGATCCGTCCCGGCGAGGGCCGTGCGCGGCAGCGGCAGGCCGCGGCGCGGGGTGGCCCCTTCCCAGGGCCGATGCCGTCACGGCGCGCCTTCTGCGGTCCCGTGGAAGATCGGCGGCGGACCGGCCGAGATCGCCGGGGTGTGAGACAATCCCGGCGTCATGCGCGCCACGCTCTCCTTCAGGCTCGCGCGGTCGGCCGCCTTCTCCGCCGTCTGCGTGCTCCTCGCCGTCGGCGCGCACCGGTTCGCCGGCGGAGGCGGGCCGACGCCCGCCGCGCTCCTCACGGGCGTGCTCACGGTGACGGCCGGCGCGGCCGGCGCGGCGGGCCGGGAACGGTCGCCCCAGGCGATCGTCGGTCTGCTGGCCGGCGCCCAGGTGTTCCTGCACTGCCTCCTCGACGTCACGGGGTCCGCCGCGGCGTCGCACCCCACCTGGCACGGCGGCCTGAGCGCGCAGACCGGCATGATCACCGCCCACCTCACCGCGGCGACGCTCACCGGATTGTGGCTGTCGCGCGGCGAGGAGGCCCTGTGGTCCGTGCTGCGCGCGATCGGCGCCAAGGTGGTCCGCTGCCTGCGGGCGGTGGCCGTGCTGATGCGTGCGCTGCTGGCGCTGCGAGAGGCCGATCTCGCCGGCACCGGACGTCCACGCCGGCGCGCGGCGCCGAACTCCGAGCGCGCCCCGCGCACCGCGGGCGTGCTGCGGCACGCGGTCGTCCGCCGCGGGCCGCCGGTTCTCCTGGTCTTCTGAGCTTCACACGCGAGCTGCGCGTATCTCCCCACGGGACCTGCCTGTCCCCACAGGGCCATGCTCGCGCGCCTCCGAAATCTCGCAGACGACTGGAGAACCCCCATGACCTCGTACGTCCGTCGTGCGGCCACCGTCACCGCCGGTGCCCTCGCGCTCACCATCGGTCTCGCCGTGCCCGCCCTCGCCCACGTCACCGTCAACCCCGGCACCGCCGTGCAGGGCTCCTGGACGAAGATCGCCTTCCGGGTCCCCAACGAGCGCGACAACGCCTCGACCACCAAGGTGGAGGTCGAGTTCCCCACCGACCACCCGCTGCCGTTCGTCTCGGTCCGCCCCGTTCCCGGCTGGGACGTCAAGCTCACCCGGGGCAAGCTGCCCCAGCCAGTCGTCTCGGACGACGGCGACAAGATCACCGAATCGGTGCTGAAGATCACCTGGTCCGGCGGGAAGATCGAGTCCGGCCAGTTCCAGGAGTTCGAGGCGTCGGTCGGCCCGCTGCCGAAGAACGTGGACGCGCTCGAGTTCCCCACGGCGCAGACCTACTCCAACGGTGAGGTCGTCAAGTGGGCGGACGCGCCGAAGGCCGACGGGTCCGAGGCGGAACACCCCGCGCCGACGCTCAAGCTCGTCGCCGCCGAGGAGGGGGAGGACGACCAGCACGGCGCCGCCTCCGCCTCGCCCGCCGCCGCCCCCACGGTGGCGGCCGCGGCGAGCGACGACGGCGACGAGGGCGGGGACGAGGGCGGGGACACCACCCCGGCCCTGGTGCTCGGCGGCCTCGGTCTCGTCGCCGGCCTGGTGGGGGCCGGGGCGGGCATCACCGCCCTGCGCCGTTCCCGCGGCTGAGCCGCCCTGCCTCCATCGGGAGCCCCTTCCAGGTCACGGCCGGGAAGGGGCTCCCTCCGCTGACGGAGGGTCCGAGCCCATCGGAAGGTATGGCGGGTCAGGATAGGAGGGTCTCGCCCATCCATCCGCCGGGGGAGCACCCGGGCGGTACGGCGAAGACGGCCGACCCGATGGGAGTGATCCACTGGTTCAGCAGGTCGACCTCCGCGAGCCGCCGCTGGATCGGGACGAACTGCCGCGCCACGTCGGCCTGGTAGGACGCGAACACCAGGCCGGAGTCCGGCCGTCCCTCCCGGCTGAGGCCGTCCTCGTAGTTGTAGGCCCGCCGCAGGATGCGCATGCCCGGATCGGCCACCCGGGCCCTGCGGATGTGCGCGTACTCGGAGATCACCGGCAGGCCCGACGGGCCGAGCGCGGCGAAGTCGGGCTCGTCGGTCTCGGCCCGGCCGGTCAGCGGCGCACCGGTGTCCAGCCGCCGCCCGACGCTGAACTCCTTGGCCGCCCGATCCGCGGCGTCCCATTTCTCCAGGTCCATCCGGATGCGGCGGAGCACCAGCGTGGTGCCGCCGCGCAGCCACCCGTCGCGCACCCACACGGCCCGCTCGAAGTCCGCCGACCCCGGCCGGGGGTTGACGGTGCCGTCGAGCTGGCCCATCAGGTTGCGCTGGGTCGTCCCCGGCGCGCGCACCTGCGGGCTCTGCCGGAACCCGTGCTGGGTCCAGCGCACGGTGGCGAAGGAGCGGGCGTCCCTGACGAGCACGCGCAGCGCGTGCGCCAGCGTGACGCGGTCGTCCGCGCACACCTGGACCAGCAGGTCGCCGCCGCTCCAGCGGGGCTGGAGGGCGTCGACCTTGAACGCCGGCAGCGGCCGTGGCGCGAGATGCCCGGCCCCCGCCGCCTCGAACAGCCCGGCGCCGAACCCGAAGGTGACGGTGAGCCGCGCGGGCAGGAGCGCGAGCTCGGCGTCGGTGTCGGCGAGGGCGGGCTCGCCCCGGGTGAGCCGCCGCGCGTCGTCGGTCAGCAGCCGCATCAGGCGTGCGAGCGCGGCACGGTCGGTCCCCGGCCGCAGGTCGAACCCGGCGAACACCGCGAACGTCTGCGGAGACGTCGCGACGCCGGCCTGATGGACGCCGTGGAAGGGTTCGACGGCGTCACCGCCGGGGAGGGGCGCCGGCCCGGCCGATGCGCGCCCTGCCGTGTCCGGTACGGCGGAGGCCGGGGCGCAGGCCGCAGCCGCGGCGGCGACGGCCCCTCCCGCGAGCAGGCCGCGCCGGGTCAGCCGCCGTCCCGCCGGGTGCCCGCTCTCACTCATGAGGGGCGTAGGACTCGTTGGCGCCGGCGAAGTCCTTGGCCACCGCGGTGAAGGACACCGTCCTGCCGTCCTGCAGGGTGAGCGTGAAGGGCACCTCCGCGCCCGGCTCGACGGCCGTGCGCACGTCCATGAGCATGATGTGATCGCCGCCGGGCTGGAGCACGTGCCGGCCGCCGGCGGGGATCACGAACCCGCCCTGCTTGCGGCGCATGGTCGTGGTGCCGCCGTCTCCGACGACCTCGTGCAGCTCAACGTTCGGGGAGACGGGAGTGCGCGCCGCGACGACGGTCACCGCCTCGCCGGTGGTGTTGACGAGCGTGGCGAAGGCGGCGCTCATGCCGGAGTGGGCCGTCTTCACCCACGGGTCGCTGATCGACAGCGGGGCGGCGGCCGGGGAGGCGGAGGACTGCGCCGCGGCCGGCGAGGCAGTGGCGGTGGTGCCGGCCAGAGTGCCGGTCGCAGGGCCGGTCGAAGTGCCGGTCGGTGCGGCACAGGCCCCGGCGGCCAGGAGTGCGGCCAGCGCCGCAGGGAGCACGCGGTTAACGGTCGTGATGGTCATGCGAAAGCCTTCTCTCGGTCGTCCGGCGGGCATGCGGGCGGCGTTCCCTGGCATGCGAGGCAGACCCTGCGGGCCGTCTCCGGCGATGCGGGGCAGCGCGGCGCGACCGGCCGCCACGGCCGAAGATCGGGGCATGCGCGCGGGCATGCTCCGCCGGAAAAGAGCATTGACGACGCTCCCGGGGCCGTACGCGGCCGGGAGCGGGTGAGGAGGCCGTCTCAGACGGACGGCTGGAGAAGGCGTGGCGGGCCGCGCCGGGTGACGCAGTGACGCGGCGCGAAGGAGCGCGGCAGGCGCGGCTCGTCCGGATGCGGCGACGCCGGCGGCGTGAACACCGGCGGCGCCGGATCGGCCGCGATCCGCGTGAGCCGTACGGCGAGCCGCCGCAGCAGCGCCCACAGGGCGGCCTCGCCCCTGGCCAGCCACAGCGCCGTCAGCACCACCGCCCAGCCGTGGCCGACCAGCATTCCGAAGCCCGGCCCGGCGTGCGCGTGCCCGGCCATGGCATGCCCGGCCAGGACATGCGAGGCGGACGACGACGGGGACGACAGGGCGAACAGCACGTGCAGTGCGACCTGCAGGGCCGCGAGCAGGGGCAGGATCGCGCGCAGCGTCCGTTCCCTGCCGGACAGGGGCAGCGCGGCGGCGAAGACCGCCGGCAGGCCCAGCGCCAGCGCGCCGGGGGCGACCACGCCGCCGCTGAACAGGTGCGCCACCATGCCCAGGCCGAGGCACACCGCGGTGAACGCGGCGGCTCGGGCGAGGCGGAGAGGCGATGTCACCGGCATGGCACAGCCAATATCGCATGCCGGGTGCCCGGTCTCCGGTCCGGGACGCGTGTCGCATCTCCCGGCGTCAGCCGGAGACAGGCCGGCGAAGCGGCCGCCGACGTCGTACGTCGCGCTGCTGCGGGGGGATAAGGAGCTATTTCGTAAGCCGGAATAATGGTCTTATATTCGAAATGTGATCGGCATCGAGGGACGCGTGTCGCGCGCCGGTGTCCCCGTGCCCCGCAGGGTGCCCTCCGCCCCGCCCCGACCCCGGAAGAAGAAGCGTTGTACCTCATGCGCATCGGCGCCCCCGGCGCCGAGAAGCCGGTCGTCCGCGTCGACGACACCCGCTACATCGACGTCTCCGACCTGACCGCCGACTTCGACGAGAAGTTCTTCGCCGCCGGCGGCACCGCCCTGCTCTCCGGGCCGGTCGCCGAGCGGATAGCGGCCGGGCAGACCGGCGCGTTCGCCGGTGAGCGGATCGGCGCCCCGATCGCCCGCCCGCACCAGATCCTGTGCATCGGCCTGAACTACAGCGACCACGCCGCCGAGACCGGCCAGGCCGTGCCCGACGAGCCGATCCTGTTCACGAAGTCGCCCAACACCCTCATCGGCCCGGACGACGACGTGCGCATCCCGCGCGGGTCCACGAAGACCGACTGGGAGGTCGAGCTGGGCATCGTCATCGGCAAGCGCACGTCCTATTTGGACGCGGTGGAGGACGCCGCCGACGTGATCGCCGGCTACTGCGTGGTCAACGACGTCAGCGAGCGCGCCTTCCAGATGGAGCGCGGCGGCCAGTGGGCCAAGGGCAAGTCCGCCGAGACCTTCAACCCGGCCGGGCCGTGGCTGGTCACCCCCGACGAGATCGCCGACGTCAACGACCTGGACATGTGGCTGGACGTCAACGGCGTGCGGCGGCAGACCGGCAACACCAAGACGATGATCTTCGACCCGTACTTCATCGTGCACCATCTGAGCCAGTTCATGGTGCTGGAACCCGGCGACCTGATCAACACCGGCACCCCGCCAGGCGTCGGCATGGGCCACGACCCGCAGATCTGGCTGCGGCCGGGTGACGTGATGGAGCTCGGCATCGCCGGCCTCGGCACCCAGCGGCAGCACGTCGTGGGCCCGCGCTAAGTGACACCCCCGGCCGACGGCGGCCGCTTGGTGGGCTCCGACCGCGTCCTCGCCGTCCTCAAGGAGCTGTCACGCTATCCGGACGGCGTCGGACTGGACGAGCTGACCCGGGCCATCGGCAGCCCCAAGCCGACCGTGCACCGCGCGCTGGGCGCGCTGCGCCGGGCCGGACTGGCCGACCAGGACGCCCGCGGCCACTACATGCTGGGTGACGAGTTCCTGCGGATGGCCTTCGCCCACCACGAGGCGCGCCCCGAGCACGTGCGCATCCGGCCGTTGCTGGAGACGCTGGCCGCGCGGTTCGGCGAGACCGCGCACTACGCGGTGCTCGACGGCCGCGAGGTCGTCTACCGGGCCTAGGTGGACCCGCCCACCGGCGCCGTCCGGCTGACCTCCACGATCGGCGGCCGCAACCCCGCGCACGCCACCGCCGTCGGCAAGCTGCTGCTGGCCTACCAGCTGGACACCCCAGAAGCCGTCGCCGAATGGGTCGGCGACGCGCCGCTGGTGCGCCGCACCCCGCACACCCGGTGCACGGCCGAGGAGCTGCACGAGGAACTGCGGGCGATCCGCGCGCAGGGCTACTCCGTCGACGACCAGGAAAACGAGGTGGGCATCAACTGCGTCGCCCTCCCGGTCTACGCGACCTCGCCCGCCCTTCCCTCGGGCGCGCTGAGCGTCAGCGGCCTGACCTATCGAACCCCCCTGCAGGCGTTGGTCGACGCGGTCGAGGACATCCGTGCCCTGCTCGGCGACCTGGGAGAACCACGATGACCAACCCCCGGTCCCCGCGACCACCGAGACGTTCCTGCCGGCCGAAGGGCCGGTGTGGGACGCCGCGGGGGACCGCCTGCTGTGGGTCGACATCCTCGCCGGCGCGGCACTCGAAGGGCGCCTCGACGGCGGCCGCATCGAGGTGACCGGCGCGTCCGTCCCGTTCTGGCCGGGGCACCGCGGATCTCCGCCGCCTAGCCTGCCGAGCGGTCGCCCGAGCGGCATAGGAAATGGGCCGTTTGGGCACTTCAAGAGGTATTGGGGGCGTATCCGATGGGGGGAACCATGGCTGTATCGGCGGACCTGGCGAAGCTGCTCGACCGCGAGTATGAGGACAAGACCCTGGACGAGATCATCAAGGCGCCGGTGGACGCGCTTGCCGGGGTGAGCGCGGAGGACGCGGAGCTGTTGAATAAGGCCTTTCACATCAAGACCGTCGGGGACCTCGGACGCAACAAGTTCTTCCGGGCGGCCACCGCACTCGTCGATCTGACCGACAGCAGGAAATAGTCGGGCATCCCGTCCGGCCGGTGGCCGTTGTAGAAGATTTCCATCGCCTTGTAGGTTGATGGAAGGTATCTACAAAGGAGCGGCCGTGGGGGCTCTGTTCGTCGGCGTGGACGGGGGAGGCACCAGCACGCGCTGCGTCGTGGTCACCGAGTCGGGCGAGATCGCCGGGCGGGGACGGGCCGGCGGCGCCAACGCGATCTCGGTCCCCGACCCGGCCGCCAACCTGCGCGCCGCGCTGCTCGGCGCGCTGGAGGGCCTTGACCCCGCACGGGTCGCCGGCGGTGTGTTCGGCCTGGCCGGAGCCGCCCGCGCCGCGGAGCCCGCCGAGCGGGCCTGGCGGGAGGCCGGGCTCGCCGGGCGCCCTGCGGTGGTCGCCGACGTGCTCGTCGCCTTCACCGGCGCCACCGATCGGCCGGACGGTGCGGTCCTGGTCGCCGGCACCGGCGCGATCGGCGCCCGCGTCCACGACCGCCGCATCGTACGGCGGGCCGACGGCCTGGGCTGGCTCCTGGGCGACGAGGGCTCGGGCGTGTGGCTGGGCCGCCGGGCCGCCGCCGCCGCGCTGAACGCGATCGACGGCCGGGGCGCGCCCACGGTGCTGGTCGCCCGGGTGGCCGAGGCCGTCCTGGGACCGGGGGCGGCCGGCGAGGACGACGGGCCCGCGCTCGCCCAGGCCCTGATCGCGGCCGTGTACGCGCGGGTCGCGGAGTCGGGGCCCGCCTGGCTCGGCACGCTCGCGCCCGTGGTGGACGCCGCCGCACGCGAGGGCGACGAGGTGGCGCGCGGCATCGTCGCGGAGGCGGCCCGCAGGCTGTGCCGCACGGCAGCGGTCGTCGTGGGCGAGGGCGCCCGCGAACGGGGAGCCAAGGCGTGGGGCGGTGCGGGGCCGCTGGTGCTCGCGGGGTCGCTGCTGACCGAGCCGACCGAGCTCGCCCATCTGGTCCGGGCCGAGCTGGGCAGGCGGGCCGTGCTGGTGCGCGCCGGGGACAACGCGGCGGGCGCCGCCGCGCTCGCGGTGCGGGCCGCCCTGCCCGGCGACCCGCGTGCCGCCGAGGCGCACCGCGTGCTGATCGAGCAGGGGGGCGCATGGGGCTGAGCGGCGGCGAGCTGGACCGGATGGCGATGGCCGTGCTCCAGCCCGGTTTCGAGGGCACGGAGCCGCCCGCCTGGCTGCGGCGGGCGCTCGGCGAGGGCCTGGGCGGCGTGGTCCTGTTCGCCCGCAACGTCGCACGCAACGTCATCCGCGACGCCGACGGTCTCGACGGGACGGCCGCCCTGGTCGCCGAGCTGCGCCGGGAACGGCCGGAGGTGGTCGTCGCCGTGGACGAGGAGGGCGGCGCCGTCACCCGGCTGGAGGCCGCCGGCGGCAGCTCGTGGCCGGGCAACCTGGCGCTGGGCGTCGCCGGCGACGAGTCGCTGACCCGCCGGGTGGCGCGGCAGATCGGCCGGATGGTCGCCTCCGCCGGCGTCACCCTCGACTACGCCCCTGTGGTGGACGTCAACGCCGACCCCCGCAACCCCGTCATCGGCGTGCGTTCCTTCGGCTCCGACCCTCAGGAGGTCGGCCGCCACGGCGCCGCGTGGATCGAGGGGCTGCAGAGCGCGGGGGTGGCCGCCTGCGCCAAGCACTTCCCCGGCCACGGGGACACCGTGACCGACTCCCACCTGGCGCTGCCCGCCGTACGGGCCTCCCGCGAGGTGATAGAACGGCGCGACCTGCCGCCGTTCCGGGCCGCCATCGCGGCGGGCGTGCGCGCCGTGATGTGCGGTCACCTGCTCGTCCCCGCCGTCGACGCGCTCCCCGCGACGCTGAGCCGTGCGGTGCTGACCGGCCTGCTGCGCGAGGAGCTGGGGTTCGACGGGCTCGTGGTGACCGACGCGATCGAGATGCGCGCGGTCGCCGCCCTGCACGAGCCCGGCGAGATCGCGGTCCGCGCGCTGGCCGCCGGGGCCGACGCGATCTGCGTCGGCGTGTCCTCGGCCAGGGGGGAGAGCGTCTACGCGCTGCGCGACGCGATCGCCGGCGCGGTCCGCGAGGGACGGCTGGCTGAGGAGCGCCTGGCCGAGGCGGCGGGCCGGGTGCGGGACCTGGCCGCGTGGTACGACGCGCGGGCCGGGGCCAGGGCCGCGGTGGCCCGCGACGCCGACGAGGGCCTCGGCCTGGCGGCGGCGACGGCCGCCCTGCGCGCGACCCCGGCGGAGCAGGCGGCGGCGCCGCTGACGAAGGCGCCGCTGGTGGTGCACCTGGCGGCGCGGCCCAGCCAGGCCGTCGGCCGCGCGACCCCGCTGAAACTCGGTCAGGCGATCGAGGAGATCCTGCCCGGAACGGCGACGGCCGATGTGGACGACGACGGGCACCTGCCGGATCTGAGCGAGGCGGGGCGCCCGCTCGTGATCGCCGTCCACGACGCCGTACGGCACGCCTGGATGCGGCGGCTCCTCGACGAGGCGCTGCGGGCCCGCCCGGACGCGGTCGTGGTCGAGACGGGGGTGCCGGGGCCGCCCGCGGGGCGGCTGTACCTCGCCACCCACGGCAACTCCACGGCCTCCGCACGGGCGGCGGCCCGGTGGCTCACCGGCGGCGTCTAGGGTTCACCACGCTCTCGCCCGAGAAGTCTTCGCAGGTAGCGGGCTCGGGTAAAAATTAACTCCATCGACACGTCTACCCGTGGAAAAAATTGACGGCATCGCGAGAGCGCCCGTATTGTCCAGGCAATCGGGAACCAGGAGCAGCCCATGAAGCGACTCGCGGCGATCGTGGCTCTGGCGTCGATCGTCACAGCCACCGCCTGCGGCACTACCGGGACGACGGACACCGCCCAGCAGGGCGGCGGCGTGTACACCACGATCGACGGCAGCAAGCAGATCAACGCGAGCGCGCCGATCAACCCGTTCAACCCCGTCGGATCGGTCTTCTCGGGATACAACGGCATGGCGCTGGCGTGGCCCAAGAACGACGCCACCGATCCCAACCAGTTCTACCCGGCCATCGCCAGGAGCTGGAGCATGTCCCCGGACCGGTCGGAGGTCGTCATCCACCTGCAGCCGAACGCCAGGTGGTCCGACGGCACGCCGGTGACCAGTGAGGACGTGCGCGTCTCGATCGGTCTCGCCTATACCCAGGGCGGCACCGCGTACGCACTGGACCCGAAGGCGGCGGGCGCCGCCGCCGACATCCAGGTCGTCGACCCCAAGACGATCAGGGTGACGCAGGGCGCCAACCGCAGCTCGACGTTCCTCGCCAACCTGCTGTCGACCGTGGTCGTGCCCGCGCACGTCTTCGGGAAGCTGCTGCCCGCGGACTTCTGGCAGACGCTCAAGGTCGCCCAGCACGGCCAGGGCGCGGCGGCCGAGAAGGCGAAGAACCAGATCACCGGGCTGGCGGAGAAGGTCATCGCCTTCAACCCCGGCCACGACGTGTCCGCAGGGCCGTTCGTGCTGGAGCGGGTGAACCCGGGCGCGGCGCTGCTCAACCGCAACCCCTATTTCTACGCCCGGCAGAACATCGCGCCGGACAAGGTGAAGATCCTGAACTACACCGGCAACGAGCAGATCTGGAACTACCTGATCGCCGGCCGGCTGGACAACGCCCCCTTCACCTCCGTGCCCACCGCCGTCATGAACCGGATCCGCGGCGCGAAGGGCAGCGAGGTGGTCAGGGGCTACTCGCCCGTGGCGGTCTCCCTCGCGTTCAACCAGTCGCACAAGCCGTACGACAACGTGCACGTGCGGCGGGCGATGGCCTATCTGATCGACCGCGCCCAGGTCACGAAGATCGCCTCTCCGGAGGGCGGCACGCCCGCCGCCACCACCTCGGGCATCCACGCCAAGGCGGCCCGGGCCTGGCTGGGCGACGCGTTCGACACCCTTGAGCAGTACCGCGTGAACCCCGCCAAGGCCGACGCCGAGCTGAGGGCGGCCGGCATGACCAAGCGGGGCGGCCACTGGACCCTGCCGGACGGCAGCCCGTGGAAGGTCCGCATCCACGTGCCCGCGTCGTTCTCCGACTGGGTCGCCGCGGCCAAGTCGATCAGCAGCCAGCTCAGCGACCACGGCATCGACGCGAGCGTGGTCACCGCCGCCGACTACACGCTCTATCTCGGTGAGCTGGCCGACGGCAAGTACGACCTCGGGTTCTGGCTGATCGGCCTCGGCCCCTCGCCGTACAACATCTTCCAGCGGCTGTTCGGGCAGGCGAACGGCTGGCAGATGTTCGGCGGCCGGCTGCGGCACGTCGCGCCGGGCACCGAGGGCAACTGGATGGGCGGCCAGGAGAAGGTCGACGCCGGCGCCGCCGGCACGGTCGACCCGGGCGAGCTGACCAGCAGGCTGAACTTCGCGTCCCACGACGAGCAGCAGCGCGTCGTCGGCGTCCTGGCCAAGGTCGCCAACGAGCAGCTTCCGGTCGTCCAGCTCTGGGACTACGTGAACACCCAGTTCGTGAACACCTCCCGGTACACCGCCTTCCCGCCCGACGACGACGAGTCCCTGCGGCTGTCGTCCGGGGTGTGGATGCAGCTCGGGATGATCAGGAAAGCGGAGAAGGGGCAGGCATGACGCACGCCGTTCCGGGGCGTCCCCGGCTGGGCGCCATCGCCAGGAAGATCGGCGGCCACCTGGTCCGCGGCCTGGCGATGATCTGGGTCGTCGCCACGATCAGCTTCGTCATCATCCGGGAGATCCCCGGCAATCCCGTGCTCGGGCAGTACGAGAGCCTGATCCAGAAGGGCATGTCGCCCGAGCAGGCCGAGCGGGCCACCGCCGTCCTGTACGGCTTCCTGCCCACCGGCAACCTGTGGCAGCAGTACGTCGGCTACATGGGCTCGCTGCTCCACCTCGACCTCGGGCGTTCGCTCAGCACGCCCGGCGTGGAGGTGACCACGCTCATCGGGCACGCGGCCCGGTGGACCGTGCTGCCGGTCCTCGCCGGCACGCTGCTGAGCTTCCTGCTCGGCGTCACCATGGGCGTCTACGCCGCGATCAAGCGGTCGGGCAAGCTGGGCGACGCGCTCGCGCTGTCCGGCTCGCTGCTGCACGGCGTGCCGGTGTACGTCATCGGCCTGCTGCTCACCGCGATCTTCGCCACGCTGTGGCCGATCATGCCGTCGGGCGGGCCGGTGGACGTCGAGTTCGTCCCCGGCTTCAACGCCGGCTACATCGGCTCGCTGGTGCACCACGCCGTGCTGCCGGTCGTCACGTACACGCTGGCCAGCTACGGCGGGTGGATCCTCGCGATGAAGTCGAACGTGGTCGCCGTGCTCGGCGACGACTTCATCCTCGCGGCCGAACTGCGCGGCCTGCGGCGCGGCTTCGTGTTCCGGTATCTCGCGCGCAACGCGATCCTGCCGCTGTTCACGATCCTCGCCCTGTCGATCGGCATGCTGTTCGGCGGCTCGATCTTCATCGAGGAGATCTTCAACTACCCGGGCCTCGGCCTGCTGCTCGTCAACAGCATCAGCAGCCGCGACTACGCGCTGATGGGCGGCACGTTCCTGGTGATCACGGTGGGCATCGTCGTCGCCAACATCGCCGCCGACCTGCTGTACACGGTGATCGACCCGCGGGTCAGGAGCGGAGGCGCGGCATGACCGTCATCGTCAACCCGGAGGGGGCGATCAGTCCCGAGGCCGTGCCGGCCGGGACGACGCGGGCCACGCTGCGGCGCAACTTCTGGCGCGGGGTGTGGCGGGTGCTGCGGCGCAAGCCCAGCCGCATGGCCGGGGTGGTCATCGTCGTCCTGTTCGCGGTCATGGGCGTGGCCGGGCCGCTGCTCTACCCCGCGCAGCTGCCGCGCGACGACAACGCGCTGTACGCGCCGCCGAGCCTGGCCCACCCCTTCGGCACCGACTTCGAGGGCACCGACGTGCTCGCGCTGGTCGTCACCGGCGCACGCTACGTGCTGCTCACCGGCCTGGCCACGGCCGTCATCACGGTCGCGCTCGGCACGCTCATCGGGCTGGTCGCCGGCTTCCACCGCGGCCGGTGGGACACGCTGCTGATGCGGCTGACCGACATGAACCTCGCGATCCCCGGCCTGCCGCTGCTGCTCGTGCTGTCCACGGTGTGGAAGTTCGAGAGCCCGCTGGAGATGGGCCTGGTGCTCGGGGTGCTCGGCTGGGGCGGCATCGCCCGCGCCGTGCGGTCGCAGACGCTGTCGCTGCGCGAACGCGGCTTCATCGAGGCCGCCCGCGGCCTCGGCCTGCCCACCCGGCACATCATCGGCCGCGAACTGCTGCCGAGCATGGCGCCCTACATCGCGATGAACATGCTCATCGCCGTCACCGGCGCGGTGTACGCCCAGGTGGGCCTGTTCTTCCTCGGCGTGCTGCCGTTCGAGTCGAACAACTGGGGCGTGATGCTGAACCTCGCGGTGTTCAACGGCGGGGCGCTCACCACTCCCGCCGCGCTGCCGTACCTGCTGGCCCCGCTGATCGCGATCCTGTTGCTCACCCTGGGCATCGTGCTGATCGTGGACGCGATGGACGAGATCTTCAATCCGCGCCTGCGGGAGGAGTAGCCCCTATGACCGCTCACACGGCCGCACCCCACATGGCAGCACGTGACATGGAAGCACCGGGGGTCCGCATCCGGGACCTCACGGTCGTCTACAAGACCCCCGCGGGCGAGCTGCCCGCCGTACGCGGCGTCGACCTCACCCTCGCCCCCGGCACGATCACCGGCGTGGTCGGCGAGTCGGGCTCGGGCAAGTCGACGCTCGCGCTGTCGCTGCTCAACGCCGTCCAGCCGCCCGGCAGGATCGCGGCGGGCAGCGTCGAGATCGACGGCCTCGGCGACGTGGTGAGGCTGCGGGGCGAGGACCTGCGCCGCGCCCGCGGCCGCCAGGTCGGGTACGTCTTCCAGGCCGCGCAGAACTCGCTGAACCCGCTGAAGACCATCGGCAAGCAGCTGCTCGACCTCGGCCGGTCCCACGACGTGGAGGACCTGCGGGGGCTGGTGCGCGACGCCAAGGACCTGCTGGCCCGCATGGGCATGGACGGCGCCCGGGTGCTCGACTCCTACCAGCACGAGCTGTCCGGCGGCATGCGCCAGCGGGTCGGCATCATGCTCGCGCTCGTCCTGAACGCCAAGGTCGTCGTTCTGGACGAGCCGACCACCGCCCTCGACATGATCACGCAGGCCACGATCCTGCGGATCATCCGCGAGGTCCACAAGGAGCGGGCGCTCACCACGCTCGTCATCACCCACGACGTCGGCGCGGTCGCCGAGGTCGCCGACAGCCTCGCCGTCATGTACGGAGGCCGGGTGGTCGAGCACGGCCCCGTGACCGAGGTGCTCGGCGACGCCCGGCACCCGTACACACAGGGCCTGATCAGGGCGATCCCGCGCCTGTCCGGCGACCTGTCGCTGGCCCGGGCGCTGCCGGGACGCCCGCCGACGCTCGGGACGCTGCCGAAGCAGGGCTGCGTGTTCCGCGAGCGCTGCGAGCGGCGCATGGAGGTGTGCGAGACCGACGACCCCATGGCCGTCAACCGGGACGGCCGTATGGTCGCCTGCCACGCGACCGACCGCCACCTCACCCTGGTCAAGCGGAAGGAGCTCGTGTGATCACGGGGACCGGCATCACCAAGATCTTCAAACAGCGCGGCGGCGTGCTCGGCGCCCGCGAGGTGCCCGCGCTGCGCGGCGTGGACTTCGCCATTCCGAAGGGCGGCGCCGTCTCGTTCATCGGCGAGTCGGGCAGCGGCAAGACCACCCTCGGCCGGATCATCGCCGGACTGGAGACCCACGACGCCGGCGAGATCGTCATCGACGGCGTGCCGATGTCCACGCTGAGCCACCGCAGGCGGCAGCCGTACTTCCGCCGGATCCAGCTCATCCACCAGGACCCCTACTCGGCGCTCAACCCCACCCGGACGATCCACCAGACGCTGGAGGCGCCGCTGCGGCTGCGCGCCCGGCAGACGGGCCGTCCGAGGTCCTGGATCGACGGACGGGCCGCGGAGCTGCTGGCGATGGTCGGCATCGATCCCGGCTACGTGCTCCCGCGCTACCCCCACCAGCTGTCGGGCGGCATGCGCCAGCGCGTGGTGATCGCCCGCGCGCTCACCATGGACCCCGAGGTGCTCGTCGCCGACGAGGCCGTCTCGATGATCGACGTGTCGCTGCGCCTGGGCATCCTCGCCCTGCTGAAGGACCTGCGTGAGCGCCTCGGCGTGGGCGTGCTGTTCATCACCCACGACATCGCCACCGCCCGCTACATCGGCGACGACGGCGAGCTGTACGTGCTCTACCGAGGCCAGGTCGTCGAGCGGGGCGCCACCGAGAAGATCATCGCCGACCCGGTCCACCCGTACACCCAGTCGCTGCTGTCGGCGATCCCGGTGCTGCACGGCCTGGAACGGCCGGGCGCCGAGCGGGTCGTGCCGAGGGAGATGCAGCGTGAGGGAGAGCTCGACGGCGGCTGCCTGTTCGCCCGGCGCTGCCCGTTCAGCACCGAGCGCTGCGAGAACGAGATGCCCGTGCTGGGCCGCGACGGCGGGCCCGAACAGGAGACCGAGCAGGAGCACGCCTGCTTCCACCCCAGGCGGCGCAGCGTGATCCCGGTGGGGGTGGGCCAGTGACGGACATCCTTCCGGTCGAGGCGGACGGGACGCTGGAGCGCCTCGCCGCCGCCGCGCTGTGGGCCGACGCCGAGGACGCCGCGCTGGTCGTACGGCGGCTGGCCGACCCGCCGCGGGAGCGGACGTGGACGGTCCTGGCCACGCCGGACCGGGACGGCATGGTGTTCACCTCGATCGGCGCGGACGGCGCCGGTCACATCGACCTGATCGCCGTGGACCCCGCCGCCCGGGGCCGGGGGATCGGGCGGGCACTGGTCGGCGCGGCCGAGGAGTGGATGCGCGCGCACGGCGCGGCCGAGGCGAGGTTCGCCGGCAACCCGCCCTGCTACGCCTGGCCCGGCATCGACGTGCGCTACACCCCGGCCGCCTGCCTGGCCGAGCGCCTCGGGTACGAGCGGTACCGCGTGGCCTGGAACATGACGGCCGACCTGCCGGCCGGCTACGACGGAGCCGAGCACGAGGCCGACCTGGCCAAGCTCGCCGCGGCCGGCGTGACGGTCGCGGCGGTGCCGGCAGGGGAGCGAGCGGAGGTCGCGGCCTTCGTACGCGAGCAGTGGAACGACAAGTGGGCCTGGGAGGCCGAGCAGGCGACCGGTCTGCACTATGCCTATCGCGACGGGGCCTTCCGCGACGGGGCGGCGAGAGACGGGGAGATCCTCGGCTTCGCCGCCTGGGGCGCCCGGCCGCTGTGGTTCGGCCCGATGGGCACGGCCGAGGCCGCCCGTGGGCTCGGCGTGGGGCGGGTGCTGCTGCGCCGTTGCCTCGACGAGCAGGCCGCGGCGGGGCAGACGTCGGCGCAGATCGGCTGGGTGGGCCCGCTCCGCTTCTACTCCCGGGCGGTGGGCGCCCGCGCCGAACGGGTGTTCTGGCTCTACCGCCGCGCGCTGGACTGATGTCAGCCGTACAGCAGTTCGCCGTGGGGCGGGCCGGGCGGAGGGCACAGCCCGCGGGGGTCGCGGCCCGCCTCCAGGTGCTCGCGCAGCGAGGCCGAGCCCCACAGCAGGTCGAGGAACGGCTCGCAGGCGAAGCCGTCCGGATAGAGGGTGCGCAGCACGTGCAGGACGGACACGCCGGTCAGCACCGGCAGGAAGGCGTGCCGGTCGGTGACGTGCAGTTGCGCGCCGCGCACCAGGACGCCCGCGTGCCTGCCGAAGGTCGGGGTGAACCACGTGTCGCGGAAGCGCACGCCGGGCAGGCCGAGGTCGTTCAGCGCGGCGGCGAACCGGCCGTCCGCGTACGGCGCGCCGACCAGCTCGAACGGCCGGGTCGTGCCGCGGCCCTCGGCGGCGTTCACCCCCTCGAGCAGACCGGTGCCGGG
Organism: Microbispora sp. KK1-11; assembly: GCF_006874435.1. NCBI lineage: Bacteria > Bacillati > Actinomycetota > Actinomycetes > Streptosporangiales > Streptosporangiaceae > Microbispora > Microbispora sp. KK1-11. The sequence continues at coordinate 178,365 of NZ_VIRJ01000017.1, read as the reverse complement.
GTAGACCAGGGCGGTGTCGAGAGTCGGCATGTTGGCCGACGGCATCACCCAGGGCAGCTCGGTGCGGTCGAAGTGCCACTGCCTGCGCCAGCCCTCCATCGGCACGACCTCCAGTTCGGCGCCGATCCCGCGGTTGACGGACAGCGCGATCTCGCCCGGCGTGAGGCCGTGCCGTACGGGCAGGGCGGCGCGGCCGACGAAGCTCGCGTAGGCCGGGTCGAGCACCGGGCCCTCGGCCACCGCCCCGCCGATCGGGTTGGGCCGGTCGAGCACGGTGAACCGCAGCCCGAGCCGGGCCGCCGCGCCCATCAGGTCGTACATCGTCCAGACGTAGGTGTAGAAGCGCGCGCCCACGTCGCACACGTCGAAGACGAGCGCGTCCACCCCGGACGACGCGACCAGCGCGTCCAGGTCGCCGCCGATCCGCCGGTAGGTGTCGAGCACGGGCAGGCCGGTGACCGGGTCGACGATGTCGCCCTCGCCACCGCCCGCCTGGGCCGTGCCGCGCAGCCCGTGCTCGGGGCTGAACAACGTGGTCACGGGCACCCCGGCGGCCAGCAGGGCCGGTGCGGCGGCGGTCAGATCGGGCAGGACTCCGGTGGGGTTGGTGACGAGGCCCACCCGTTCCCACCCGGCTTTCGGCGCGCTGACCAGCAGCTCCAGCCCCGTACGCACGCGATCCATGAAGACTCCGAAGCCGAGGAACCATGACCATGACGCAATCACTCGCCACTATGGCCACCGAACAGAGCGATCCCCGCTACAGCGGGATCGACACGCTGCCGACGGAGGAGATCGCGCGGCTCATGAACGCGGCCGACGCCGCCGTCCCGGCGGCGGTGGGCCGGGCCGTCCCGGCGATCTCCGCGGCCGTCGACGCGATCGCGGCGCGGATGGCCGACGGAGGCAGGCTCCTCTACGTGGGCGCGGGCACCTCCGGGCGGCTCGCGGTGCTCGACGCCTCCGAGTGCCCGCCGACATTCGGCACCCACCCCGACCTGGTCCAGGGCATCATCGCGGGCGGCGAGGCCGCGCTGGTGCGCTCCGTCGAGGGTGCCGAAGACGACGCCGAGGCGGGCGCCGCCGTGATCCGCGGCAAGCACGTCGGCCCGCTCGACTCCGTCGTGGGCATCTCCGCCAGCGGGCGCGCGCCGTACGTCGTCGCGGCGGTCGAGCAGGCCCGGCGGCTCGGCGCGCTGACCGTGGGCCTGGCCTGCAACACCGGCACCCCGCTCGCGCGGGCCGCCGACCACGCGATCGAGGTCATCGTGGGGCCCGAGGTGGTCACCGGCTCGACCCGGCTGAAGGCCGGCACGGCCCAGAAGCTGGTCCTCAACATGATCTCCACGATCACGATGATCAGGTCGGGCCGGACGTACGGGAACTTCATGGTCGACGTCGTGGCCAGCAACTCCAAGCTCGTCGACCGGGCGGCCCGCATCGTCTCCGACATCACCGGCATGCAGGTGCTGCGAGCCCGGGAGGTCCTGGAGAGCGCGGGACGGGACGTGAAGACGGCCGTCGTGATGATCGAGCGCGGCGTGGGCGCCGACGACGCGCGGGCGCTGCTCGCGGCGCACGGCAACCGGCTCGGCGCGGCCCTGCACAGTGCCTGACGGGGTGTCCGCGCTCGAAGACGTCCTGCGGGCCGCGGTGCCCGAGGTCGCCTCGGCGGCGGTCGCCGTGATCGCCGTGGACGGGCGTACGGTCGCCGCGGCCGCCGTGGGGGAGGCCGTGCGGTACGCCGACCCGTCCGGGGGGCTGCTGGCGGAACGGCCGGCCGTGGCGACGGACGCGCTCTTCGACATCGCCTCCCTGACCAAGATGTTCACGGCCGTGGTGCTGGTCTCACTGGCCCAGGAGGGCGCGCTCGACCTGGACGAACCGGTGGCCGTCCGGCTGCCCCGGTTCTACGGGGACCGGCCCCAGATCACCGTGCGGCACCTGCTGACGCATTCGGCGGGCCTGCCCGCGAGCCGCCGGGTGGAGAAGGAGCCGGAGGACGCCCGCTGGGACCTGGTGCTGTCCACCCCGGTGCAGGGGCCGCCCGGGACGCACCTGTACTCGGACGTCGGCATGATCACGGCCGGGCGGGTGGCGGAGGCCGCCGGCGGCGCGCCGCTGGACGTGCTCGTGCGCGAGCGGGTCACCGGGCCGCTCGGGCTCGGCGCCACGACGTACGGGCCGGTCGAGCCGGGCCTGGCCGTCGCCACCGAGTTCAAGCGCGGCACCTGCGTGCGGGGCGAGGTGCACGACGAGACGGCCCACGCGCTGGGCGGCGTGGCCGGACACGCCGGGCTGTTCTCCACCGCCGCCGACCTCGTGCGTTTCGGCGAGGCGCTGCGCACCGGCGGCGGCCCGGTCCTGTCTCCCGCCTGGACCGCCGAGATGCTGCGCGACCAGGGCGTGCCGGGAGCCGCCTTCCGGCAGGGGCTCGGCGTGCGCATCGACGACCCGGCCATCGTGGGGCCGCTCGCGGGCGCGTTCGGCCACTCGGGCTTCACCGGCACGTCGCTGGTCGTCGATCCCGCCCACCGGCTGACCGTCGTGCTGCTCACCAACAACGTCCACCCGCTGCGGGGCCGCCCCGGCATCCGCGACCTCCGGCACGCCGTCGCCGCCGAGGCCCTGCGCCTGGCCGGCTGAACCCGGCCGATGTTTGATCCTCCTCGTCCGGGTCAGTAGGCGAGCAGTCCGGCAGACGGACCGATCCGCCGAGGAGAGGAGTCCGCGATGACGACCGCGCATCAGGCCGGCCGCCGTCTCGAGGGGACGGCCCGCAGAGCGGCCGACCACCCTGTCCTGGAGAAGCTCGCCAAGGTCGGGTTCGCCGCCCGCGGCGTCCTGTACGCGATCATCGGTCTGGTCGCGCTGCAGATCGCATTCGGCGGCGGCGGGGAGGCCGACAAGAGCAGCGCGCTCCAGATCGTGCGCGACGCGCCCCTGGGCGACCTCCTGCTGTGGATCATGGCCGTCGGCCTCGCCGCGCTGGCGATCTGGCAGGTCTCCGAGGCCGTCTGGGGCCGGCCAGGGGTCAAGGAGCGCGTGGAGGCCGCGGCCAAGGCCGTCGTCTACGCCGCCCTGGTGTTCTCGATGGTGGCGCTGCTCACGCGGAACAAGGCCGCCTCCTCGTCCGACAGCCAGTCGCAGGACGCCACCAAGGCGCTGTTCGAGCTGCCCGGCGGCCAGTTCCTGGTCGGCCTGATGGCGCTCGGCGTGCTCGCCCTCGGCGTCTTCTGGATCTACGAGGGCTGGACCGAGAAGTTCATGAAGGACATGCACGTGACCGAGCCCCGGGCCCACGGCGTCGTCGTCAAGCTCGGCAAGACCGGCTACATCGCCCGAGGCGTCATCGCGCTGGCCGCGGGCGTCCTGATCGGCCGGGCCGCCCTCACCTACGACCCCGACAAGGCGGCCGGCATCGACGGTGCGCTCAAGGCGCTCGCCGACACCCCGGCCGGCCCGTGGCTGCTCGTCGTGGTCGCCCTCGGCCTGGTGCTGTTCGCCGTCTACTGCTTCGCGGAGGCCCGCTGGCACCGGGTGTGAGCGGACCCACCGGAGCGCCGCCTCAGGCAGGCGCGCCCGGCGCCCCGTGGCGCAGGCCGTCCATCAGCAGGTCGAGCAGGCGCCCGGCCTGCTCGCGCTGCGCGGGCTCGCCGGTGGCGAGGCAGACGCCGTTCACGCCGGTGAGCACGTCCTCGGCCGCCACGTCCCGCCGCAGCGTCCCGGCCCTGCCGCCCGCGTCGAGCAGCGTGCCGATCGCGCCGAGCAGCCGGTCGCGACTGTGCGCGTACGGGTTCGCGCCGGAGGCGATCACGGCGCGCAGCGCGTCGGCCATGCCCCGCTTGGTCGCCAGGTAGTCGACGAAACGATCCATCCAGGTGCGCATCGCCACGTCGGGCGGCATCGCGTCCGCGAGCTCGGCCGCCGCGTCGCACAGCTTCGCCAGTTCGTTGCGGTAGGCCGCCTCGATCAGCGCCTCCCTGGTGGGGAAGTGGCGGTAGAGCGTGCCGATGCCGACGCCCGCCTCCTTCGCGATCGCGTCGAGCGTGACGTCCGGCCCGTCCTGGGAGAACGCCCGCACGGCGACGTCGAGCAACCGCTCGCGGTTGCGCCGGGCGTCGGCGCGCAACGGCTTGGCTCCGGTCGGTCGGGCGGGGGTGGACACGTCTCCTCCACTAGCACGAGTTGCTAACCGGAGGATCCTCCGATTAGAGTTGCAGGCGTACCGGAGGTTCCTCCGGTTTTCCTGATTGTAGCGGCCGGGCTCCCGAGGGGCCCCTGCCGCCGTACGGGACGGGGACGAACATGACTCGAACCACGCGTATCACCACGCCGTTCACGGGGCAGTCCACCGCGGCCGAGGTCCTGGAGGGCGTCGACCTGCGCGGGCGGCGGGCGATCGTGACCGGCGGGGCGTCGGGAATCGGCGTCGAGACCGCCCGCGCGCTGGCCGCGGCGGGCGCGGAGGTGACGATCGCGGTCCGCGACCTCGACGCGGGCAAGCGGACCGCGGAGGACATCGCCGCCACCACCGCGGGCGCACCCGTCCTCGTCGCGCCGCTGGACCTCGCCGACCGGGCCTCCGTCGCCGCGTTCGCCGCCGCGTGGGAGGGGCCGCTGCACATCCTGGTCAACAACGCCGGAGTGATGGCGTGCCCGGAGACGCGGACGCCGGAGGGCTGGGAACTGCAGTTCGCCACCAACCACCTCGGGCACTTCGCGCTGACCACGGGCCTCCACCCGGCGCTCGCGGCGGCTGGCGGCGCCCGCGTCGTGTCGGTCAGCTCCACCGCCCACCTGCGGTCGCCGGTCGTCTTCGACGACATCCACTTCAAGGAGCGCCCGTACGACCCGTGGCTGGCGTACGGGCAGTCGAAGACGGCCAACGTGCTGTTCGCGGTCGAGGCCGGCAGGCGGTGGGCCGGTGACGGCATCACGGTCAACGCGCTCATGCCCGGCGCCATCCGCACCAACCTCCAGCGGCACGTCACCGACGAGGAGCTCGAGCGCATGCGCGCCCAGGCGGGCGGCGGCGGCCCCACGTGGAAGACGGTCGAGCAGGGCGCGTCCACGTCCGTGCTGGTCGCGGCCTCGCCGCTGCTGGAGGGCGTCACCGGGCGGTACTTCGAGGACTGCCAGGAGGCGGAGCCGAATCGGGAGGGCACCCGCCGGGGAGTCGCGGCGTACGCGCTCGACCCGGAGGCGGCCACCCTCCTCTGGCAGGTGTCGGTGGACCATCTCGGCCTCTAACAGGCCTTGCGGTGCTCCTGCCGGTGCGACGGGCTCGCCGTTGCCGGCGCCCGTGTCGCGGTACCGGCCGGGGCGCCCGCTCGTTCATCGCCCGGCTGCACGGGCCGGAGACCTTCGCCGCCCTCGTCGACCGGTGACCTGGCGGGTCACCGGTCGAGCGCTTCGAGACAGAAGCATCAGGACCACACGGGCGCACTCACCGGCAGTTCGGTTCCTGCTGTGGAATTACGGTGATCGCGAGGTGACATGCCGTAGGCGGCGCGGAAGGCGCGGCTGAAGGTCGCGGCATCGGTGAAGCCCCAGCGGGCAGCGATGGCCTGGATGGGGCGAGCACGCTGCCGGGGATCGGCGAGATCGCGGTGGCACCGTTCGAGCCGGCATCGGCGGATCCAGGCCGCCACGGTGACGCCCTGCTTCTGGAACATCTTGTACAGGTGCCGGACGGAGACCTGGTGCGCCGCGGCGATCGTCTCCGGGGTCAGGTCCGGGTCGCCGAGCCGCTGCCGGATGAAGTCGTGGACCAGCGACAGCAGAGCCTGGTGCCGTGATTCAGGGGACAGCAGGGCGGTGGTCTCGAGCCGGTCGGCGCAGGCGGCCGCGATCAGATCGAGGGTGACGGCGGACACCGCCTCCGCGTTGCGAGGGGTGAGACCCTCGGCGTGTGCTGCCAGATGCCTGAGATGCCCGGCAAGGACGCCGGTGATGCCGTGCTGCACGGGAATCGGCGCCGCCGCGAGCTGCCTGACCATATCGGAACGCAGGCTGAGCGCCGCCCGGGGGAACTGGACGATCACCGCATGGGCCTGATTGTCGTCGGCTCCCCGCCATCCCTCGTACGGCCAGGAGGAATCGATGATGAGCAACTGCCCCGCCTGAAAGGTGGCATCCCGTCCCGCCTGCCGTATGCCGCCACCGCCGGTGAGGACAAGGTGCAGCTGGAAAACTTCCGGGTCCGATTTCCGGATGAGCTTTGCGGGGCGGCTCGCCTGAAGCGTGTTATGGCTCATCACCGAAAACTGTAATCCGCCGAGATCGGCCAGTCGGGCTGATGCGTGGAAGCGGGCGGGATCTTCCGTAGTCAACCATGTGCAGACAAGTGTCTCCGACATGGCGTCGTACCAGGAGGGAAACCGATCCCGAACGGCCAGGTCCCTGGTGCTCCAGTCCATCACTCTCATGCCTGTCCTCAACGAGTCGTTGTTACGGCAGCGCCAACTTCTCTCGCGCGAAGCGCTCTTCGCCGCACGGCATTGTGAATGCGATGAGCACGATGTACAGAGCAGACAGCAGGATGGCTCGCTGACAAGTCGCCGTCAATGTCATGTGTGCGACTGTGGCGTTGCGGTGCGTGAGCAGGGAAAGCACAGTCACCGAGGAGCGGACCTGCGCGTACAGAACGTGCGCGGGTGTAAGGGCGGGGTGTCGACGTTCGGGCTTATTTACCCGCCTCCCGTTCCAGCCGGTCGAAGGTGGTCGGCGTGGGGCACGCCGCTTGCCGCGACGACGGCGGCCGGCCGGTCTTCGAATTCTGCCGGATTAGGCCGCCCGCCGCTTTCCCTCGTCGGTGAGGCTCAGCCGCCGGCGGTTGCCCCCGGCGAGGTCCGACCTGGACATGGCACCAGGCCGTCGGCGGCGTGCACAAATCGCCATGAAGCGTGCAGAAGAAGTCAAGACATCCATGAGGGCTCCCGGCACCCTGGCTACATACGCACCCGTCGGCCAGGGTGGTACGCCGTGCTGCAAGAGAAGGGTTTGGCCCTTGTACTTCACGTGGGGAGCACAGTGAACACGGGATGAAGCCGCTGCCGTTCAAACGGAAGGCGTATCGACCCCTCACCCGTGCCTCGCAGCGAGAGAACCAGGCACGGCCATGTGAGTCGCGTAACCACTCCTGGCGCAGGGCGGCTCAAACATATCTGTTTCCATTCCTGGTCGTGCTGTATCCCCCCATCCATGTGTTGCGAAAGGTTGTGAGTGAACAGACGCCGATCAGCGTCCGGCTTATCCGTCCGGACGCGCCGCCGTGCTGCCCTGATCGCGACCCTGGTGCTACCGCTCCCGCTCATGAGCGCGCCCGCGGTCGCCCAGGCACCCCCGCCACCCCCGACCCCCGCCTCCTCGTCGGCAACACAACCGAAGGCATCTTCGGATTCAGCGGTCAAGGCCGCCTGGGAGAAGGCGGCCAAGTCCGGTAAACCCGTCGAGGTCCCCGCCCGCTTCACCGAGAAGATGAAGGTCTGGGCGCAGCCTGACGGCAAGCATCTGCGCGCCGAGTTGTCCACTCGGCCCGTACAGCTGAAGAACCCGTCCAGCGGCGCGTGGGAGCCGATCGACACCAGGATCGTGGCCCGCGACGGCACGTTGCAGGCGGCGCGGGTGAAGTCGCCGCTGACCTTCGGTGGGCGCGGGGCCAAGCACCTGGTCTCGGCGAAGGGGGAGCAGGGCACCAGCGGCCTGAGCGTGAGCCAGCCGCTGCCGGAGCCGAAGGTCTCCGGCAGCACGGTCACCTACCCCGACGCCGTTGCACCGGGGGCTGACCTGGTGGTGATCGCCCAGGGCGACGGTTTCGTCTCCCAGGTGGTCTTCCGGCGCAAACCGGACGGCCCGGTGACCGTACGGCTGCCGCTCACCCTTCCCGACGGCACCAAGTTCGGTAAGGGCCCCGAGGGGTTGCCGCAGTTGCAGGACGCCAAGGGCAAGGCGGCGGCGGCGCCGGTCGTGCTGACGGCGATGGACGCCAAGGTGGAGGCCTCGCCCGAGCAGGGCAGGAGTTCCCGGGTCGACGCGCATGTGGAGACCGCCGGCGCGACGTCGGAGCTGGTGTTCACCCCGGACGAGAAGTTCCTGGCCGACCCGGCGGTGACCTACCCGGTGACGATCGCCGCCTCCTCCGAGTGGTTCGGCGGCGGCAAACCCGCCGACTCCTGGGTCAACAAGAACGAGCCCTACAGCAACCACGGCCCGGACGGGTGGCTACGCGCGGGCACCACCCAAACCAGCGCGGACATCGCGCGCGTGTACCTGAAGTTCAACACCGAAGACCTGTGGGGCGCCACCGTCGTCGACGCCGACCTGATCATTTGGAACTACAAGTCCGGCGGCCCCAACGGAGCGTTGTGCGCTGAAACACTGGGGTCGGGCATTGTCGCCCAGCGGGTCACCTCCGACTGGAGTGAAGGTTATGTGACCTGGGACGAGCAACCGACCAGAGCCAGCGGCACCGAGGGACTCAACAAGGCTGGCTACAACTACGACGCCAGCGGCACCTGGTGCGCCAAGGACGAGGCGTTGTGGCATCAGGTCAAGACCATGGCCCGCGCATGGATCGAACAGGACGTACCCAACCACGGGATGGTGCTGCGAGCCTACAGCGAGACGGCGGCAACCAACTGGCGCCAGTATTACTCCAGTGAATACAGCGGCGGACAACCCTACCCGGGCTATCGTCACCCTCCCACTTTGATGATCGAATACACGCCGCCGGTGACTAACTATGTGAGCATGTGGATGGGCTCCAGTGAGCCGCTGGATCACATGCCCAGCTATGAAGAGGCGGAAGCCAATCGGATTACCGGCTATTCCGGCATTCCTGATCTGCCTGGTCGGTCCATCGAGGAGGTCAACGCCCTAAGCGGGAGCCATGACCCCTACGACGTCGAACGCGATGCACTCCAGCCACTGCCCGGCGAGGACCCTGACGTGGTGGCCGAGGTGCCATGGCCGTCGACATCGCCCACGCCCACACCCGAGCCGGACTCGACGCCGCCGACCGTGAAGTCAGCCGCCCCGGCCGCGAACGCCACCGGCGTGCCCGTGGACGCCCGAATGAGCGTCGAGTTCACAGAGGCGGTTAATGGAGCACAGCTAACCCTCACGGACCCCTCCGGGACTTCCATTCCAGGCGATCAGGCATTGGATCCGGACAACGGCGTCATTGCCTTTTCGCCGCAGCAGAGCCTGCAGAGCAGCACCGTCTACACGGCCACCGTTCAGGGCGCCAAAGACTACGCCGGTAATCCCATGGCAGCCCCTTACTCATGGTCGTTCACCACGGCTGACCCTGATACAGACGCACCGACCGTGACCGGAATCGAGCCCGGCCGTGACGCTTCCAACGTGCCAGCCAATACCGCAGTCAAGGTGACGTTCAACGAGGCGGTGTCCGAGGTCCAGGTCACGGTCAAGGACCCGTCGGACGCGACCGTACAGGGAACGTTGGCGGGCGGCAACGGCAACTCTGAATGGACCTTCACGCCAACCTCGCCGCTTACTGCCTCGAAGGCGTATCGAGTCGAGGTCAGTGGGGCCAAGGACGGCTCGGGTAATGCCATGGCCCCCTACACTTGGTCGTTCACCACGGCTGCGGACACGCCGGCTCCCATTACGGGCCTGGTCGCGGCCTACGGCATGAACGAGGGATCGGGCACCAGCGTGGGCGACTCCTCCGGGCGGAGCAACACTGGCACGGGCAGCAACACCGGCTGGGCGAATGGTAAGTTCGGTAAGGCGCTGTCGTTCGACGGCTCCTCCAGTTGGGTCACCGTCCCGGACGCCGCGTCGCTGCGCTTGACGACCGGGATGACGCTTTCGGCCTGGGTCAACCCGGCCACGGTGACCGACTGGAGAAGCGTGCTGGCCAAGGAGCTGAGCACCGAGGGCGTTTCCTACACCCTGTACGCCTCCAACGGCACGGGCCCGGCCGGCTGGGTGCAGACCGCGCCTGACAACTTCTCCACCCTCAGCGGGAGTTCCCCTCTGGCGGTGAACACCTGGAGCCACCTGGCGCTGACCTACGACGGTGCCGCCCTGCGGTTGTTCGTCAACGGCCAGCAGGTCGCCCAGAAAGCCGTGAGCGGAAGCCTCTACGACGACGGCAGCCCGCTCCACATCGGCGGCAACGACGCCTGGGGCGAGTTCTTCAGCGGGCTGATCGACGAGGTCCGCATCTACAACCGCGCCCAGACCGCGGCCGAGATCCAAACCGACATGAACACCCCCGTCGGCTCCACCACACCGGGAACCAGCCCCAGCCCGACACCGAGCCCGACACCGAGCCCGACACCAACGCCGACTCCGGTTCAGGGGCTGGTGGCGGCCTACGGCATGGAGCAGGGCGCCGGCACCGTGGTCGCCGACTCGTCGGGGACGAACAACACCGGCACGGCCACGGACACCAGCTGGACCACCCAGGGCAAGTACGGCAAGGCCCTGTCGTTCAACGGCACCTCGAGCTGGGTCACGATCAACAACGCGCCGTCGCTTCGCCTGTCCACCGGCATGACCTTGTCGGCCTGGGTGAAACCCAGCGCAGTGACGGGCTACCGCAGCGTGATCATGAAGGAGCTCAGCTCGCTCGACGGAGCCTCCTACTCGCTGTACGCATCCAACGGACAGGGACCCGTCGGATACCTCACCACGGACTACGACTGGGAGTTCGGCCCCTCCACGCCACTGCCGACCAACACCTGGAGCCACATCGCCGTCACCTACGACGGCACGACCGCCCGCCTGTTCGTCAACGGCAGCCAGGCGGCCACCGCCGCGATAACCGGCAGTCTCTATGACGACGGCGGCCCCCTCCACATCGGCGGCAACAACGTATGGGGCGAATACTTCCAAGGCCTCATCGACGAGGTCCGCATCTACAACCGCGCCCAAACCGCAGCGCAGATCCAAACCGACATGAACACCCCCGTCGGTGCCGCAGGGACGAGCAGCGCAGCACAGAGACTGAGCACCGGCGCGGCCGGTAACCCCGCCACCGCAGTTGAGAAGCTGACGGTGGACGACAGCCGCACCGAGAACGGTGTCACCGTCGCCGATACGCTCACCCCCCGCCTGACCACTTGGCTCACCGGGCACGACGGCGAGGCGAAGGTGGAAGTGGAGATCGCCGGCGAACCCGCCAAGCCCATCAAGTCCGCCAAGACGCACAAGACAGCCGAGGGCAAGCATCGGATCTGGTCGGGCCAGACCACTGCCAAGGCCGGCGAGTCCCAGGTGACGCTGCAGGTGCCCAAGGACCAACTACAGAACGGCGAGAAGGTCCGATGGCGTGCCCGTGTCACTGACTCCGGAAAGACAAGCGCTTGGACCGGCTGGCAGTCGCTTGCCACGCAGGCACAGACATCCAGGGAGGGGACGTCGCAGGCCGCAGCCTCGCTGGCGGCGGCGACCGCGCAGTTTCCGTACGGCTATCCCGACCTGCAGTCGGGGCATCCAACCGCGGAGTGGTGCGAAAACGAGCAGTTCAGATTGCGCTCGAACGTCCCCGAAGGCGCCATAGCATACGTCCGTCCGTACTTCTATTGCTACAGCCAGTGGCTGATGCTCCCGATCTTCAAGGTGACCGTCAACAGCAGTGGCCAGAAGAAGAGGGTCGGATTGGGCGCCTTCCAATTCTCGGCGTCATCGGTAGTACACACCTATGTCGGCGACGGCGCCGGCGCCTCTGCCATTCCTGATCACTGGGGTACCTCGCCGGGCGGAACCCGGCCGCGAGACATGAAAGCCTGGATCAAGGTGAGCCAGCCCTTCTGGATAGACACCGAGGGGCACGCCATGACGACGCCTCCGGATACTTACATCAAGGCGTTCATCAAGGCGGCGCCGGAGCCCGGGCATGCGGCAGCCGAATGTCAGGAGGTCAACCCTCGGTCGGAGGCGCAGAGGACGAGAAGCCTGGCGTCCTGGAAATCCGACCCGCACGAGGAGTTCATTTTCCACTCCGACGGAGGTTCTGGCCCGGACAACACGGCGACCTGCACCCTGCGGCCATGGATTCACATCGATTCGTCATTCGGCGAGCTTCCGGTCGACACGGCACCGCTGTCCCAGCCGGAAATCGAACCCGATGTCTTCTGTGACACCAGTCCGGCGATCGTGCGTTACAAGGGCGGCTGTCGTCTCAAGCACGCACGCATGATCTACCAGATGAAGCGGACCGACCCCGCCATCGGACAGGTCGCCAGCCACGTCTGGCAGGCGTTCTATCAGCCGTGGACAACGAAGCCGTACGCGGACAACAAGGTCGTTCCTGGAAACGCCGACTTCCTGCCCGGACGCATGCAGGAACCGACCGACCCGCGCGCGTTTCCGTTGCACCGTGCCGCACGTTATAAGGACCTGCCGCCGGGTTATATGGATATCCCGACCAAGAATGAGAACAGAAAGGACACACTCTGCATCAGGGAGTGGACGGCGGCGGAGAGAAGCGGAAAGCAATGCGATGAGTATCCGTTCGCGACAGCCCATGAGGGAGCTGCGTTCGCCGGAACCAACATCTCCATCAAGCCAGTCGACCGCTTGCACAACAGAGACGCGGGCATCGACCTGAACTTCTTCTACGAGAGGTTCAGAATTCTCGACGGCGACAAGTTCTGGGTGCGTATCAAGTAGGATAGCTCTCTGACATCAGGGCGGCTCCCGTTCAGTCACGGGGGCCGCCCATTTCCCTCATCAGCGAGGTCCTGTGAACGCCAGAGACGTGGCCGACATGCTGGAAGGCGTGGGGCTGTTCGAGCAATTCTGCGGGACATGGGTCCGTGGTCTCCACAGCGACGACGTCGCCCGCGCTCTCGGTGCAGATCCGTCGTCCGCCGTTCTGCGCACGATTCACGAGCTCAACGCCGAGCGCTGGCGCCTACCTGGCGACCAGCCCATCCTCCTCATAGGGCCGATCGGCGACGCTCACACGCTCGTTGTGGAACCGCAGAGCTATCTGGGAGCCGAACCGGACCGGCTCCGTTCCCTGTCCTCCGGCGGAGGGCAGGCGATCAACATCTACTGGACCGTCAACCTCGACAGCGGCCTGACCTTGGCCCGGGATGGCGCCATCGTCACCGCATTGTCGCTGACCGCCCCCCATATCGATCGCGAGGGCATCGATCCCGGCTATCTGGATCAAGACTTGGAGGCCGCCGGACTCGCCCCAGGGCAGGACTTCAACGCGCGCGTGGCGGTGGCCTTTTCCTTGGCGGGTCGGCTGAGCGGTGCGATCGTCAACGGCAATTGGTTCGGCCTCCCGCACAGGCAGTATCTGGCCACGAGGCGCCGCCGCTGACTTAATCGATCCAAGCGATAGCGCTTCTTCGCGGACGACAGACTGCGAATTTCCCCAAGCACCAGGGCATCGACAGGGGAGGGCCTGGACCTCCGCCCCCAGCCTTCGACGCACAGTCGGATCTGTACGAGGTCAATGCGGCCGATTGGCTCGTCGCAGGGGACAACGCGATCGCGCCCACGAAGAGTTCACATCAGAACTCATCGGCATCACCTGCTGGTAGTGCAATTTTGGCAGGCGGCACAATAGATTCATGCAGCGGGCGGTACGGGGGCGCTGAGGATTGACCGACCCATGACGCGCCGGCCGGGACGAGCTTCCGACCGTCTCGGCCCCTTCGTTCTCATGGGCGATCCGGCCAGAACTGAAGGAGTCGCGCCCTGCGATCGACTCGATGACCATCAGATTCTGGGTGGTGGAGCACAATTCGCCGCCCAAGAGCCGCGCATCTTCCGTGTCGATGGTCGGACCGTCGCCGTCGACGATGAGGTAGCGACCATATCTGCGCTGGAAGGTGTCTCCGGCGATGATCAGTAGCTCGGTCATAACCTCGTACGCTGTCACACACGACGGGACAACTCGGCCCAAGTCGGCTGGTTCCTTCGGCGCTATCGCATGACACCGGTCGCCGCATACGCCGAGCCCCGCATCGGGTCGTCGTGCCGCATGTCTGTACCGATGGACGGCGCATGAGATCTCCACGAGGTGGCCGTGCCAGGCGAAGGCCGGCATGGAGCACCGACTACTGCCGGAGGCGGTTACTGTCCGATCGGTCAAAGCTGGCCGATCGGTCAGCTAGGGTATCCGCATGGCACGTTCCGCAACCACCATGCGCGCGGACATCCTGGATTCGGCCGTGCGGCTGTTCGCCGCCCACGGCTTCCGCGGCACCTCCCTGCAGGACATCGCCACGGACGCGGGCTGCTCCAAGGCGTCCTTGCTCTACCACTTCACGAACAAGGACGCGATCTTGACCGAGCTGCTGGCGCCCGTCGGGCCGGAGTTCGCCGCGCTGGAAGGGCGGCTCGCCGGGCTCGACGGCGAGGAGGCCGCCCGTGCCGCCGTCGCCGGGCTCGTTGACCTGTCCCTGCGCTTCCGGCTGCAGGTGAAGATCCTCCTGCAGGACGTCGACGCGCTGATCAACCGGCCGGAACTGCCGGACGTGGACGGCATCACCGGACGGCTGACGGACGCCCTGTCCGGCCGCTCGGCCGCCCCCGAGGCCCGGGTCTGGGCCTGGATGGCGATGCTGGGGATCATCCTGACCAGCGCCGGCGAGCTCGCGCTCCCCGAGGAGACGCTGCGCGCGGAGCTGACCCGCGGTGCGTTGCGCACGCTCGGTCTGCGGACCGACTGACCTCCCGAAGAAAGAGATCTGCTTTGGCAACCCTGCTGTACCGGCTGGGCCGGTTCTCCTTCCGCAGACGCGGGCGCGTGGCCGCCGTGTGGCTGCTGCTGCTCGTGGTCCTGGGCCTGGCCGCCGCGGCCTTCCACGGCCCGACCGGCGACAAGTTCGCCATGCCCGGCACCGAGTCGCAGCGCGCGCTGGACGCCCTGGCCAAGGAGTTCCCGCAGGCCAGCGGTGCCACCGGCACCATCGTCGTCGCCGCTCCGCAGGGCCGGAAGCTGGACGCCGCCGCGGTCGCGCCCGTGGTCAAGGAGGCCGCCGCCGTGCCCGGCGTCCTCGCCGCCATGGATCCGTTCCGGGTCGGCTCGGTCTCCGCCGACGGCCGCTACGCCCTGGTCCAGGTGCAGTTCGACCGCGGGCTCAAGGACGTGACCGACGCCCAGCGCGCGGCCTACCTGAAGGCCGGGTCCTCGGCGACCGGGCTGCGGGTCGAGCACGGCGGCGAGGTCCTGAACGCCGCGCCGGAAGTGGGCGGGTCGGAAGGGATCGGCGTCGTGATCGCCGCGGTCGTGCTGATCGTCACCTTCGGCTCGCTGGTGGCCGCCGGCATGACCCTGCTGAACGCGCTGATCGGCGTGGGGGCCGGCATGGGCGGCCTGTTCGCGCTCAGCGGCCTCGTCGAGCTGACCTCCGTCACGCCGGTGCTCGCGCTGATGCTGGGCCTGGCCGTCGGCATCGACTACTCGTTGTTCATCACCTCCCGCTATCGCCAGTTCCTGGCCGAGGGCGTCGAACCCGCGGAGGCCGCGGGCCGGGCGGTCGGCACCGCCGGCTCCGCGGTCGTGTTCGCCGGGGCCACCGTGGTCATCGCGCTCGCCGGTCTGTCGGTGGTCGGCATCCCGTTCCTGAGCGTGATGGGCCTGGCCGCCGCCGGCACCGTGGCCGTCGCCGTGCTGGTCGCCCTCACGCTGCTGCCCGCCTTCCTGTCGTACGCCGGAGCCCGGGTGCTGCCCCGCAAGCAGCGCACCGGCGAGAACGCGGACGCGGGCGGCAGGGGCTTCGGCTACACCTGGGGACGGGTCGTCACCCGGCTGCGCGTGCCGATCCTGCTGGCCGGAGTCCTCGGCCTCGGCGCGCTCACGCTGCCGGCCCAGGACCTGCGGCTGGCCCTGCCCGACGCCGGCACCGCCGCTCCCGGCACCCCGGCCCGCGAGGCGTACGACCTGACCAGCGAGGGGTTCGGCGAGGGCTTCAACGCCCGCCTGATCGCCGTGGTCTCCGCCGCCGACCGCGCGGCCACGACCGCCGCCGCGGGTGAGGCCGCCCGGATGATCCAGCAGACCCCCGGTGTGCTGGCCGTGGCCCCGCCGCAGCCCAACGCCGCGGGCACCACCGCGCTGCTGACCATCATCCCCAAGGCCGGGCCCACCGCCGCGGCCACCGAGGACGCCGTCCACGCCATCCGCGCCAAGGTCGCCGCGATCCGCGGCGCCGAGATCGCCGTCACCGGCGCGACGGCCGTGGGCATCGACGTCTCCGACAAGCTCGCCGACGCCATGCCCGTGTACCTGCTGCTGGTGGTCGGCCTGTCGGTGCTGCTGCTCATGCTCGTCTTCCGCTCGATCCTGGTCCCGGTCAAGGCGGCGCTGGGCTTCCTGCTCACCGTCGGCTCGACCTTCGGCATCACCGTGGCGATCTTCCAGGAGGGCCACCTGGCCGGTCTGCTGGGCGTGGACGTGCCGGGCCCGCTGGTGAGCTTCCTGCCGATCCTGCTCATCGGCATCCTGTTCGGCCTGGCCATGGACTACGAGGTGTTCCTGGTCTCGCGGATGCGCGAGGACTACGTGCACGGCGACACTCCCCGCCAGGCGACGATCAACGGGATGGGGCACAACGCGCGGGTCGTCACCGCCGCGGCGCTGATCATGACGGCCGTGTTCGGCGGGTTCGTGTTCATGAACGACCCCATCATCAAGTCGATGGGCTTCGCGCTCGCGGTCGGCGTGCTCGTCGACGCCTTCGTGGTCCGCATGACCCTCGTCCCCGCCGTGATGTCCATGCTCGGCCGCGCCGCCTGGTGGCTGCCCCGCGCCCTGGACCGGGCGCTGCCCGACCTCGACGTCGAGGGCGAGCGCCTGCGCCACCACCTCACCGCCCGCGCCGCCTCCCCCGAGCACGCCCTGTTGTAGGAGTGGGGGTGTCGTAGGCGGCGTGGGGGCCGGAGGTCCCGTCCCGGCGGGACCTTCGGCGGCGCTCGCATGGCCCCGCAGAGGGAACGGTGTGATGGAAGGACCGGCCGAGGGGAGGGCATCATGATCGTCGTGGGCGTCGACGGCTCGCACGCCGGCATGGAGGCCGCCTGCTGGGCGGCCCGGGAGGCCGACCTGCGCGGCGTCCCCCTGCACATCGCCAACGCCATCCCCGCCTGGGCGTGCTCGACCGCTCGGCAGGGTCCGTACACCAGCGTCGCGGCGTGGATGCGCGACGGCGCCGCCGCCGTGCTCGGCGCCGCCGCCGAGCGGGTTCGCGCGGAGGCTCCCCGGGTGCCCGTCGACACCGCGATCCTGGCCGGCGACCCGCGCTCGGCGCTCGTCGAGGCGGCCGTGGACGCCGATCTCCTGGTGCTCGGCAACCACGGGCTCGGCGGCTTCCGCGGCCTGCTGCTCGGCTCGGTCGCGTACGGCGTGGCGGGTCGCGCCCCATGCGATGTGGTGGTCGTGCGGGAGGTGCCCTCCGCGCCACGCCCGGAGATCGTGGTCGGCATCGACGGATCGCCCGCCTGCGCCAAGGTGCTCGACTTCGCCTTCGCCGAGGCGGCGCTGCGCGGGACGGGACTGCGGGCGGTGCACGCCTACAGCCCGCTGGAGGCGGGCGGCGGCTTCGCACCGCTCCCCGACGACTTCGACGATGAGAAGGTCGAGGTGCGGATGATCAGGGAGGCCCTCGCCGGGCGCCGCGAGCGCTATCCCGACGTCAAGGTCGTCGAGGAGGCCGTCCGGGGCCATCCGGTGGACGTGCTGCGGCACGCGTCGGCGAGCGCCGACCTGCTCGTCATCGGCTCCCGGGGCCACGGCGAGTTCATGGGTCTGGTCCTCGGATCGGTCTGCCAGGCCATGCTCCACTACGCGAGGTGTCCCATGGTCGTCGTCCGTGCGCCGGCGCCGGCCGGCTGAGCGGTCAGGATCGAACGACCGGCTCGCCGGGCCGGACACGCGAACGCCCCCGGCGGCCTGGGAGAATTCCAGGCTGCCGGGGGCGTCGCAGGCGTCCTACGCGCTCTTGCGCCGCTGCTCGCGCAGAATGGCGAGACGCTCGTTCAGCACCTCTTCGAGGTCCTCGATCGAGCGACGCTCCAGCAGCATGTCCCAGTGGGTCCGCGGGGGCTTCGCCTTCTTCTGCTGGGGCTGCTCCGCGTCCACCCGCAGTGCCGGGCTGCCGCAGTAACGGCACTCCCAGTTCGTCGGGATCTCGGCCTCGACGGCGAGCGGGACGGTGGTGAGATGGCCCTTGGGGCACGTGTAGGACACCTCCTGACGCGGGGCCAGATCGGTGTTGCGGTCGTTCTCGTAGCTGGTCGCGCCGAGCCGGGTACCGCGAAGTGCACGCTCGCCCATGTCTTTAAGCCTCCTGAGGTCCCCGCCTTCGAGGGGTTCGTTCGCCACCGCGTACAACGCCTGATACCGTGTGTGGATTCCCAGCCGAGACCTGATCCAATCGCGCTTTTTCCGTCCCACTGGTCTCAGATGTGGTCGGGCACCTCGTTCCCCGCCTCGCGGATGGCCTGGGGCAGGTTGACAACGGTGAGCAGTACGAACCCGACGACGAAGAACACGATCAGCGAGACGATCGCGGTGCGATAGCTGTCGGTGAGCTGAAGCGCCAGCGTGAGCACCAGCGAGCCGAGGAACGCCGAGCCCTTGTCGCTGATCTGGTAGAGGCTGAAGTACTCCGCCTCCCGGCCGGGCGGGATCACCAAGGAGTACAGCGAGCGCGACAGCGCCTGCGTGCCGCCCATGACGATCGCGATGGCGAAGGCGATCGCGTAGAACTGGACCGCCGCGCCTTTCTGCAGGAAGTAGGCCACCCCCACCACCGCCGTCCACACGACCAGGCTGGCCAGGACCGTGCGCTTGGTCCCGATCCTGGCCGCGATCCACGCGAGCCCGAGCGCGCCGCCGACGGCGATGAACTGCACCATGAGGATCGCCCCGATCTGGTGCGTCTGGCTCAGCCCCAGCTCCTGGTCCGCGTACGTCGCGGAGAACCCGATCACCGTCTGCACGCCGTCGTTGTAGATCAGGTAGGCCGCGAGGAACAGCAGCGTGCGGGGATAGCGCCGCAGGTCGGCGAGGGTCCGGCCGAGCTGGCGGACGCTGCCGGCCACGGCCCGGGCGGCGGTCGCCTCGTGGACCGGCACCCGCCGGTTGCGCAGGCGCAGCATCGGGATCAGGGTGAACGCGCCCCACCACAGGCCGGCCGACGCCAGGCTCACGCGGACCGCCAGGCCCTCCTCGACCGCGCCGGACAGGTAGAGCACCAGGTTGAGCGCGAGCAGCAGGCCGCCGCCGAGGTAGCCGAAGCCCCAGCCCCTGCTGGAGATCGCGTCGCGTTCCTCCGCGCCGGAGATCTGCGGCAGGAAGGAGTCGTAGACCACGCGCGCCGAGCCGAAGGTCACGTTGGCGACCAGGAACAGCACGCCGCCGAGCAGGTAGCCGCCGCCGGAGACGAGGTAGAAGCCGAGCGTGGCCGCCGCGCCCGCGTACGCGAAGGCCCCCAGGATCTGCTTCTTGCGGCCGGTGTGGTCGGCCAGGGCGCCGACGATCGGCATGATCACGATCTGCAGCAGCACCGAGATCGTCACCAGGGCCGTGAAGTACGCCTTCGGCCGCAGGTCGAGGCCGAGGAACGACACGAAGCCGCCCTCGCCGCCCGCCGCCGTCGTGGCGACCGAGGTCAGGTACGGCCCGAGGAAGACGGTCAGGACGGTCGTCTGGAACGCCGAGTCCGCCCAGTCGTACCAGTACCAGCCGCGTTGCTCGCGCCGCCGCGCGCCGGGGATCTCCTCCTGAACGACCTGGGGGGCGGTCATGGTCTCTCCTCACGGGGGTGGAGCGTCGCCGGGGGCCGGGGTTCTGCAGGGGCAGGGGTTCGGCGGGGCCCGGGCTTCGGCGGGGTTCGGCGTGGACAGAGGCTCAGCGGGTTCGGCGGGGCGGTCCGGGTCGTGCCGGGTGGTCCGGGGTCACGGCTCGGCCGGGCGGGGGTGCCACTGCCCGCGCGACTTGAGCACGTCGCGCAGGCCGCTGATGTTGTCCGTCATGATCCCGTCGACGCCGAGATCGAGCAGATACGCCATCGTCACCGGGTCGTTCACCGTCCACACGTGCACCTGCATGCCGATCGCGTGCGCGGTCCGCACGAGGGCGCGGGTGGTCACCCGCAGACCGCGGAACCCGATCGGCGCCTGCGCGCACGGCACTCCCGCCCGGGCCAGCCCGGACAGCAGCCTGCCGTACCCGCCTCCCATCGCGGCCGTACGCAGGGCGGCCAGGCCGCGCGGGCCGAGCGAGAAGCAGACCTCCCGGTCGATGGCGCGCCGGGCGCGGGCCAGCCGCACGTCGGAGAACGAGGTCAGGCACACGCGGTCGTAGGCGCGGGTGCGGCGGATCGCCCGGGCCAGCGGCACGATCGCGGCGCTCTCCTTGACGTCGATGTTGAACCGCACGTCCGGCCAGGCGCCGAGCAGGTCCTCCATCAGCGGGATCTCGTGCCGGCCGCCGATCCTGGCCCTGCGCACCTCGCGGTAGGGCAGCCGCGAGATGCGGCCGGTGCGGTCGGTGACGCGGTCGAGGCTGTGGTCGTGGAACGCGAGCAGCACGCCGTCGGCGGTCGCGTGGGCGTCGGTCTCCAGGTAGGTGTAGCCGAGCTCGACCGCCCGGGAGAAAGCGGCCATGGTGTTCTCGCGGGCCTCCGCCGCCCCGCCTCGATGCGCGAAGGCGAGCGGTCCGGGGTGGTCGAGGAACGCGAAACGGCGATGCACGAGAGGAGTATGCCGGGTTCCGGCCATACAGTCAGCGCACCAAGGTGAACATTTGCGTCACAAGAGTCCCTTGTCATCTTCGGGGCGGATTTTCCCCTTCGGCGTGTCGCGGTTCACTCCGTGTCCGCACGCCCCGGGTCCGGGCTCGGCGCCGGAAGCCGTCTCAGGGGGCGGCTACCCGGCGGACGACGCCCATTCCTGCCGCCGGGCCTCCGCCATCGCGATGGCCGCGGCGACCGCCACGTTGACCGATCCGACCCGGCCGACCTGGGGGATGTAGGCCACCGAGTCGGCCGCCTCGAGGCAGGCGGGGGAGCAGCCGTGGTCCTCGCTGCCGAGCACCAGGCAGACGTCGCCGTCGAGCTTGGCCTCGTGCAGGGGAACGGCGTCGCCGGTCAGCTCGACGGCGACCACCCGGAACCCCTCCTCCCTGGCCGCGCGTACGGCCTCGGCGACCGGGACCGGCTCGTGCCACTCGACCAGCCGGTCGGTGCCGAGCGCGGTCTTCTGCGCCTTGGGGTTGGTGGGCGGGGTGGCGTTGCCGGCCAGCCAGATCGTCTCCGCGCCGAAGGCGGCGGCCGTGCGGAAGATCGATCCGATGTTGAAGGGGCCGGTCACCGATTCGAGGATCAGCGCGAGACGGCCCTCGGTGTTGCGGCGCCAGGTGCGGTTGAGCCGCTTGACGTCGGTCGGCTTGAGCTGCCTGCGCGGGTTGGAGCCGCTCATCGGCCGCTCATCGATCATCGCTCGCTCGCAGTTCCGGGCTCCTGGGGAGGCCCATCGGGTGGCATGGTGGATTCTCGCCTCGGCGGCTCGTGGGGAGGTGCGTCCGGTGCCGGCGGCATGGTGAACCCCTGTCTGGGCGGGGTCGCGCCGGGATGACCACGCGCCGGGCCCGGTCCTCCCCGATCTCCGAGGAAATCCGGGTGGCGGTTCCCGGGCCTGGCGGGCCGTGTCACCCGCCCGACGAGAATGCCGAGGGTGAACATGACGATGATAACCAGGATCAGCACGGGGACCGTCAGGCTGGTGCTGAGGCCCTTCTCGGACCTGTCCGCCTGCACCGCGGCCGCAGAGGTGCGTTCCACGCTCTCGGCGGGCGTGGTTCGCGGGTGCTTCCATTGGTCGAACCGCTCGTAGGGCGGATTCGGCGAGCCGGGCGGCACCGGGTAGGCGTCCGGGTGCATGGCCCGGTTGATCCGGACGATGCCGTACCCGGTCTGGTCGTCCCTGCCGGGTGCGTCCACGTCCAGGGTCGTGCCGATGAGACGGCGGACGACCTCCCGCGCCGGCATGGCCGGATTCGCCGCCCGTACGAGCGCGGCCGCCCCGGACACGAGCGCGGCCGCGCCGCTCGTCCCGCTGGCGTGGGGGTAGGAGTACTCCTCGCTCTTGCTCGCCACCGGGAGGTCGACGCCGGGTGCCGCCACCGACACGTACTCGTTCGACTCCGTGCTCTTCCAGGGCCGCGAATGGTCGTCCGTGGCCCCCACGGACAGGACGCCCGGACACGACGCGGGAAACATGATCGGATTGTCGTGGTCGCCGTCGTTCCCCGCCGCGGCCACTATGACCACGTCGTGCTCGACGGCGTAGGCGACCGCGTCCCGCACCTGGGAGGGGCACGCCTCCAGGCTGTTATCCCCCTGCGAGATGTTGATCACTTGTGCGCCGTGGTCGGCCGCGAATCGGATCCCCCGCGACAGTGACATCTCGAACTCGATCGTCGAGATGGGCCCGTCGGTGACGGCCACCGGCAGGATCCGAGCCTCCGGCGCGATGCCGACGAGATGGGTGGTTCCGCCGCCCTGACCGGCGATGAGGATCGCCATGCCGGTGCCGTGACCGTCGTCGCTGAAGTCGGTGTGGCCGTCCGTGCCGTGTCCCGTCGTGTCGCCCCCCGGTAACAGTGCGCGGGCGATCTCGGGCAGGGGCCTGACACCGCTGTCCACCACGGCGACGGTGACTCCCTGTCCCCGGGTGGTGGGCCACACCTTCGTCTGGATGGACCATGGCGGGAACCACCACTCGTCCGATCGAGGAGCAGGCGTCGCCGGGCGAGGCAGGGCCTGAACGGGAGACTGGAACACGGCCAGCGCTCCGAGGGCCGCCAGTCCGGCCATCAACCGCCTCACCGCTCGCGCCCGTCCACCCGCAGCACGCGGTAGGCGGACCGGGAGGCCAGCCGTGAGGTGGGCAGGCCCTGGTCGCTCAGCCAGCGCTGCAGGGAGTCGGAGCCCAGGTGCTTCTGCACGACCAGGTACGCGCTGCCGTCGGGGGTGAGCCGGTCGAGCCACCGGATGAGCATCTCGTGGAGCGCGGCCTTGCCGATCCGGATGGCCGGGTTCGACCAGATGGCCCGGAACCTGACGTCCTCCGGCATCTCGTCGACATGAACCGACCTTACTTTGTCAAGGCCGGCGCTCTTGGCGTTCCGCGCGCACAGCTCCACCGAGCGGCGGTTGACGTCGACGGCCCACACCGTGGCCCCCGGCGCCCGCGACGCCATCGTCAGCGCGATGGGCCCGTATCCGCATCCGAGGTCGAGCAGGTCGCCCTCGGCCGGAGGCGGAGGCACGGTCTCCAGCAGCACCCGGGTTCCCGGATCGACCCGATCGGGGGAGAACACCCCACGGTCGGTCTCCAGTCGCAGGTGCAGATCCGGGAGGACCAGAGTGACCCAACCGGGCCGGCTGGCCGTCTGGGGGCTCTCCTCGAAGTAATGGGCCACGTGCCCAAACGTACCAACGCCGCGGACCGCTGATCTCCACGCGTGCGGTCCCTGCCGCGCGTCCGTGGCCCCGGCGTCATCGCCGCTCGGTCGTATGCCCCTGACCGCCCGGCTCCGGTGAGCCGAGGCCCACGCGACGGGCCCGCACGATGGCCTGCGCCCGGTCGTCGACCTGCAGCTTGCCGAAGATGCTGGAGATGTGGTTGCGGATGGTCTTCTCGCTGAGGAAGAGCCGCCTGGCGATCTCCGCGTTGTTCAGCCCGTCGGCCACCAGCCGGAGCACCTCGATCTCGCGGTCGGTGAGTTCGGGCAGGGGCCGGGCGGCCCGGCCTCCCACCGGGGCCGCGGCGAAGTAGGCGAGGGCGCGCTCGGCGACGCCGGTGCCGAAGACGACCTCGCCGAGGACGACGGCCCTGACCGCGCGGACGATCTGCTCCTGCTCGGCGCCCTTCACGAGGTAGCCCCTGGCCCCGGCGCGCATGGCGGTGAACAACGACTCGTCGTTGTCGTACATCGTGAGCACCAGCACCGCCACCTCGGGCAGCCGCCTGCGCAGTTCCCCGATGGCGTCGATGCCGTTCATGCCGGGCATGTCGAGGTCCATCAGCACCACGTGGACGCCGAGATCTCCGGCCATGGCGACGGCGGCGTTTCCGTCGGCCGCCTCACCGGCGACCGTGATCCCGTCCACGTCGGAGAGCGCCGCGCGCAGGCCGTACCGGAACATGGGGTGGTCGTCGGCGATGAGCAGCCTGATGGGCCCGTCCGTCATCTCATCCCTCCAGTCGCAGTGTCGCGAGGACCAGTGTGCCGCCGCCGTCCGCGGGGCCGACCTCGCACGCTCCGCCCAGCTCCGCCGCCCGCTCGGCCATCGACCTCAGCCCGATGCCCCGCCTCGGACGGCCTCGCTCCATGCCCACGCCCACGCCGTCGTCCCGTACGGCGAGTCTGAGCAGGCCGGACTCCGCGGCGATGTCCACCGCGCAGGTGCGGGCGGCCGCGTGCCTGGCCACGTTGGTCAGCGCCTCCAGTGTGATGCGGTAGGCCGCCACCTCCACCGCGGGCACGAGCGGCGGCAGGTCGGCGGGAGCCGTGACCGTGATCGTCAGGGCGCCGCCCGCATGAGCGGACAGCGTCTCGGCGTGCCGCCGCAGGGCCGCGACGAGGCCGAGGTCGGCCAGTCCCGCGGGGTGCAGATCCGCGACCAGGCGCCGGACCTCGTCCAGCCCGCCGAGGACCTCGGACTCCAGGCGCCCGAGCAGTTCGGCGGGGCCCTCCGCGCCGACGGCCCGCCGCGCCGCGCCCAGCCCGAGCGCGACCCCGGCGAGCGTGGGGCCGAGACCGTCGTGCAGGTCCCTGCGGATGCGGTGCCGCTCCTCCTCACGGGCCGCCAGCACCCGGTCACGGGAGCGGCGCAGGTCGCGGGTGAGACGGACGCCGTCGGCCGCGGCTCCCGCGTGCCGGGCGAAGTCGTGCAGGAGGCGCTCGTCGGCGGGGTCGAGCCGGCGCTGCCCTTCGCGCAGTCCGATCGTCAGGCGGCCCACCTCCTGACCGGCGTGCCGGAGCGGCAGGTCGACCAGGCCGGCGGCCGGCTCCCCGTACCGGGAGGCGGGTGTCTCCTCCCCGGCGAGGGTCACCGCGGCGTACGGCAGGCGCAGACCGGCGGCCACCGTCCGCACGATGATGGGCAGCACCTCGTCCGGGGCGATGGCCGCCGACAACTGCCGTCCGAGATCGGCGATGACCGCGTAGGGATCGCGGCTGCCGCCGTAGAGCAGGCGGTCGATGCCCCGCTGGACGAGCGCCCGGGCGGGGGACAGCCCCAGAGCGATCACCACCGCGGCGGCCACGGCCCCGGTGCCCCCGCCGCCGAGGACGTTGGAGGCGAGCCCGATGAACAGCCCGAAGACCCCCGCGACCAGGACGGTCAGCGCGACGTAGACAAGAGTGCGGCTCAGCAGGCGGTCGGCGCCGAACAGCCCGTGGCCGACCGTGGCCACGCCGAGTGCGACCGGGAAGAATCCCCACGCCACGGCGGGGAGCAGCCCGGTGTCGTCCTGAGGCAGCTGGGCCAGGGCGCCGACGAGGAAGGGGACGAAGAACCAGCCGATGCGGCGCCGCTCGGGCCCGGCGGCGCGGCGCAGGCGCAGCACCAGTCCCGCCGCGCCCACGAGCGCGCACGCCGCCGCCACCAGGGCCGACGCCACCGCCACCGCTCCCAGCGCCGTCTCGGCGGCTCGCGGCAGGGCGAGGGGATCGGTCCACTGGGGGAACGTGTCCCGCATCGGCGCGTCGGACACGACGATGGCCGCCGTGCCGCACGTCACGGCGGCGCCTCCCAGCCACAGCAGCGGACGCCACCGCGGCGACGCGGCCCTGCCGTCGGGGAACAGAGGGGTGATGAACGCGGCCGCGAGCAGAATGCCGGGGAACCACACGTACGCCCCGAAAAAGGCGGCCACACCCGCGAGCGGCAGCGGCGGCGTGCGCTGCGCGTACTCCGCGCCGAGGACGCACAGCCCCTGGAGCTGGCCCTCGGCGACGAAGATCCAGCCGAGCACGTGGCCGGGACGGCCGCGTACGACCAGTGCGCCCACGACGCCGAAGGACACGGCCACGACGGCGCCGGTCACCTCGTTCTCGGCGACCAGCCGGGCCGGTGCCTGCCCGTTCACCCACGCGAGGACGGCCCACAGCAACACCTCGACCACGGCGGCCACGCCGAGGGCGACGGCCGCCGTGGAGCGGGCGGCCCGGCGGCCGGTGTCCGCGGAGGCGGTCACCGTCGCCGGGCCGGTAGGGATCATGACCGCTCCATCACGCCGCCGCGGCCGTCGAGGCTCTCCACCGCGGGCGTGCGCAGCACCGCCACCGCCATCCAGACCAGTCCGGCCGTCGCGAGGAGCGTGGTCGGGAACGGCGGGTTCACCAGTTCGGTCAGCTGGAAGGCGACCAGCAGTGCCGCGGCGGCCCGGGGGAGGGCGCGGGAACGCCAGACGGCCGCCATCATCACGACGATACCGAGGAAGGCCCCGGCGAAGAACATCACCGTGAAGACCGTTTCCGGGAGCGAGGCGCCGGGAGCGTCGCCCACCACCGCGGAGAACACGGCCGGGTCGATCTTTCCGCTGCGGGCGACCATGTAGCCGACCAGCCCGACCCCCATGATCATGGCCTGACCGGTGAGCCCGAGGACCAGCAGCACGGCCCCCGTCCAGGCGAGGCGCGGGGATCGGCGCCGGGACAGCAGCAGCCAGACGGCGGTCGCGCCGGCGAGGCAGGGGGTCGCGAGGATGTCCGCCGTGATGCCGATCCCGGCGGGGCCGGGGTGGGCGGCGGTCCAGTTCAGCGAGGCCGCGCCGTCCAGTTCGGGTTCGACGAGGTCGGCGACGGCCCACAGCACCCCGGACAGGGTCAGGGCGAGCGCGCCGGCGACGCGGGCCGCGCCGCCCCAGGCGGCGGCGGGGGAGGTGACGCGGACGGGACTGTCGAGCGATGTCATGGAGGGCTCCGTTCGTGACCGGCCGGGTCCGGCCGTGTGGCAGAACGGTCCACCGGGACGTGTCCCGGTCGCATCAGCCCGGTGTCCCGTCCAGAGCCGGGCAGGCCGCGTCGCGTCGGGAAGGCGTCGGGCGGGTCAGGGGATGCGGGCGCCCAGCAGCATCGCCGCCGCGGCGGCGAGCAGGCCCACGACGATCGCCGCGACGAGGAACCGCTGGGTGATCTCCTGGTGCACGACCTTGTAGCCGAGCGAGGTGCCGATCTGCGCGTACACGTCGCGCAGTTCGCTGCCCGACTCCGCGGTGTACGCCCGGCCTCCGGTGCCGTCCGACAGCGACTTCAGCGTGGTCTTGTTGACCGGCACCTGCACCGCCCGGTTGTCGATCGTCACCGTGCCCTCGGGCGTGCCGTACGCGATCGTGGACACCGGCACCTTGGCGCCGACCGACGCCTCGATGGCCTCGTTGACCGACCGTCCGGAGGTGTTGTCGCCGTCCGAGAGCAGCACGATGGCGGACGGGGGCGGATCGGTGACGGCCCGCTGGTCGAACGACCTGATCGAGTCGAGCGAGTTGAACACGGCCTCGCCGATCGCCGTGCCGGGCCGGGTGGTGAGGCTG
The DNA here is from genome assembly GCF_006874435.1 of Microbispora sp. KK1-11. Lineage (NCBI taxonomy): Bacteria > Bacillati > Actinomycetota > Actinomycetes > Streptosporangiales > Streptosporangiaceae > Microbispora > Microbispora sp. KK1-11. The sequence continues at coordinate 150,813 of NZ_VIRJ01000017.1, read as the reverse complement.
GAGATCGCGGTGTTCACGGCGGCGTGGTCGGTGGTGGGGGAGATCACGACGGCGGCCGATCTGGCGAAGGCCACCACTCCGACGTTGAACCGCTCGGGCAGGTCTCTCACGAACTGCTGGGCGGCCTGCTTGGCCGCGACGAGCCGGGTGGGCGGGACGTCGGCCGACTCCATCGACAGCGACACGTCCACGGCGACCATGATGGTGGCGCGGTCGCGGGGCACCTTCGCCTCGCCCGCGGGCCGGGCTGCGCCGAGGACCAGCAGGCTCATCAAGACGAGGAACAGCACGGCCGGCACGTGCCGCCGCCAGGTGGGCCGCTCCGGCGCCACGAGCGACAGCAGCGCGAGGTTCGTGAAGCGCACCGTGTAGCGGCGGCGCGCGAACTGCGCCGCGATGTACGCCGCGATCAGCGCGATGACCAGGACGAACAGCCAGAGCCAGCCGGGGGCGAGGAAGGTCATGCGCCCGCCTTCCTGTTCGCGGCGCGGCGCAGCAGGTGGGAGGCCCGCCGCTGGCGCAGCACGAACTCGGCGATGTCGAACACCCAGTCGCGGTCGGTGCGCAGCACCAGGTGGGCCGCCCCGGCCCGGCGCAGCGCCGCCCGGGTCGCCCGGCGCTGCTCGGCCGCCGCCTCGGCGTACCGCTCCCTGAGCGTGTGCGACAGGTGGACGCCGCGCGAGCGCCCGGTCTCGGGGTCGGCGAGGGTGACGAACCCGACGTCGGGCAGCTCCAGCTCGCGGGGATCGATGATCTCCACGGCGAGCACCTGGTGCCGCGCGGCCAGGCGGCGCAGCGGCGGCTCCCAGGAGTCGGGCGAGTCGAGGAAGTCGGAGACGACCACCCGCAGCCCGCGCTTGCGGTGCGCCGTCGCCATCATCTCCAGAGCCTCCCCGAGGTCCACCGCGCCCTGCGCGGGCGGCGCGCTGAGCAGCGAGTGCAGCAGAGCGTACAGCCGGGGCCGGCCGGGCTTGGCCGGAAAGCGGTGCACGTCGTCGCCGTACAGGATGTAGGCGCCGAACCGGTCGCCCACCCGGCTGGCCAGGATCCCGATCGCCCCGACGGCGCTGACGACCAGGTCGCGTTTGGACATGTCGGCCGTGCCGAACTCCATGCTGGCCGACAGGTCGGCCACCGCCCAGGTCTCCAGCTCCCGGTCGGCGATCAGGTCGCGCACGTGCGGGACCGTCGTGCGCGCCGTCACCGCCCAGTCCATGCGGCGCACGTCGTCCTCTCCGGGCACGTACACGCGGGTGTCGCCGTGGTCGCTGCCGGGCCCGGGGATCAGCCCCTGGTGACGGCCCTGCAGCAGCCCGTCCAGTCGCCGCACCACCGTCAGCTCCAGCCGTCGCAGCGCCTGGTCGGGGTTCGCCCCGCTCATCGCATGCCCTGGTTCCACACGACGAGCGGCGGCGGCACCGCCTGCAGGACCCGGCGTACGACGTCGTCGGGGTCCACCTCGTCGGCCAGCGCGTCGAAGGTGAGCATCAGCCGGTGCGACATGACGTCGACCGCCACGTCGCGGACGTCGTCGGGCAGCAGGTAGTCGCGTCCGCGCAGCAGGGCCAGGGCCCGTCCGGCGGCGATCAGGCCGAGCGTCGCCCGGGGGCTCACCCCGATCTCGATCGTGTCCTGCAGGTCGGCCAGGCCGTAGTCCGCCGGGGTGCGCGTCGCCATGACCAGCCGCACGACGTAGTCGGCCACGAGCTGGTGGACCGAGACCTCCTCGGCCATGTCCTGCAGCCGCACCAGCGTGGCCGGGTCGAGCACCGGCCTGGGCACGGGCGGGCGCACGCTCATCCGCTGCAGGATCTCCAGCTCCTCGTGCGCGCTCGGATGGGACACGCGCACCTTGAACAGGAACCGGTCGCGCTGCACCTCGGGCAGGGGGTACACGCCCTCCGACTCGATCGGGTTCTGCGTGGCCAGCACGATGAACGGCCGCGGCAGCGGATGGGTGCGCCCCGCGAGCGTCACCTGCCGCTCGGCCATCACCTCCAGCAGGGCCGACTGCACCTTCGCGGGAGCGCGGTTGATCTCGTCGGCGAGCAGGAAGTTGACGAACACCGGCCCGAGCTCGACGTCGAACCGCTCGGAGCTCGGGTGGTAGACGCGGGTGCCGACGATGTCGCTGGGCACCAGGTCGGGGGTGAACTGGATGCGGGCGAACGTGCCGCCCACGACGGTGGACAGCGTCGAGGCGGCCAGCGTCTTGGCGACCCCCGGGACGCCTTCGAGCAGGCAGTGTCCCCGGGCGAGCAGCGCCACCAGCAGCCGCTCGACCATGTGCTCCTGTCCGACGATCACACGCCGGACCTCGGCCAGCGCCTCCCGCAGGGCGTCCAGCCGGGCCTCGTCCTCCTCCTGCTCCGTCACGCCCTCGCCGGGCTCCGGGTCACTGCGTTCATCGGCAACGGTCATGCTCGTTATTCAATCGTGACTCGGCTGGAGAATCCATTTCTCTCCCATTTGCCCGTCCCGGCGCGTGCCACACCCCCTGACGCGCCCGTGTGTTCCGGCTGTGGGGGTGTGTTTTCATGTGGGGGATGGTCACTCCGCTGCAGTACGGCGACCCGCCCCACGTGGGGCCGTTCGCGCTGCAGGCGCGTCTGCAGACGGCCCCGGCCGGGCTCGTCTACCTGGGCCAGGCGCCCGATGGCCGGGTGGTCTCGGTGGCGGTCCTGTCCAGCGGCGCCGCACTCGACGCGGCCGCGAGGGACCGGTTCGTCACCGCGATCAAGGACGCGCAAGGCCGGACGGGTGTACGCGCGTGGGGCGCCTCCTTGGTCGACCGGGTGCGCGGCAGGGTGTCCCCCGACACGCCTCCCGTCCTGGCGATGCAGGACGGGCCCGCGCCCTGGGTGGCCGTGCCGTACGTGCCGAACGGACCGGGAGCCGAGCGGTTCCTCGACCCGGTCACCGTCTCCGGCACGCTCATCGGGCAGCGGCACGGGCCCGACTTCGCGCATTACTGGCTGGGTGACCGCACCCCCGCGCTGCCGGCCCCGCCCGCGCCGCCCCCGCCGCCGGTGGCCACCCGGCGCTCGGTCGTGCTCGCCTCGACACTGCTGGCCACGCTCGTGCTCGCGCTGCTGCTGGTCACCTGGATGCTGCTGTTCCGCGCCGAGGACGAGCCGGAGCCGCCCCGGCCGCTGCCGAACACGCAGTTCGTGCCCACCCCGCCGCCCGAGCCCGCCTCGCCCGAGCCGCAGCAGCCCACCCCCGGCCCGTCCGGCAGCGGCGACGGCAGCCAGAGTCCCTGGCCGGACGACCTCTTCGACGGCCGCGGCCCGATCTGACGCACACGTCAGGCGGCGGTGAAGACGAGTGAGGCGTTGTGGCCGCCGAAGCCGAAGGAGTTGACCAGCCCGGCCGTCCAGCGGCCGCTGCGCGGCGCCCCGGCCACCAGGTCGAGCTTCACCTCCGGGTCCGGGTCGCCGAGGTTGCGGATCGCGGGGATCACCCCGTCGCGCAGGGCGAGGACGGTGGCGATCGCGCCCAGCGACCCGGCCGCGCCGCACAGGTGACCGGTCATCGACTTGATCGCGGTGACCGCGGGATGCGTCCCGATCGCCTCGGCGATCGACGCGTTCTCGGTCAGGTCGCCCGTGGGGGTCGAGGTGGCGTGGGCGTTCACGTGCCCCACGTCGAGCGCGTCCAGACCGGCGTCGGTCAGGGCGAGCCGCATCGCCCGTGCCTGTCCGGCCGCGTCGGCGGCGGTGACGTGGAAGGCGTCGGAGGTGACCCCGGCGCCGGCGAGGGTGGCGTGCACCCGGGCGCCGCGGGCGGCGGCGAACTCCTCGCGTTCCAGCACCACCAGCGCGGCTCCCTCGCCCAGCACGAAGCCGTCGCGCCCCACGTCGAACGGCCGCGACGCCTCCTGCGGCGCGTCGTTGCGCGTGGAGACCGCCTTGGCCTGCGCGAACCCGGCCAGGGTCAGCCGATGGACGCACGCCTCCGCCCCGCCCGCGATGACCACGTCGGCGCGCCCGAGCCTGATGAGGTCGAGGCCCATCGCGATCGCCTCGGCGCCGGTGGCGCAGGCGCTCACCGGCGTGTGCGCGCCTCCGCGCGCGCCGAGCTCGATGCTGACCACCGCCGCCGGCCCGTTGGGCATCAGCATCGGCACGGTGTAGGGCGAGATCCTGCGCGGTCCGGACCTGTCGAGGATCTCGTTCTGGGTCAGCGTGGTCAGGACGCCGCCGACTCCCGTGCCGATCACCACGGCGAGGCGCTCGGGCTCGACGCCGGGCGCCCCCGCGTCCGCCCACGCCTCCCGCGCGGCGACCAGCGCCGTCTGCTGGCAGCGGTCGAGCCGCCGCGCCGCCACCCGGCCCAGCATCTCCGCGGGGTCCACCGGCAGCCGGCCGGCGATCCGTACGGGCAGGTCCTCGGCCCAGTCCTCCTCGATCAGGCGGATGCCGGACCGTCCTTCCAGCAGGCCCGCCCAGGTGGTGGTGACGTCTCCGCCCAGCGGCGTGGTGGCGCCCAGCCCGGTGACCGACACCCGCGCCCTGATCCCGTCTCCCATCGACGACCCCTCTTCTGTGACGGCCGCACCGACTCGTCCCGTACGGCGGTGGGCGAATCGCCCGGACACTTCCGGTTTTCACGCTGCCAAAGCGCCCCATCTCGGGCAGGCGTGACGATCAACCAAAAAGCCGTGGAAGATTTGTCGGTGCCGCGCAGCCGCCGCTCCTCACCGGTCCGTGTTCGCCTGTCCGCCCCTGAACCGATGACGGGCTCGCTCGCGGGGTTCCTGGGCGTGCTCTCGCCGGTCAGGGGGAGTGCGTCGACCTGGTCGCGCGGGCACCGCTCGCCCGCGTCCGCCGCACCGCGTTCGCCCTCGGCACGCGGACCGGAGCGCTGGCCGCCGTGCCGGCTCAGGCCATGCGGCCACCCGCCGGCCCCGTGCTCAGGCGCGGCGGCCGTAGGTACGCGGATCCACGGGCTGCTCGGACTTGGGAAGCCCGCCGACCACGAGACGGTAGGAGTCGATCACGAGCTCCTTCACCAGCTTCTCGTCGAGAATGCCCCCTCCTTCCAGCGTGATCCAGTGCCTCTTGTTCATGTGATAGCCGGGAGTGATGTCTGCGTACTGCTCACGCAGGGCTGCGGCGTCGTCCGGATCAGCTTTCAGGATCACGACGGGGCGCCCTGGCATGTCGGTCATGAGCATGAAGACCTTGCCGCGCACCTTGTAGAGGTGCCAGTCGGGGCCGGAATGCTGCTCCAGCTCGGCGCCGGGCAGGCCCACAGTGCAGTCGCCCGCGATCTTCTGCAGCTCCTGTCCATCCAGGGTGATCAACTCCTCTGTCGATCCGAGTGCCCTGACCGCCCGGTCAAGGCCAAGGTGGCGCTGCGGCCGTCCGCTCCCTACGGGCGTATGCGGATGACTGTCTTCCCGCTGCGTCGGGTGGTCGGGTTAAGGGCATCAATGGCATCGTCGAAGCTCGCGACGTCACCGATGTTCGTCCGCAGCCGTCGGTCCCGCACCCGCTGCACGATCTCGCCCAGTTCGGCACGATCGGCCTCGACAACGAAGTCCACCGCCAGGCCGTCAGCGGGCCGCGCCTGGACCGGACCGACGACGGACACCAGCGTTCCTCCGGCCTTGATCAGGGCAGCGGACCGCTTCTGAACGTCGCCGCCGATGACATCGAAGACCAGATCGACGCCTCCGACGTCTTCCAGTGCGTCGTTCTCGAGGTCGACGAACTCATGCGCGCCGAAGTCGAGTGCCTTTTCACGGTCGGCGGCGCGTCCGGTGCCGATGACGTATGCGCCTGCCTCCCGGGCGAGCTGGGTCACCATCGTCCCGACCGCCCCGGCTGCGCCATGGGCGAGGACGGTCTGGCCGGCCTGAAGGCGGCCGTGCTGGAACAGCCCCTGCCACGCGGTCAGACCTGAGATCGGCAGGGACGCGCCGACTGTGAAGTCGACGTCGCCGGGCAGCGGTGCGAGGTTGCGTGCTTCGATCGCCACGTACTCCGCAAGGGTGCCGTCGCGGTGCCAGTCGGCGAGGCCGAACACCCGCTGCCCGACCGACAGCCCCGTCGTGCCGTAGCCGAGGGCGGTGACCACGCCGGCCAGCTCGTGCCCGGGGATCGAGGGTGTCCTATCACGGCCGGCGCGATCGGTCCAGGTCGATGGCCACTCCATCTCAGTCGGGACGAAGCCCGATGCATGAATCCGAACGATGACATCGTTGATCGCTGCGGACGGCTCGGGCCGCTCCGTCAGCGTCATCCCTGCCGTTCCCGCGGCCTGGTCGGTTACCACAATGGCTTTCATTGAGGTTGCCCCCTTCCTCGTATGTGTTGTGGGTTTTCAGATGAAGGTGAACAGCTGGTCGGCGTCGAATCGCGAGATCGGGTTGGTATACACCTTCGCGAGGTCGGGGTAGCCCAGGGCCAGCAGCACCGTCGTGCTGTGTCCGGTCTCGCGGATCTTGAACGCCTTGTCGACACTGGCCGGGTCGAACCCTTCCAGCGGCGTGGCCTCGACGCCGAGCTCAGCGGCCGCCATCATTGTCAGGCCCACCGCCATGTAGGTCTGCTTCTCCATCCAGTGGTTCAGGTCCTTGTAGCCGTAGTTGCGCAGGTTGAGGAAGTCTCGGGTCATGGATTCCCACAGCTCCTGCTTTGACTGGTCAGGGAACCGGCCGTCGGCCCTCTCCTTCGTGAACACCGCATCGAGGTGGCTGTCAGGCACATCTGCCCGGGTGGTGAGGATGATGGTGTGCGACGCGTTCAGGATCTTCTCGGCGTTGTCCTGGAATCGTTCGCCCAGGTTGTCGGCGAGCCGTTCTTTGCCTTCGGGCGTGGCGAGGACGTAGAAGTGGTTGGGCTGTACGTTCACCGATGACGGCGTGGAGCGCAGGAACCTCAGCAGCTGCTGAAGGGTTTCCTCTGGAATGGTCTTGCTGGGGTCGAAATACCTGGTGAGGTGCTTGTTCATGAGCTTGTCGAGATTCATGTCAATCCGCCTTTTTTGTACGAGTGCGTTAGGAGTGGTGGTTGGCGTGGTTTGGGCTAGTTCGTGCCGCGGGCAAGTAGGTCGCCGATGCGCTCGAAGCCGATTCCTGTCGTCGCGGCGGTGAGGTCACCCGCGACGAGAGCCTTGGTGGCCTGTTCGAGTGCTTCCATCGCGTGGGTGTAGAGCGCTGGACCCACGCTGATGCGTTTGACCCCGGCCTTCTGGAGTTCTGCGACGGTCAGTACCTTGTCCGCCGGAGAGATGAGGACGTTGACCGGTGTCGGTGCGACGGCGGTCACGATCGCGACGAGTGCGTCGAGGTCGGGCGGGTAAGGGGCGTAGAGCACATCCGCGCCGACCTCGGCGAAGGCCGTGAGACGCCGGATGGTGTCGTCGAGATCGGGCCGTCCCTGGATGAAGTTGTCGGTGCGGCCGGTTACGACGATGCGTCCCTTGGCCGCGTTGACGGCGCTACGCATGCGGTTGACGGCATCGTCGAAGTCGCGGATCGGTTGATCGGGATTGCCCGTGGTGTCTTCGATCCCGATACCGGCCAGGCCGGACGCCACGGCGGCTTCCACGGTCGCGGCGACGTCTTCAGACGTCTCGCCGTAGCCGTCCTCGAAGTCTCCGTTGACGGGCAGCCCGGTGAGTCGGCCGAACAGCCGCGCATGCTCGAGGTGCTCTTCGCGGGTGACTTGGTGACGCCCGTCGGACCGGCCGAGCGTGGCAGCGAGCGCGGCTGACGATGTCGCGATCGCCTCGAAGCCGGCATCGGCCAGCATCAGCGCCGAGAGGCCGTCCCAGGCGTTCGGCATGACAAGGCCACCGTCGCGGGTGTGCAGTGCCATGAATTTCTCATAGAGCTCGGAGCCTGGCATGCCGAACCTTTCCCGAATGATCAGTGGAGGCAGTGACGGATCGAGCGGCTCGGTATGCCGCCTCGACGAGGACCCGAACGCTCATCACGGGGTACCGACCGAGCTGACGGCGGGGATGTCGATGTCGGTCCGGTTGACGTTGTTGATGAAGTTGGTCAGCAGGACCTGCACCGCCACCGTGACGATCGCCAGGATCTGCGGGTCGGTGTATCCCGCACCTCGCACGGCCGCCAGGTCGGCGTCGCTCACCTGACCGCGGCTCTCCACCAGCCGCTGAGCGAAACGGGCGACCGCAGCGCGCTTGGGATGGATCGAGCTCCCGGCGCGGGCCAAGTGGATGTCATCGCTCGACATGTCGCCGAGTTCGGACGACGCGTACGTGTGCACCGCCAGGCAGTAATCGCAACCGTTCGCCTGCGACACGGCCAGCGCGATGGTGTGCCGCGTCTTGGCGTCCAGAACCCGGCTCAAGGTGCCCTGCAGTGTCATGACGACGTCGAGGACGGTCGGGTTCGACGCGAGAGTCGCGAACATGTTCGGGACGAAGCCGAACTGTGCGCCGACATTGTCGAGGATGCCCTTCACCCCGTCGGGGACGTCGTCAGGAGAGGGGACGTTCAGTCGTGACATGGCGAATCAGCCTCCGGTGAGTGGTCGTCGTCAGCCTGGGATGCGCTCGAGATTTTTGGGCTTGTCAGCCCATTTCTTGAGTGAACACCGCCAGAGACTGGGCTGTCAAGCCCAATCCAGCTATCCTCTGAAGCATGAAGCCCACCGCAGGAGCACGGGAGCCCCACAAGCTCACCGACAAGGGACAGGCAACGCGGGCCCGCATCCTGGAGCACGCCGCGGAGCTCATCTACACCAAGGGGGTCCATGCGACGAACAACGAACAGCTCCGCCGCGCCGCCGGCGTCAGCGGATCGCAGCTCAACCACTACTTCCCGACCAAGGAGAGTCTCGTCCTGGCCGTGATCGCCTGGCAGGCCGAGCGCGTTCTCACGTTCCACCGCGGCGAGCGGTTCACCTGCTTCGACAACCTCGACGCCTTTCGGGAGTGGGCGGATTTCTACGTCCGCTACGAGCGCGCCTACCAGGAAGGCTGCAGCCTCGGCTCCCTGGCGAGCGAGATCATCAAGACGGACCTTGACGTTCACGACGAGCTCGCGAGTGCGTTCGACCAGTGGAGGGGCATCTTCCGCGATGGAATCGAGCGCATGCAGCGACTCGGCCGCATCAGAGCTGAGGCAGATCCCACACAGCTGGCCAATCTGCTCCTTGCCGCCTTCCAGGGCGGCATGCTCCTCGCCCAGGTCGCGCGGGACATCGCGCCGCTGAAAGACGCGTTGCAGGCAGCCATCGACTACGTGCAGACCTTCGCGACGTCTCTCGACGCCGGCGTACTCCAAGCTCGGTAGCCGCTTCCACGTGTATGGGTCAGCGGAGCTTGGCTCATGCGACGCTGCGGAGCGCTCCGCCGGCAAAACGATCGCGCCCCAACCCGAGTGCCAGACGTGCCCACCCCGCTGTGCGCAAGCCGGGCTCGGCCTGGATCGAGTTGCCCCACCCGCGGACCGCCGGTGCCGGGCCGGTCGGGCACGTCCGCGCCCAGCGGTGTGATGGCGCCCAGCCCGGTGACCGACACCCGCGCACTGATCTCGTCTCCCATGGACGAGGAGACCCCTTCCTCCGGGCGGCGACGCCCGTGAGGCCCTCCACATCCACCGCCGGGCCCGCAGGGACCGCGCCCGCGTCCTGGGCAGGCTCGTCGTGGTGCTGGACGACACCCACGCCCTGGACCTGCGCTGCTCGGCGGGGGGCTCAGCGGGGTTCAGCGGGGTTCAGCGGGGGGAGACGAAGCCCGACTCGTAGGCGGCGACCACCGCCTGCGTGCGGTCGCGGGCGGCCAGTTTGGTCAGGACGTTCCCCACGTGGGTCTTGACGGTCTCCGTGCCGACGACGAGCTCGGCGGCGATCTCCGCGTTCGACAGGCCGCGTGCCATCAGCCGCAGCACGTCCCCCTCACGCGCGGTCAGCCTGCCGATGCCGGGGACGGCGCGGGCGGCGCCGCGGGCCGCGACCAGCGACCGGATGGCGGCGGGGAACAGCAGCGACTCGCCCGCCGCCACCACCCGGATCGCCTGGACGAGCTCGTCCGCCCTCGCCCGCTTGAGCAGGAAGCCGCTCGCGCCGGCCCGCAGCGCCTCGTAGACGTAGTCGTCGTTCTCGAACGTCGTCACCACGACCACCTTGGGCGCGCTCTCCGCGGCCGTAAGGGCCCGCGTCGCCTGGATGCCGTCCACCGCGGGCATGCGCACGTCCATCAGGACGACGTCGGGCCGGAGCGAGCGGGCCAGCGACACCGCCGCCGCGCCGTCGGCCGCCTCGCCCACGACGCTCAGGCCGGGCTCGGACTCGATGATGATCCGCAGGCCGGTGCGGATCAGATCCTCGTCGTCGGCGAGCAGCACTCCGATGCTCGTGCTCATGTCCCCGTCCGCCTCTCATCGGAGTCCTCGCCCATGCCCTCGCCCGCGCTGCCGGCGCGTGCTTCCGGGAGCGGGGCGGCGTCCGCGCCAGGAAGCGGGACGCGGACCTCGACCCGCCACGTCTCGCCGTCGCCTCCCGCCTCCATCCGGCCGCCGAGCAGGGTCACCCGCTCCCGGATGCCGTCCAGCCCGTGCCCCACCCCGCCGCCGCCTCCGCCGCGCCGGCGTGGTCCGGCGGGGCCTCGCCGGTGATGCGCACGGACCTCGTTGCGCACGCACAGCTCCAGGACGCGGTCGCACACCTCGGCGTCCACCTCGATCGGGCCCGTGCCGTGCCGGATCGCGTTGGTCAACGCCTCCTGCGCGACGCGGTAGGCCTCCCGGGAGATCACGGGAGGCACGCCGGACAGGTCGCGAAGCCGCCGGACGACCGGCCTGTCTCCGGTGACGGCGGCGTCGAGCAACGCGGGGAGGTCGCCGAGGGACGGCTCGGGGGAGGCCCGCCCCGCGCCCTCCCGCAACACGCCGATGACGTGGTCGAGCTCGTCCAGCGCGCTCCGGGCGGAGGCCTCGATCGCCTCCAGCGCTGCCCGGGCGGCGGCGGGGTTCCGGTCGAGCACCCGGCCCGCGGCGGCGGCCTGCACGGTCACCACGCTGAGGGCGTGGCCCACCGAGTCGTGCAGTTCCCTGGCGAGCCGGTTGCGCATCGCCAGCCGATGGGCCGCCTGCCGTGCCAGGGCGAGCCGGTCGGCCGCGGACGGCCCGAGGAACGCGGGGGCCAGGCGGGCGAGCAGCGCCCCGGCGCCGACCGCGAGGAAGAGCAGGCAGACGAGGGCGGCCAGCCCCGCGGGCGGACCCCACATCGTGGCCCAGCCGGCGCGGATCCCGCGGTCCACCAGCGCGAGGTGATCGCCGGCCAGCGGGAGGACCGCCAGCCAGACCGCGAACGGCACCATGGCCAGGGTCACGCCGCTCACCAGGCCGCCGATCCCGAGGTGCAGGGTGAACCACGCCGCGGTCCTGCGGCGCTCTGACCATGTCCGGCGGACGGAGGACGGCGGGGTCTCGACGGCCGCGCCCAGCAACGTGCGGGCGGCGGCGACCTCGAAGGCCCGGACCGGCAGGAAAAGCCCCGACACGGCCACCGCCGGGAGCACCCCGATGAAGATCAGCGGCTGCACCGACAGCAGCGGATCGCCGACGTCGGGCGTCGGACGCCACAGCGCCGTCGCGACCTCTCCGGCCATCATGTAGGGCATGAGCAGCGCCCCGCCGACGATCAGGCAGGCCCACCTGCGGTAGGTGACCCTGTCGAGGAGCGGGGCGAGGACGCGGTTCACGGTCCGATGCTCCCGCACTCGCAGCGCATGCCGTGCCGTCCGGTCACGGTCTGTGGACGAGCACCCGCCACCCGTGCGCGGGCACGAGAGCGGGATCCTCGTCCGGGCCGCCCGCCCCGGCACAGCTCTCCGCACCGGCACAGCTCTCCGCGACGGTCAGACGGGAGACGTCCACGGGGAAGCGGTAGGCGTCGTCGCCGATGTTGAGCAGTGTGACGACTTCTCCCATCCCCGCTCGGCTGCGCAGCGCGAGGGCCCTGTTGGCGACGTGCGCGGCCTCCGTACGAGCCCGGACCAGCCAGGGGTGCCGGCGGCGCAGCCCGACCAGCCGCTGGTGGAGCCGGTAGACGGGCATGCCGTGCGGCGTCAGGTCGTCCGGACCGTCGGGGAAGGCGGGCCGGATCGCGTCGTCGCCCCCGGCGCGTTCCTCCTTGACCCCGACGAACGCCTGCTCGTCGCCGTAATAGAGGCTCGGCACCCCGCCGACCGTCATCAGGACGGCCAGCGCGTGCCCCAGGTGCCGCGGATCGGCGAGCCTGCTGGCCAGGCGCGTCACGTCGTGGTTGCCGACGAACGTCATCGGCGCGAACACCTCCAGCAGCCGGTTGTGCCGGTCGAGCGCCCAGGCGAGTTCGAAGAAGTTGCCGTCGTTGAGCGAGCTCCAGATGGCCTTCCACAGCTCGTACTGCGTCACCGAGTCGAGCCCGCCCTCGGTCACGTACGCCGCGTAGTCGCCGTGGATCACCTCGCCCACGAACCAGGCGTCCGGATGCTCCCGCCGCACCCGGGTGACGGCCTCCCGCCAGAAGGCGCGCGGCACCGCGTACGCCGCGTCGAGCCGCCAGCCGGACGCGCCGCGGCCGAGCCAGTGGCCCATCACCCGTACGACGTGGTCGAGGACGGCGGGCTCCGCGTGGTTCAGCGCGACCAGGTGGTCGTGGCCCTCGAACACGGCGAAGCCGCCGGCGCCGTCACCGGGGCGGAACCAGCGGGCGGCGGGGGAGTCCTGCCCTTCCGCGAGCGCCCGCGCGAAGACCGGAAACCCCCTGCCCACATGGTTGAACACCCCGTCGAGCAGCACCCGCAGCCCGCGCCGCCGCGCCTGCGCCACCAGATGGTCGAAGTCGTCGTCGTCCCCGAGCCGGGGATCGACGCGGAAATGGTCCACCGTGTCGTATCCGTGCGTCTCGGACGCGAAGATCGGGCCGAGCTGGAGACCCGAACAGCCGAGGTCGACGGCGTAGTCGAGCCAGCTCTCCAGACGCCGCAGCCGGTGCCGGACCGGCGCTTCCCCGGACGCCGCCGTCAGCGGGGCGCCGGTGAAACCCAGCGGGTAGACATGCCACCAGATCGCGTGGTCGCTCCAGGACGTCACATCCGCTCCTCATCGTTCGTCCCTCTGGTCACAGTGTCGTCGGCGCCGCCCCCTCCCGTGCCGGCGGCCCCTCGGCGCCGGTGTGCCGTACGAAGGCGGGACGCCCCCGACCGCAGGCGCGGCAGACGCCACGCGTGCGGTGGTGGTAGCCGACGGCGGCCGTCCCCATCGCCAGCCCCCAGGCGAGGAACCAGGGGTAGATGACGTCGAACACCCAGGGAGACAGGCCCTCCAGGGGAACCTTCGCGAGGCCGAGGGCGACCGCGACGCGCAGTCCCGTGCCGAGGACGCCGACCGGGACCAGCATCACGCTCCCCACGAAGGCGGCGGTCAGCGGCATCCACCGCGGCATGCGCAGCGGCGGCCGCCAGGTCCGGGCGAAACCGAGCCCGAGCGCCATGCCGATCAGCGCCAGCACCCCGGTGTCGCCCAGCCCCGGCGTCCACAGGTGCACGTCCCCGAACGCCCGGGGATCGGCGAGGCCGAACGTGCCCCCGAGGCCCCACTGCACCTTCAGCGCGCCGTATCCGGCCGCGAGCAGCACAGTCAGATATCCGGCGCGGACGCTCAGCCTCTGCCACGATCCCCGGGCCTGCCCCGTCCCCCGGCCCCCGCCGGCGGGAGACGTGTGGCCCGCGTCGCCGCGGCCTTCGGGCTGAGCCGCGTCGTGGCCCGCGGGCCGGCCGCAGCGTGCGCACGCGCCGCGCGAGCGGCGGCGACGCCGTACGGCGGTCACGAGGAGCGTCGTGCCGGCGGCGAGCGCGGCGGCGCGGCCGGCGGCCATCGGCCAGTCGAAGCCGAGGTCGACGACGCCGCTCTCCCCGGTGACCGCCGCGATCGCCGCCATGATCCCGCCCACGATGTCGAAGGCGATCCCGCTCGCCCCGACGCCGGCCAGCGCGAGACCGGCCACCGCCGCGGCGCCGGTGGCGAGCGCGCCGGTGCGCGCGGGCGGGGACTCCCGAAGGTGTGTCTTCTCCATGACCCCAGGCTCGCGGTCGCGTCCTCGCCGGGCCTCCCCACCGGGCGGGACGCGCCTCCCCCGCACGGGGGAAAAGTCGTTTGAGCCTCACGTAGCGTGAGCTTTTAGCGTCGGCGACATGGAGATCATCGTTCACGACACGGCCACCGCGATGGCCGATCTGCTGGCCGCCCCCCTGGCGGAACGGCCCGCGGCGCTCACCGGCATGCTCCGCCCGATGTGGGACGCCGTGCCCTGGATGCCCGTCGCCGACGTCGTCGGCATGCACCACAAGGGCTTCGGTTTCCGCGTGGACCGGGACGACGAGCGCTATCTGCCCGCGCTGCGGCGGATGCGCGACGCGGGGGTGTGGGAGCAGGTCGGCGGCGCGCTCACCGCCGCGTGGAGCCGCCAGCGCGAGGCCGTGCCCGGCGTCCGGCACCCCGAGACGCTGCAGGTCTACGTCGTCCTCGGCGACCCGGACGCGGAGCACCTGGTGCGGCGCAACCACGGCTACCTCGGCATGAGCGGCAAGGGGCTGGTCTACCTCCTCGTCTGGCCGACGGAGGAGAACGTCGGCCGCCTCGGGCACTGCGCCGTCCACGAGCTCAACCACAACGTCAGGTACTCGAACGTCGTCTGGGACCCCGCGATCGTCACCCTCGGCGAGCAGGTCGTCTCCGAAGGGCTCGCCGAGGCGTTCGTCCGCGAACTGCACGGACCGGAGGGGCTCGGGCCGTGGAGCGCTTCCCTGGACGGGCCCGCGCTCGACACCGCGTACGCCACGATCACCGGGGCCCTCGACCTGACCGGCATGCACAACTTCGCGGCGTACGTGCACGGGGACGCCACAGCGGAGCTGATGGGGCAGCCGCCCGTCGGCCTGCCCGACCACGCGGGCTACCCGGTCGGGCTGCGGATCGTCGACGCCCACCTCGCCGCCTCGGGCCTGACCGCCGCCGAGAGCACGACGTTGCCCGGAGAGGAGATCCTGGCCAACGCCGGGCTGCCCGCCGCCCGCTAGGCTCGCTCGTCGGGCTTAGGTCAAACGGGCGCAAAGGGGGACCGAGCCGCATGGGTGCCGGACAGGTAGTGCTCCTGCTCCTCGCCGCCGTGGCCGCCGGGTGGGTGGACGCCGTCGTCGGCGGGGGAGGGCTGCTGCAGCTTCCGGTGCTGCTCCTGGCCGGTCTCACGCCGGTCCAGGCGCTGGCGACGAACAAGTCGGCCGCGATCTTCGGGACGGGCTCGGCCGCCATCACGTACGCGAGGAAGACGAAGCTCGACCGGGCGGTGGCCGGGCCGGCCGCGGCGCTGGCGGTCGTGTGCGCCGGCCTGGGCGCCGCCTCGGCGGCCCTGCTCGACGCGGACGTGCTGAAGCCGCTGGTGATGGTCGTGCTGCTGGGCGTGGGGGCGTTCGTGACCCTGCGGCCGGGGTTCGGCCGCCTGCCCCATCCGCACCTGCGTACGCGTGCGCGGGTGGTGACGGGAGTCGCGGTGGCGGGCGTCGGCATCGCCTACTACGACGGCATCGTGGGGCCGGGCACCGGCACGTTCCTGCTCATCGCGTTCACCTCGATCCTCGGGATGGACTTCGTCCACGCCTCCGCCACGGCGAAGGTCGTCAACACCGGCACGAACCTCGGCGCGCTCGTCGTCTTCGCCGCGCAGGGTCACGTGGTGTGGGCGCTCGGCCTGGCCATGGCCGCCTGCAACATCACCGGAGCGCAGATCGGCGCGCGGATGGCGCTCAACCGGGGCGCGGGGTTCGTCCGCGTCGTCCTGCTGTGCGTGGTGGCCGCCCTGGTCACCAAGCTCGGGTACGACCAGTTCTTCAGTCGCTGAGATCGCGAAGGCCGGGGCCGGCGCCTCAGCCGTGAGGGTCCACCACGACCTTGAGCCCGCGCCGGGAGACGGCGGCCGCGAAGGCGTCCGCCGTGGCCGCGAGCGGGAAGCGCTCGGTGACCAGCGACGACACGTCCACCGACCCGTTCTCGACGAGGCGGATCGCCCGGGGATAGGTGAGGTTCATCCGCCGCACCAGCGCGAGCGTGAGGCCCTTGCGCCGGGCCAGCGACGCGGGGAACGACGTGCGGTCCTCGTCGGGAATGCCGGCCAGGACGACCCGGCCGCCGGGCCGGGCCGCGGTCATGGCGGCGCGCACCGCGTCGTCGTCGCCCGCCACCTCGAAGGCCACGCCTACGCCGAGGCCGTCGAGCCCGTCGATCCCGGTCCAGGCGGCGGGTCCCGCCTCCTCGGGGGACAGGGCGTGATCGGCGCCGAACCGCAGGGCGGCGGCGCGGCGATGCGGCAGGGGATCGACGGCGACCACCGTCGAGGCGCCGGCGAGCCGGGCGAGCTGGACCACCAGCAGCCCGATCGGCCCGCACCCGACGACGGCGACGGGAGCCCCGAGCCCCAGATGCCCAAGGTCCACGGCGTGGATCGCCACACCGAGCGGTTCGAGCATGGCCCCGTCGCTGTCGGAGAGCGCGTCGGGCAGCGGGTGCAGCAGGTCGTCGGGCCAGGCGAGATACTCGCGCAGGCCGCCGTCGAGCGTGCCGTGCCCGGCGAACCGGACGTCCGGGCACAGGTTGCCGTACCCCGTCGCGCACACCCCGCACTTGCCGCAGGGGATGGCGGGGTCGACCGCGACCCGCGTGCCGTGCCGTGGGCCGCCCTCGATCACTCCGGCGATCTCGTGCCCCACGACGAGCGGATCGTCCAGCACCGCGTCGCCGATGCCGCCTTCGGAGTACCAGTGCAGGTCGGAGCCGCACAGGCCGACGGCGGTGACGCGCACCAGGCTCTCGCCGGGCAAGGGGACGGGGCGAGGTTCCTCGGACAGCCGGATGTCGCCCACCTTGTGCAGCCGGGCGGCCCTCACGGCCTGGTCCCTCGCGCCATCGCCGCTCCCCCTCGATCCGTCCTCCACCTTGATCATAACCCGGCGCCCGATCGGGGGCTTCGGCGGCTGTCACCGGTGTCCAGCCGTGCCGGTGGGGGCCGCGCCGGGCAAGCGCGGCGGTGCCGTCTCAGGGACGTGCCCCCCCTCGACGCGGCGTCAGAAGCGATAACGCAGGATCCAGCCGGCGTTCCTCCACGCGGGGACCAGGCCGATCAGGGCCACCAACAGCCGGTAGTACAGCGGGGAGCGGCGGAGCAGGGAGGCGTCCCCTGGGCTGCCGACCTCCGCGAGGCGAAGCCGGCGATGGAATCCTTCGACGGCGCGCGGATCGTCGGGAAACCATTGTTCGGCGATCCCGAACTTCGTGAAAAGCGGCACGGGCCGTTTCTCACGCTGCTTCCTCACCACAGGGGAGGTGATGTTGAAGCAGACCTCGCCGCTGGGAAAATGCTCGACGATCTGGGTGAGGATCCGTCGTACGTCGTGTTCGGGGAGGAAGTTCAGCAGGCCGTCGGCGACCACGATCGCGGGTCTGTCCCGGGGCACCGAATCGAGCCAGCCGGGCTCGGTGACGGATGCGCCGACGGCGGTGTGACCGGGACGCGGGGAGTACAGCCGGCCGGCGATCTCGACGACGTCCGGGAAGTCCACATCGTACCAATGGTGGCCGTCTCCCGGGTCGATGCGCCGGACACGGCTGTCGAACCCGCAGCCGATGTCGAGGACGACCGCGCCGGGCGTACGGCCGAGAAACGCCCTGATCCAGTCGTCCATCATCCTCGAGCGCACCCCGACCGCGAAGCGTCCGAGGCCGAGCGGCTTGAACTGGTCGAAGTCGAAGTCCAGCAGGTCGATCGCCCGCTGGGCCCACTCGTCGCCGAGGATCGGGTGCCGGTCCCGGCTGTCGAGCCAGCGCAGGTAGAGCTCCAGGAGCGCGGTGACACGCACTCCCGTGAAGTCGACGGGGATCTTTCGCATTCGGTCCTCCCGGTGATCACACCGGTCGCTCGCCCCTGCGGTAACCGGTCTGGTGGAGCACGGCCAGCAGAAAGTCGCGGATCTCGTCCTCGCTGCTGGTGTCGGGCTGGGTGGTGAGGTGCGTGCCGACCGCACCGGTGAGAATCGTCTGGATGACACCGAGGTCGGCCGAGGGGGGAAACCTTCCGCGATCACGCGCGTGCTCCAGGCTGGCGCGGATCGCCTCCTCGCGCCGCCGGATGCTTGCGTTCCAGTACGCCTCGCGCAGGGCCGGGTAGTCGTGGAGCGACGTCATCAGCCGGCGGGTGAGCTGTCGTAGCCGGGGCCGGGCCAGGTGGTGGGCCCATGCGGCGAGCATCTGCTCGATGTCGACCGGCTCCGGCGGCGGAGGCGACGCGTCCTGGCCCGCGCCGATCGCGGCGACGAGCAGCCGGATCTTGTCAGGGAAGCGCCGGTAGACCGTCGCCCGGGTCACGCCGGCGCGGCGGGCGACCTGCTCGATCGTTACCGCGTCGATCCCGCGCTCGATCAGCAGGTCCACGGCTGCCGAGAGGATGGCCGCGTCGATGTCCGCGCTTCGCGGACGTCCCGGCGGCCGCTCTCGTTCCGCTTCCCTCATGCTATATAAAATACAGTACAGCTCTGTATTGTAAATGTCCCGCCGTCGACGGTCCGGAGCGGGTGGAGACGAGCCGGAGGGCCAGGGGGCCGGGAGGGGGCGGACACGCCGAGGGCCGGGCTCTGCCGGGCCCGGCCCTCGGAACGTTCCCACGCGGGACGCTATGACCGGGTTTGCCCGGTCATCTGCCGTGCCTGGTCGCGGGTCTGCTCGGTGACCTGGCGCGCCTGGTCGCGAGCCTCCTCGCCCGTGGTCCTGGTCGCCTCCGCGGCCGTCTCGCGCACCTGCTGGACCGCCTGCCTGGCGTCCTCGCCCACACGCTGCGCGGTCTCCTGGACGGCCTGCTTCACCGGCTCGACCATCTCACCGGCCCGGTCCTTGACCTGCACGGCCGCGCGTTCCTCCGCGGAGGTCTTCGGCAGCAGGCTCGCGGCCAGCAGCCCCGCCCCGAAGGCGATCAACCCCGTGGCGAGCGGGTTGCCCTGCGTGCTGCGCATCGCCTGCCGCGGCGCGTCGCGCACGGTCTGGGCGGCCTGCTGGGCGCCGTGCCGCACCATCTCGCCCGCCTCGGCCGCGGTGCCGCGGACCGTCTCGCCCGCCTGCGCCGCCGCGTCGCGGACCGTCTCGCCGGCGTGCGCCGCGGCGTCCCGCATCGTCCCCGCGGCCTCACCGGCCTGGTCGCGAACCGTGTGGGTGGCGTGTGCCAGCACTCCCATCACCTTCTCCCTCACCGATTGCGCCACCTGGCGCACCCTGTCCGTACGGCGCGCCACGATGCGCGCCGGGCTCGTCCGGTCGGCGAGCCGGTCCACGTCGGCGGCGAGTTCCGCCCGCGTGACCTCGATCTCGGCCCTTATCTCCTCTGGGCTCGCGCCCATCGCACGTCCTCCTTCAGGGTCTCGATGGTCTGCTCGGGCGTGGGGTTCACCTCGCGCATGCGCTCCTTGCCCCGCGCGAACAGCACCCCGCCGATCACCGCCCACACGGCCGCGACGATGAGCGCGGCCCAGGCCAGGTCCATGACGTTGCCGAGCCCGAACACGACGGCCAGCGTGACGAGGAGCGCCACCATGTATCCGGCGAAGCCGGCCCCGCCGAGCATTCCGGCGGCCTTGCCGGCCTTGGCGGCCTCCTGTCGGATCTCGGCCTTGGCGAGCTCCACCTCCTGGCGGAACAGCGTGGACAGGTCCTCGCCGATCTCCCCGACCAGCTTGCCCAGTGAGGGCTCGGCGGGTGGGCTAGGGTAGCTCATCGCGGGCCACCCCCGTTGCCCGGCGTCCCCGGATAGCCGTCCGCGCGGCCGTCGGGGTGGCCGTCCCGGATCTCCTCGGACGGGTAGCGCGCACCGGTCGCGTAACCGGTCCCGGTGCCGTTGCGCGTTCCGTCACCGGCTCGATATCCGTCGCCGGTGCCGTTGCCGTACGACGGCGGGGAGGTCACGCCGGTTTCCGGGCCGGCAGTGCCCGTGCTCCCGCTCACCGGCTCTCCGGCCAGGGTGTGCTGCGTGCCCGTGCCGTACGTCGTCGGCGGGCGGGTGCCGTACGGGGCGGACGAGGGCGATCCGGAACCGTATGCGGCGCCGCTCCCGTCGCCGGCGTATGCGGTGCCGTATCCGGTGCCGGAGTCGAACCGCCTCGCCGCACCGTCCGTGTGGGGGTCCTCGGCCGAGGCGACGGCCTTGACGGCACGTCCCACGAGGAAGCCCGCGACCAGGGCGCCGGTGAGGAACAGCCCCGGGCGGCGCCGGGCGAAGTCCTGCACGTCGCGCACCGCGCCGTGCAGACCCTCGGTCTCCAGGTAGTCGGCGGCGCGGTGACCCTGCTCCGCGACCTGCTGGACCACGCCCCGCATGGGGGAGTCGGGCTTGGCGTTGTCGCCGATGGCCTCCAGCTCGCCGGTCCACTGCCGGATCGCGCCGGCCGCGCGCCTGCTCTGGTGCCGCGCCTGCTCGTCGGTGTGCCTGCGCAGCTGGTGGAGAACCTGCCGGGTCTGCTCCCTGGCCTCGTCGGCCACCGTACGCGCCTGGTCCTTGGCGGTGACCGCCACCTCGCCGGCGGCCGTCCTGGCCTCGTGGGCCGTCTCCTGCGCCACCTGCCGGACCTGCTGCGCGGTGCCCTGCCGGCTGGTGCCCTGCTGCATGGGCGCCTGCTGCCTGCCGTCGCCCTGCGGCAGCTCGCTTCCCCCGGCGTATGTTCGCGTCTCGGCATGGAAGTCGCTCACTGAAGCCTCCTTGGGTCGAAATCGTCCCTGGAGCGGCGAGCTACCCCTGAAGTCCGAACGGACGCACAAATTGCCCAAAAAAGTCAAAAGGGCGTATTGGTGCGGTCAAGTGTCCTGCGCACAGGTTTGAACGGCCGGGGCCAGGGCGGTGCAGGCCCGGCTGAGGGAAGGCCGGGGACGTGCCCGGCATGCGGTGGGGAAACGGGGGCCTCTGTTCTGCGGAGATGGGGGAAGCGGACTGGAGAGCGCTTTCCCAGAGCCTGGACCCCGATGACCCCCCTGTCAAGGCCGGCCCGCAACGTCGCGGAAACCCGCAGTTCAACCAGGTGAAGTCGAGTCGGCGCGGTCGGCTGCGCGGGCGCGGGGGAGGGCCGCCACTTGACACTCTTCGCCTTCCGCGACACTCTCCTCCTTGGAGAGCGCTCTCCAAGCCGACAGCGGTGAGGAGAGCCGATGCTCGCGTGGCCGACGCCCGTCACCTGGGGCGACTCCCGCACCTGCGGGGGCCGTCCGCGCCGCGCTGTCGCAGGACCGCGCTGTCACAGCACCGCGCTGTCACAGGCACAAGGACCGTTCACCCCCCAGGCCGCCGCCCTCGCGGGCGGGCGGTCGCACCCGCAAGAGTGAGGACAACACCCGTGCGCAGACGCAAGCCATATCTCTTCGCCGTCGCCGGCGCCCTCGTGCTCGCCGCGACCGCCTGCGGTGCCGACGACACCTCGCCCTCGGCCGGCTCGGCGGGTGGGAGCGGGGCCCAGACGATCACCTACTGGGCGTCCAACCAGGGCACCAGCCTGGAGAACGACAAGGAGGTGCTCAAGCCCGAGCTGGACAGGTTCACCAAGGAGACCGGGATCAAGGTGAACCTGGAGGTCGTCCCCTGGGCCGACCTGCTCAACCGGATCCTCGCCGCGACCACGTCGGGCAAGGGCCCGGACGTCGTCAACATCGGCAACACCTGGTCGGCCTCGCTGCAGGCGACCGGGGCGTTCGTGCCGTGGGACGACGCGCTGCTCAAGACGCTCGGCGGCAAGGAGCGTTTTCTCGGCCCCAGCCTCGCCGCGACCGGCGCCCCCGGCCAGCCGCCCACCGCCGTGCCGATCTACGGCATGACGTACGGCCTCTTCTACAACAAGAAGATGTTCAAGGAGGCCGGCATCGACAAGCCGCCGGCCACCTGGGACGAGCTGATCGCCGACGGCAAGAAGCTGACCAAGGACGGCAAGTGGGGGCTCGCCGTGGAGGGCGCGAGCGTCAGCGAGAACGCCCACCACGCCTTCATCTTCGGCCAGCAGCACGGCGCGGACCTGTTCGACGCCTCCGGCAAGCCGCACTTCGACTCCGACCAGGAGGTCGCGGCCATCAAGCAGTACCTCGATCTGATGGCCGCCCACAAGATCGTCAACCCGAGCAACGCCGAGTACGCCAACGGCACCGAGGCGGTGCAGGACTTCGTCTCCGGCAAGGCCGGCATGCTGATGTGGCAGTCGATCGCCACGCAGCTCAAGCAGGCGGGCTGGACCGAGGACGACTACGGCCTGGCCCCGATCCCGCTGCCCGACCCGTCGCAGGGCGGCAAGCAGGTGAACGCGATGGTCGCCGGCATCAACCTCGCCGTCTTCAAGACGGCCGCGAACAAGGACGGGGCGCTGAAGTTCGCCCAGTTCATGACGTCCAAGCAGACCCAGCAGGCCCTCAACAAGGCGTACGGCTCGCTGCCGACCGTCACAGATGCCTACGACGACCCGGCGTTCGAGAGCGAGACGATCAAGACGTTCCAGCAGATCCTCTCCACCACGGCCGCGCCGCTGCCGCAGGTGGCGCAGGAGAGCCAGTTCGAGACGCTCGTGGGCAACGCGATGAACCAGCTGTTCGCCGACGCCGCGAGCGGCAAGCCGGTCACCGAGGAGGCCGTCAAGGCCAAGCTGACCGACGCCAATCAGCAGATGGGCGGCTGAGCGGCCCGGTTACCCGGCGCCGGGCGGAGGATCCGCCCGGCGCCCCGACGCAGACCCTCGACATCGAGAGGAAGTCCGTGACTCCTCCGTCCCCTGAAGAGGACGGCTTCTCGCTGCCCCCGGCCGAACTGGCCGGGGCAGGCGACGGCCAAGCCCTGACCGATGCCCCACCGGGGCGCACAAGGACGGCATCGGGCGAGCGATCCCCCCGCCGGACGGATCCTGCGGTCCCCACACCCGATTCGACCGTGGTGCCCGTCACGTCCCGGCCCGGCGCGGGACGAAGGCCCGCGTCTCCAGGCGGCCCTCCGGCCCCGGGCGGCCGGCGGCGGGGGCTCGCGGACCGGGTCCCGGTGCGGTTGCGCCGCGTCGCCCTGCCCTACCTGCTGATCCTTCCGGCCGTGCTGCTCGAACTGCTCGTCCACCTGGTGCCGATGCTGATCGGCATCGGGATGAGCTTCCTGAAGCTCACCCAGTTCTTCCTGCGCAACTGGTCGGCCGCGCCCTTCGCGGGGCTGGACAACTACAGCGTCGCCGTCGACTTCGACAGCGCGGTCGGCCGCTCGCTGCTGCACTCGTTCCTCGTCACCGTCGGGTTCACCGTGCTCACCGTCGGGCTGTCGTGGCTGTTCGGCATCTGCGGCGCGGTGCTCATGCAGGGCTCGTTCCGGGGCCGGGCCGTGCTGCGCGCGCTGTTCCTCGTGCCGTACGCCCTGCCGGTCTACGCCGGGGTGATCACCTGGAGCTTCCTGCTCCAGCGCGACTCGGGGCTCGTCAACCACGTGCTCGTGGACCAGTTGCACCTGTTCGGCGAGCGGCCGTTCTGGCTGATCGGGGCCAACAGCTTCTGGTCCCTCATCGTGGTCTGCGTGTGGCGGTCGTGGCCGTTCGCCTTCCTCGTGCTGATGGCCGGGCTGCAGAACATCCCCGACGACCTGTACGAGGCGGCCGCGATCGACGGCGCGGGCTGGGGACGGCGGCTGCGCGCGGTGACGCTGCCCATGCTGCGCCCCGTCAACCAGGTGCTCGTGCTGGTGCTGTTCCTGTGGACGTTCAACGACTTCAACACGCCGTACGTGCTGTTCGGCAAGTCGGCCCCGCACGAGGCGGACCTGATCTCGATCCACATCTACCAGAGCTCGTTCGTCACCTGGAACTTCGGCTCGGGCTCGGCCATGTCGGTGCTGCTCCTGCTGTTCCTGCTGCTGGTGACCGCCGTGTATCTGGTGGCGACGTCGCGGAGGAGGAGCGATGCGTGAACCCCGATGGCTGCCCTGGGCGCGGTGGGCCGGCCTCGGCCTGCTCGGCCTGTTCACCCTGACCCCGCTCTACGTGATGCTGACCTCGGCGATCAAGCCGCTGCAGGACGTGCAGGGGGACTTCCACTGGATCCCCACGACGATCACGCTGCGGCCGTTCGCCGACATGTGGCGGACGGTCCCGCTGGCGCGTTACTTCGCCAACAGCCTGATCGTGTCGTCGGTGGCCGCGCTGGTGTCGGTCCTCATCGCGATCTTCGCGGCGTACGCGATCAGCCGCTTCCGCTTCCCCGGCCGCCGGATCTTCTCGGTTACCGTGCTGTCGACGCAGATGTTCCCCGGCATCCTCTTCCTGCTCCCGCTGTTCATGATCTACGTGAACCTCGGGACCGCGCTCGGGGTCGAGCTGTACGCCAGCCGCACCGGGCTGATCATCACCTATCTGACCTTCTCGCTGCCGTTCTCGATCTGGATGCTGGCCGGATATTTCGACTCGATCCCGACAGCCCTGGACGAGGCCGCCCAGGTGGACGGCAGCGGCCCGATCGGCGCCCTGCTGCGGGTCGTCCTTCCCGCCGCCACCCCCGGTATCGTGGCCGTCGCGATCTACGCGTTCATGACGGCGTGGGGGGAGGTGCTGTTCGCCTCGGTCATGACCGACGAGTCGAGTCGCACGCTCGCCGTCGGCCTCCAGGGATACGCCACCGAGAACGACGTCTACTGGAACCAGATCATGGCGGCCTCACTGGTCGTCAGCGTCCCCGTGGTGGCCGGGTTCCTGCTGCTGCAGCGCTACCTCGTGCAAGGCCTCACCGCGGGCGCCGTGAAGTGAACGCTCACCGTCACCACCACCATCGAACCAAGGAGAACCAGCGAATGGAGCCGCAGCGCGGCCACGCCCCCGATGTAACCGCTTTCGACGATTTCGTGTGGGGCGTCGCCACCTCGGCCTACCAGATCGAGGGCGCGGCCCTCGAGGACGGCAGGCTGCCCTCGATCTGGGACACCTTCTGCGAGGTGCCCGGGGCGATCGACGGCGGCGACACCGGGGTGGTGGCCTGCGACCACTACCACCGGTGGCGCGAGGACGTCGGCCTGCTCGAACGCCTCGGCGTGGACGCCTACCGCTTCTCGGTGGCGTGGCCGCGCGTGGTGCCCGACGGCACAGGACCGGTCAACCCGCGCGGGCTCGCCTTCTACGACCGCCTCGTGGACGCCCTGCTCGACGCCGGCATCCGGCCGTTCGTGACCCTCTACCACTGGGACCTGCCGCAGGCGCTGCAGGACCGCGGCGGGTGGCCCGAGCGCGACACCGCCCAGCGCTTCGCCGACTACGCCGCCGTCGTGGCCGAACGGCTCGGCGACCGCGTCGCCGACTGGACGACGCTCAACGAGCCGCTGTGCTGCTCCTGGCACGGGCACCTGGAGGGCTCCATGGCGCCCGGGGTGAAGGACCTGGAGGCCGCCGTCCGCACGTCCTACCACCTCCACCTCGCCCACGGCCTGGGCACGCAGGCCGTGCGGGCCGCGGCGCGGCTGACGCCGTCGATCGGGATCGTCAACAACCTCAGCCCCTGCGACCCGGCGACCGACAGCGAGGAGGACCACGCCGCCGCGCGGCGCCTCGACGGGCACGTCAACCGGTGGTGGCTCGACCCGGTCACCGGCCGCGGCTACCCCGAGGACATGCTCGCGGTGTACGGCGTCGACCTGCCGATCCGGCCCGGAGACCTGGAGACGATCGCCGCGCCGCTCGACTACCTGGGCGTCAACTACTACTTCCGGCAGGTTGTGGCGGCCGACCCCGAGGGGCCCGTGCCGTACGCGCGGCAGGTCGAGGTGCCGGGGGCGACCACCACGGCCATGGGCTGGGAGGTCGACGCGGGCGGTCTGGAGCGCCTGCTGGTGCGCCTCGCCCGGGAGTACGCCGCGCCCCGTCTGTACGTCACCGAGAGCGGGTCCGCCTGGCCCGACACGGTCGGCGCGGACGGCACCGTCGACGACCCGGAGCGCCTGGCCTACCTGGAGGACCACATCGCGGCCTGCGGCCGGGCCATCGAACAGGGGGCGCCGGTGGCGGGCTACTTCGCGTGGTCGCTGCTGGACAACTTCGAGTGGGCCTACGGATACGACAAGCGGTTCGGCCTGGTGCACGTCGACTACGAGACCCAGGCGCGGACCGTCAAGTCGAGCGGCCGGCGCTACGCCGAGATCATCGGAGCGAGCAAGCGGCTGCGGGTGGCCTGAGAGCGGGGAACGGGGCGCAGGTGGTCCGTCAGGCCGACTCGCGGACCACCAGCGTCGGCTGCACGATGACCGAGGTGACCTGGAAGTCCGGGTCCGCGGCGTGCGCGAGCAGCAGGCGGGCCATCTCGGCCGCCATGTCCTCCATCGGCTGGCGCACGGTCGTCAGCGGCGGGCGGCAGGTGACCGCGGCGCTGTCGTCGAACCCGATCACCGCGACGTCCTCGGGCACCCGGCGCCCGAGGTCGCGCAGCGCGAGCAGCGCGCCCTGCGCCATGAGGTCGTTGGCGACGAAGACGCCGTCGATGTCCGGGTGCTCCTTCATGAGCCGGTGCATGCCGGCCTCTCCGCTCGCGGGCATGAAGTCGCCCTCCACGGCCGGCACGTACGGGTGGCCGTGCCCGGCCATGGCCTCCTGGAATCCCGACAACCGGTCCTGGGCGGCGGGCACGTCGAAGGGGCCGCTGATGGTGGCCACCCGCCGGCAGCCGCGCGCCACCAGGTGGTCGGCGGCCAGCGCCGCGCCGGCCCGGTGGGCGAGGTCGACGTAGCTGATCGGGATCGGCCGGGCGGGCCGCGCCCACAGCACGGCGGGCAGCCCGGCGTCCACCAGCAGCTTCGGCAGCGGGTCCTCGCCGTGCGTCGAGACCACCAGGGCGCCGTCGGCGCTGCCCTGCCGGAGGAAGGACACGACGTCATCGCGGGTCTGCGCCGAGTCCGCCAGCATCAGCACCGGGTGGATGCCCCGCGGCCGCAGATATCCCACCACGCCGCTCGCGACCCGGCCGAAGAACGGGTCGGCGAAGACGCGGGACTCGAACGGCTCGCCGCCCTTCGCGTCGCCCGCGCCCGACACGACCAGCGCGACCGCTCCCGTACGGCGGGTGACGAGGGAGCGGGCGGCCCGGTTCGGCACGTAGCCGGTCGTCGCGATGGCGCGGTGCACCGCCTCCTGGATGTCCGGCGCGACGTTGCGGATGCCGTTGATCACACGCGAGACGGTCGCCCGGGACACTCCCGCCACACGGGCCACGTCCTCCAGTGTGGGGGCTCCCGACGTATGCGGGAGATCGGTGCTCATGCAGCCATTTATAGCACGAGGTGGAGAGCGCTCTCCGGTGTCGCGGGGGCGGCGTACGGGCACGGGCCGGTGGTCACGGACGGGGATGCGATGATCGGTTGCTGCGCCCACCGCGCGGAGTGGACGACGCGAACGTCCCTCGTCCGGCCGTGCGGGCGAGGCCGCCCGCACTCGAACGACCGTGAGGAAGAGCGACAGGAATGCCCGACCACCTGGCACTTCGACCCGTCACAGAAGCCGATCTGGACGCCTTCGACTCGGCCTTCCAGAGCGAGAGCGGCGCGACTCCGCACCAGTGGTTCGGATTCACGCCGACCATCGCGCTGCGGGAGGCGCTGCGCACCCGCGGGCTCCTGGCCGGAGCCGACAACATGCTCGCCGTCACGGTGGACGGCGAGCTCGCGGGGCGGGTCGAGTGGCTGGAGCGGCGCTGGGGCCGCCGTGACACGTCGCTGTGCTGGGAGATCGCCGTCGGCCTGCTGCCGGACTGGCGGGGCAGGGGAATCGGGACCCGGGCCCAGCGGGAACTCGTCCGCTACCTGTTCACGCACACGCGGGTGGAACGCGTCCAGGCGACCACCGACCCGGAGAACACGGCCGAGACACGGTGCCTGGAGAAGATCGGGTTCCGGCTCGAAGGCGTGGTCCGGCGTGCGCAGTGGCGAGGCGGGCGCTGGCACGACCAGCTCCTGTTCTCCATCCTGCGGGACGAGTTCGACCTCGCGTCCGGATGAGCCGGAAAATCGGCTGCCAGGGCGGCAGCGCGGGGGACAAGATGAGACATGCCCATCGATGATCTTCCTGGTGCCATCCGGCTTCCCGACGGCACCCCGGTGCGGGGCCGCGGCCTGAGACGTCCGACGCCGCCGGGCATCCTGCCCGATCACGGCCTCTACCTGGGTAGCCGGCGGCTCAGGCACAAGCACGACCACGGCCTCACCTGGCCACACGAGTGGATCGACTGGCCCGACTTCCTCCTGCCCCGCGACCGCGAGCACGCGATCGGCCGCATCCGGGCGCTGCACGCGCACGCGCGCGCGGGCCGCCGGGTCGAGGTCGCCTGCGGCGGGGGAGTGGGGCGCACCGGCACCGTGATCGCGTGCCTGGCCGTCCTGTCGGGCCTGCCCGCCGACCGCGCCGTCGCCTGGACCCGGGCCGAATACCATCCGCGGGCCGTGGAGACGCCCTGGCAGCGCCGCTGGGTGCTGCGCTTTCCCGCGTCCTGACAGACGAGTCGCGCCCGGGCGGGCGGTGTACGGCGAGGGGCGCGGCGACCACGGAAGCGGCGCCGCGTGGAGGGGATCCGCGAGCCGCCGCCACGCTGCCCGCGGCCGAGGGGAAGCCGGCGCGGGGAGAAGGAGACAGGCCGGGCGCGACCGTCCGAAACCCGTATGGTTGGGTGCCCTTGTGCTTGTGGACGTGCTGGGGCTGGCCGGGGTCGGCCTCGTCGCCGGAGTGGTCAGCACGGTTGTGAGCCTGGCCTCGATCGTGTCGTACCCCGCGCTGCTGGCCTTCGGCCTGCCGCCGCTGGCCGCGAACGTCACCAACACGGTCGCGCTGCTGTTCACCGGTGTGGGAGCGGCGGCCGGGTCGCGGCCCGAACTGGCAGGCCAGGGACGTCTCGTCGGCCGCATCGGCTTCGCCGCCGCGCTGGGCGGCGCGGCCGGCGCCGGGCTGCTGCTGGTCACGCCGTCGCGGACGTTCGAGATGGTCGCCCCGTGGCTGGTCGCGGGCGCCTCGCTGCTGCTGTTGCTGCGCCCGCCACGACCCGGCCAGGTGAGCCTCGGCGGGGAGAGGGGCCTGGGGCTGCGCGTGGGCGTCTTCTGCGTCGCCGTCTACACGGGCTACTTCGGCGCCGCCGGCGGGATCATCATGTTCGCCGTGCTCGCGGCGGCGCTCGACCGGCCGGCGGCGGGCGTCAACGCGGTCAAGAACATCATCTCGGCGCTCGCCAACGCCGTCGCGGCCGTCTGGTTCGCCGTCTTCGGCCCGGTCGACTGGGCGGCGGTGGGCCCGCTGGCCGTTGGGTTCCTCGTGGGCGGCTGGCTCGGCCCGGCGGTCGCGCGCCGCCTGCCCGGCCAGACGCTGCGCCTCGCCGCGGCCGTCTGCGGCCTCGCGGTCGCGGTCAAGCTCGGCGTCGACGCCTACCGTGGCGGCTGAGCAGCGATCCCGGGCGGCTCCGCCGCCGCGACGGCCTCGGCGTGCCGGGCCCGCAGGCGCTCCCGGATCTCCTCGGGCGTGTACGCACGCCGCCGGCGTTCGGCCCGGGCGAGCACCACACCGGTCGCCGCGACACCCGCGAAGGCCGCCAGACCGAGTATCTTCCACCAGCGCATGTGCCTAGGCTACTGCCGTGGCTCATACGCGGATAAGTCTCGACAAGGCGCTCGAACTAGCCCGTACCGGCGACCTCTGGGTGTTCCGCGGACGCAGTGTGCCGGACCGCGCCATCCAGGTCACCACCAACAGCCCGGTGAACCACGTCGGCATGGCCGTCGTCATCGAGGACCTGCCGCCGCTCATGTGGCACGCCGAACTCGGCCGGTCGCTGCCCGACATGTGGTCGGGCACGCATCAGCGCGGCGTCCAGTTGCACGACATGCGTGACGCGGTCTGCGTCTGGGCGGCCAGGTATGGCCAGCGCGCCTGGCTGCGGCAGTTGGAGCCGTCCGTCACCAGGGAGATGGAGGACGCCGTCCTGCGGACGATCGCACGGCTGGACGGCACGCCGTTCCCGTCCACGGCCCGCCTGGCGGGGCGCTGGCTGCGCGGGCGGCTGCCCTCGCTCCGGCGCGGAGCACGGGACGGCACGAAAGACGGCACGCGGGACAGCGGTCAGGACAACGCGCGGGACCGTGCGCTGGACCGTGCGCTGGGGACGGCCTACTGCGCCGAGGTCGTCGCCGTGACGTACGAGGAGATGGGCCTGCTGCCCGCCGGCCGCCGCCCGAACTGGTATGACCCCGGAAGGTTCTGGAGCGGCGACAACCTCGTGCTCGGCGGGGGGCACCGGCTGGGCGGAGAGATCGCGGTCGACGTCCCCGGCGGCGAGGCGCCCTGACGGGACATCGAGGGGACCGGTCACACCTACTCGCCGGTACGCACTCGTTCCGAAGTTTTTCTCCCAGCGGTCAACCTAGGGCCACTAAGGCGCGTCAGGTGTAGGCACCGTTCGTCCAGACCCGGAGGGCAGAGCCCCATGCCTACTCCTGAGATGAGACGCGAGGATCTCGCCGGGACCACCGACCGAGAGCGGCAGGCGCGTCTCGCGCTCGACGCCATACGCCGCCAGGGTCCAGAGGCGGTGCAGGAGGAGACGCTCCGCATGAAGTCCGAGTTGTTCCGGTTGTATGGCTGGGAGGGGTACCAGCGGGTCATCGCCAAGATGGAGAGCGACCTGGCGCGGCTGCACGAGTCGCGCTGAGAGCCGCCGCCGGGACTCATCCGGAGGAGACGCCGGTCAGGCGCCGTCCGAGCCACTCGGTCACCCGCCTCACGAACCTGACCCGGTTGGCCCGCCGCCGGATCTCGTGCCCCTCGTCCTCGAACAGCAGCAGCTCGCAGGGCACGCCCCGGCCCCGGGCCGCGGCGACGACCTGCTCGGCCTCGTACACCGGGACGTTGGTGTCCCGCGCGCCGTGCACCACGAGCAGGGGAGCGGCCAGGCGGTCGAAGGCGTGCAGGGGCGACAGGGCGTGCAGCAGGTCGCGGTCGGCCTCCGGATGGCCGTACTCGCTCACGGCGGCCGCCGCGATCCAGGGCTCCGTGCGCTCGTAGAAGGTGGCGAAGTCCGCCATCCCGCACACGTCCACCCCGGCGCGGAAGAGCCGTGGATAGGTGACGAGCGCGGCCAGCGTGAGGTAGCCGCCGTACGACCAGCCCAGGCACGCGAGCCGGGCGGGGTCGGCGAGCCCGGCCCGCACCAGATGGGCCGCGCAGTCGGCCACGTCGTCGATGGCGCGGAAGCGCAGCGCGTGGTTGTCGGCGTCCCTGAAGGCCCGCCCGAACCCGGCCGAGCCGCGCACGTTCGGCGCGAACACGCCGATGCCGGCGGCCACCAGGCACTGGTACAGCGGGGTGAACACCGGTCGCTCCTGGTCCTCGGGCCCGCCGTGCAGGAAGACCGCGTACGGCGCCGGGCCCAGGACGCCTGGTGGCCGGTAGAGCCATCCGCTGAGCTCCAGCCCGTCGCGGGCCGGAACGCGCACGAGTTCGGCGTCCACGGCCCCGGCGAGCCGGCCGGCCCCCGCGACCGGCAGGTAGTGGCCCGCGTCCAGGTCGCACAGCACGACGTGCGACGGCTGGGCCGGCCCCTCGACGGCGAGCACGGCCATCCGGCCGTCCAGCGAGAGTCCGATCGAGGAGACCACCTCCCCGGGCGGAGCGGGGAGCGGACGTCGCGCCCACCCGGGGCCGCCGCCGGTCCATGCATCGAACCCTGCACCGGACCCTGCCGCGAACCCGGCCGCCGCGCCGCCACTTGCGCCACCGACCGAGCCTCCGGCGCTCGTGGCGGCCTCGGCATTCGCGCGCCCGGCGCCCGCGCCCCCGGCGGCCCCCGCGCGTCCGGCGTCCTCGGAACCGCCGCCGGGGCCGCCGGAGGGGCCGTTGGCCGCCTCCAGCACCTCCAGTTCCGAGCGTCCTGCCGCGTTCCACACCAGCACGAGGCGGCGGCCGTCCACGCTGAGCGCGAAGCGGTCCAGTTCGGCGTCCGGGCGTTCGGCCACCACGGCCGGCAGGCCCTCGGAGCCCCCGCCGACCGGCCCGTTCACCGGCCCGTTCACCGGCACGGCGACCAGCGCGGCACGGTCCCGGCCCGCGTCGGTCAGCAGATAGGCGGTTCCGCCGTCCGGGGAGAGCACGCCGTGCTCGGTCGAGCCGGGCAGGTCGGCAAGCAGCGACCGCTCGGCGCCGCCCCCGGACGGGCCCGCGCCGCCCCCCGGGAGGTGCGCGCCACCCGGGGAAAGGTACTTGACGTACATCCGCCGGACTCCGCGAGGGCCGTGCCGCAGCAGCACCCTCGCGTGGTCGCGGCTGACCGCCTCCGGGTGCAGGAGCGGCCCCGCGGCGACCGTCTCCCGGCTCCCGGTGGCCGCGTCGATCAGCAGGGCCTCGGTCAGCCCGGCCGCGGAGACCTCGGCCACCAGGAGCAGGTCGCCCCGGCCGGTCCACTCGACGAACCACGCCGATCCGTCCTCGGGCGCGGCCAGCGGGCGCAGGTCGCCGCCGTCGGTTCCGACCGTCCAGACCTGCGTGTGCTCGCCGCCGCCCGGTGCCACGAGCACGGCCAGCCGGTCTCCGGCCGGCGACCAGCTCACGTCGGCGACCGGCTCGGGCCCGGTGTCGACGACCCGTGCCCGCCCGCCCGGCCCCAGCGGCTGGACCCAGACCCGCGGCGCGCCGTCCCTGTCGCTGACGTACGCGACGGCGCGCCGGTCCGGCGCCAACGCCGGCGCCCAGCAGCCCCAGGCGTCGAGAACCGCGGCGTCGAGGAACCCGGAGTCCAGGGACCCGGTGCCGAGGAACCCGGTGCCGAGGAGGTGCTCCGCCATCAGATTCCTTGAGCCTGCAGCCACATCTCCAGCAGCCCGAGCTGCCACAGCATGTTGACCCCCGTCGTGGTGCGGTGGGCCTCCCGGTTCTCCAGCAGCTCCTCGACGTACGCCTTGTCGAACAGGCCGCGGGAGCGTGCGGCGGGCGCGGTGAGCGCGTCGCGCACCAGATCGAGGAACGGCCCGTCGATGTGCCGGATCGCGGGCACCGGGAAGTAACCCTTGGGCCGGTCGACGACCTCGCGCGGCAGCAGCGCCCGGGAGGCCTCCTTCAGGATGCCCTTGCCGCCCCCGGCGAGTTTGAGCTCCGGCGGGCACGCCGCCGCCAGCTCGACCAGCTCGTGGTCGAGGAACGGCGTGCGGGCCTCCAGACCGTGGGCCATCGTCATGTTGTCCACGCGTTTGACCGGGTCGTCGGCGAGCATCAGCCGGGTCTCCAGACGCAACACCGCGTCGAGCGCGGTCTCGGCGCCCGGCCGGTCGAGGTGACGGCGGACGACATCCGCGCTCACGTCCTGCTCGGCCAGGTGGTCCGGTGCGACGATGCCGGCGAGGTCCTCGTGCGGCCGGTCGAAGAACTCCCGGGCGTACGTCGCGAAGGCCTCCTCGCGTGGCACGGCGGCCAGCGGCGGGAACCAGCGGTATCCGGCGAACACCTCGTCGGCGCCCTGCCCGGACTGCACGACCTTGACGTGTCTGGCCACCTCTCCCGACAGCAGGTGGAAGGCGACGCAGTCGTGGCTGACCATGGGCTCGCTCATGGCCCGCACCGCCTCCGGCAGGCCGGAAAGCAGGCGGGAGTCCTCGATGAGGATGCGGTGGTGGTCGGTGCCGAAGCGTTCGGCGACCAGGTCGGAGTAGTGGAACTCGTCTCCGGCGTCGCCGCCGGCCGCGTGGAATCCGATGCTGAACGTCGACAGGTCCCGCTGGCCCTCCTCGGCGAGCAGGGCCACGATGACGCTGGAGTCGAGCCCGCCCGACAGCAGCACGCCCACAGGCACGTCCGCGACCATGCGCCTGCGGACGGCGGCGCGCAGCCGGTCGAGCACGGCCTCGCGCCAGTCGTGCGCGTCCATCCCCTCGTATCGCGGCAGGCGGGTGAAGGGCGGGTCCCAGTAGACCGTGTCATGGGAGGTCCCGTCGGCCTCGACCGTGCGTATGGTCGCCGGAGGCAGCTTGCGCACGCCGGCGAGGATGGTGCGCTCGCCGGGCACCAGCGAGTGGAAGGTCATGTAGTGGTGCAGCGCGACCGGGTCGATGTCGGTGCTCACCTCGCCCCCGGCCAGCAGCGCGGGCAGGGTGGAGGCGAAGCGCAGCCGCCGCCCGTCCCCTGACACGTACATCGGCTTGATGCCGAGCCGGTCGCGGGCGAGCGTCAGCCGTCCCGTCGCCGGTTCGAAGACGGCGAAGGCGAACATTCCCGCGAAGCGGTGCACGCAGTCGGGTCCCCAGCGGTGGAACGCCTTGACCAGGACCTCGGTGTCGGAGTCGGAGAAGAAGCGGTATCCCTCGGCCCGCAGCTCCTCGCGCAGCTCACGGTAGTTGTAGAGGCAGCCGTTGAAGACGGCGGCCAGGCCGAGGGAGGAATCCGCCATCGGCTGGGCCGCCTTGTCCGACAGGTCGATGATTTTCAGTCGCCGGTGGCCGAGGGCGACCGGGCCCTGCGACCACAGGCCCGACCCGTCCGGGCCGCGATCGTGCATCGCGTCGGTCATCCTGCCCACCGCGCCGATGTCGGCGTGCCGCCCGTCGAACCGGATCTCGCCGGTCAGTCCGCACATCTCCTACCTCCCGGCCGCCGCGAGTCGCCGGTCCCCGGATCTCGTCTCGGCCAGCAGGAGGTCCACCACGTCGGTCAGGCGGCCGCCGCGCCGGAACGCCTCGCGCTGCCGGGCGGCCGATCCGCCGTCCGACAGCGCGCGGGCCGCCAGCGACGAGACGAGCGCCCAGTCGCCGGCCTCCTCCAGCTGCGGCCGGAGCCCCTCCAGCATCCGGCCGACGACCGTGCGGGCCGGCCTCGGCACGCCCTCGACGGGATCGACCAGCTCGCCGTCCAGCCCCGACCGCGCCGCCCGCCAGGAGGCGGCCCGCACCAGCTCCGTACGCACGGACTCCTCAGTGGCGGAGGGCGGCTCGCCGGCGGCGAGGGCGTCCAGCTCCCGGCCGACGAGCGCGCGGAACAGCCCGGCGATCAGCACGATGTCGTCCACGCGCGGGCAGGCGTCGCACACCCGCAGCTCGACGGTCGGCACGTGCGCCGACGGCCGGACGTCGAAGTAGAGCATGCCGGGATCGCTGATGACCCCCGACCGGATCAGCTCGTCCACCATCGCGTCGTACTCCTCGGCCGACTCGAACCGCGTCGCGGGTCCCGCGGTCGGCCAGCGCTGCCACACCATGGACCGGAAGCTCGCGTAGCCGGTGTCGGTCCCCATCCAGTACGGCGAGCTGCAGCTCAGGGCCAGCAGCGGCGGCAGCCAGGGAGCCAGCCGGTGTGTGACGGCCACGGCGAGATCGCGGTCGCGCACCTCGGCGTGCACCTGCGTGCCGCAGATGAGCTGCTCGCGGGCGAGTGCCTGGTAGTCGGCCAGCATCTGCTCGTAGCGCGGATCGGGGGAGATCTTCATCGTCTCGGGATCGACCAGCGGGACCGTCCCCGCGGCGACGATGCCCAGGCCGAGGCCGTCCGCCGCGGCGACCGCGTCGGCGCGCAGCCCGGTCAGCTCCCGGGAGAGGTCCTCCAGACGCGTACACGGCCGGGTGTTGGCCTCCATGACCGAGCGGTGCAACTCCTGCGTGAACCGGTCGGGTGGCAACTGCTCAAGCAGCAGACCGGCGCGCGGGACGAGCTGCCGGGTCCCCAGGTCGACGACGTGGAACTCCTCTTCGACGCCGACCGCCATGTCCCGTGCGAGGTCTGTCATGTAGCCGCTCCCCAGGCTGATGAGTGCTTTGGTGTCCTCTGCCCTGAAAGTCGGCTTACGCACCTCTCTGGTTTGGCATGGTGATGAAAGTTACAGGCCCTCACCGGAGGATCCCCAGCTCACCGGGAGCGTCCGTGAGGGCGCCTTGACCGGGCCGCCGCCCCGCCGCCACGATCTCGGCGTTCCGAGCACCGTGACCGCAGGAGAGCCCGATGACCGGCCGCGCAACCTCCGTCCGACGCCGCATCTGGGCGGCCGCCGTCGCCGCGGTGCTGCTCACCGCCTGGCCCGCCGCGACCCCGGCCGGCGCGGTCGACGACCCGCCCGCGCCGGTGACCGGCAGCGCGACCTACTTCGACGGCCTCGGCTCGCCGTACGGCGGCTGCGGCCTCCCGCAGTCGGAGCTGGACTCGCAGGACTTCGTCGCGCTCAACGTGTACGACACCCCCGGCGACTACTCCTTCTACCCCCGCCCGCTGACCGGCGCGAACGCGTCCAAGGCCGGGCTGTGGAACAACGGCCTCAACTGCGGCCGGTACGTGAAGGTGACCGTCTCCGACTACTGCACCGGCGTCAACGACGGCGCGCCCGGCCAGGCGTTCTGCCGCAACGGCTCGTGGGTCTCCGACGCCTACAACGGCGCCACGCTCACGATGCTCGTCGCCGACAGCTGCGGCGACTCCAACGGCTGGTGCCGCGACGACCGGTATCACCTGGACCTGTCGAAGCCGTCGCTCAACAGGTTCGCCAAGAACGGGGCGCCGGTCGGGGACATGTACCCGAACCACTGGAACAACCGCCACGTGACCTGGTCGTTCGTCCCGGCGCCCGGCTACAGCGGCGACATCAGGATCGGGTTCATGAAGGGCGCGCAGGCGTGGTGGCCCGCGATCGCGGTCTCCCACCTGCCCAACGGCATCCACGGGGTGGAGTACTACGCCGACGGCGCCTGGAAGCAGGCCCAGATGAACTCCGACATGGGCCAGTCGTACATCATCGGCGGCGTCACACAGGGGGCGACGCGGTTCCAGATCCGGGTGCGCGACGTGTCCGACGCGCTGGTGAACGGCGGCCGGGTCTACAGCTTCGCCCTGCCCGCGTCCTGCGGATCGCAGTGCGGCGCGGACTACACCGAGGCGAGCTACACCACGACGACGCCCAGCGGCTCGCCGTCACCGTCGCCGTCACCGTCCGCGTCGCCCTCGGCATCCCCGTCCGCCTCGCCCTCCGCCTCGCCGTCGGCGTCCCCGTCCGCGTCCCCGTCCGCGTCCCCCTCCGCGTCGCCCAGCCCCAGCCCGTCCCCCTCGGCGAAGCCCGGGACCTGCCAGGTGACCTACCAGGTGGCCAGCTCGTGGCAGGGCGGGTTCACGGCGAACGTCACGGTCAAGAACACCGGCACCGCCGCCTGGCAGAACTGGACGACCACCTGGGACATGCCGTCAGGAGTGAGCCTTGTCAGCGGCTGGAGCGCGACCGTGACCTCCAGCGGCACCCGCTGGACGGCCAAGGCGCCCTCGTGGGCGACGAACCTCGCGCCCGGCGCGTCGGCGAGTTTCGGCTTCCAGGCGTCCGGCCCCTCCTCTCCGGGGGCGAGCGGGTTCACCTGCCCCTGACCCTCCGACCTGCTACCTGGCCCTCCGACCTGCTCCCGACCTCCGGCCGGCTCGCGTGCCTCGGCACCACGCGAGCCGGCCGCGCCGCGTGAGCACCCTCCCGCGATCTGTGCCTGCATCGGGAGGAGAAAGGTCCCTCAGAGCAGGGACCAGCGGCCCTGCCCCGGACGAGGCGCAGGCGGTCGGATTGGGGGCAGGAGCCAGAAGGAGGAGCCATGACCGAACCCGTCGTCGTGGGCACCGACGGATCGCGCGCCGCGGCCGCCGCGGTGGAGTGGGCCGCGGGCGACGCGGCGCGCAAGGGCCTGCCGCTGCGCATCGTCCACGCGGTGGACCGCCTGCCGTACGAGATCGCGCGCTATCCGATCCCGATCGAGGACCAGCTCGACCGGGCCGGCCGGCGGATCCTGGAGGAGGCCGAGCAGGCCGTGCGGGAGACCCGTCCGGCCGTCCATGTGACCACCAGCATGATCGATGGCGACCCGTCCCGGGTGCTGCGGCAGGAGGCCGGGAACGCGGCGGAGGTCGTGATCGGCAGCAGGGGCCACGGCGGGTTCGCCGGCATGCTGCTCGGGTCGGTCGGCATGCACGTCGCCGGTCAGGTCGACGCTCCCGTCGTCGTGGTGCGTGCCGGGGTGTCGGCGCCCCACGGGCTGGTCGTCGTCGGAATCGACGGCTCCGAGGAGGCCGGCGCCGCCCTGACCTACGCGTTCGAGGAAGCACGGCTGCGCGACTGCCGGCTGCTCGCCCTGTACGCCTGGCAGCTTCCGGTGCACCCCTTCGCGCCCGAGATCACCTATGACGTCGACGAGGTGCGCAAGGCCCAGGAGGACTATGTGGCGGGCGCGCTGCGGACCCACCGGGACCGGTATCCCGACGTCGCCGCCGAGATGCGGGCCGTCTGCACGCACCCGGTCGCCGCGCTGGTCGAGGCCGGGGAGAAGGCCGACCTGCTCGTCGTGGGGTCGCGAGGGCGCGGCGCCGTCGGCGCGGCGGTGCTCGGCTCGGTGAGCCGGGCGGTCCTGCACCACGCGCACTGCCCCGTCGCGGTGGTGCGGCCTCCCCGGCGCTGACACCGAGCGCGCGCGTCTTACCTCCCATTTGAGGGTTGACGAAGGGCCTGTAGAGGATTTCCGGAAAAAGTCTCATATAGGACTTGAATGAGAAACTTGAAGGAGGAAATCCAGCGAGAAAAGGACCTCGTGTGACCGAGAACGACATCATCGAATTCGTGACCGGCCTGCCGGGTGTCGTCGCCTTCACCGCCGCGGAGGACAACGGCGCCCCGCAGGCGGCATGGGGAGACACCTTCTTCTACTACGACCCCGACGACGAACCGGCCAACCGGAAGATGCCCTTCGCCACGATCGTCGTGAAGGATTACGCGGGGTTCGACACCGCCTCCGACCTGAACCGCCCCGGCGTCTTCCGGGTCAACATCGGGGTCGGCCGCGCCGTGTTCGAGGAACTGCTCGGCTATCCGCCGGCCGCGCACGCCGCGCACCACGAGGCGCTGGACTACCGTGTGCCGGACCGCATCCTGCCGCACCCCGTGTACGCGGCCCAGTCGTGGATCTGCGTGCTCAACCCCGGCGACGCCACCGCCGCACGGGTGCGTGCCCTCCTCACCGACGCGCACGCCCGTGCGGCCGCCCGCCACACGACAGGTGAGCGGGCCACCCGCGCGTGAGCCGCCCGCACCCGCTGCCGCCCGGCGGCGGGTGTTAGCGTGGCGCGGAGGATGCGATCTTCGAGGAGGTCTCATGTCGGTTCTCGTCGCGTTCAGCGTCACGCCGATCGGCGCCGGTGAGGATGTCGGCGAGATGGTGGCGGAGGCGGTGCGCGTGGTCCGCGCGTCAGGACTGCCCAACCGCACCGACGCCATGTTCA
The DNA here is from genome assembly GCF_006874435.1 of Microbispora sp. KK1-11. NCBI lineage: Bacteria > Bacillati > Actinomycetota > Actinomycetes > Streptosporangiales > Streptosporangiaceae > Microbispora > Microbispora sp. KK1-11. The sequence continues at coordinate 111,546 of NZ_VIRJ01000017.1, read as the reverse complement.
CCACCGTCGAGGGGGAGACGTGGGACGAGGTGCTCGGCGTCGTCAAGGACGCGGTCGCCGCCGTCGAGGCCCGCTGCTCCCGCGTCAGCCTGGTGCTCAAGGCCGACGCCCGCGCCGGGCAGGGCAGGCTCGACGCCAAGGTCGCCACCGTGGAACGTCACCTCGCCGAAGGCGCCCCCTGATCACGGCCGGAGGCGCGTGCCGCGTCGGTCAGGTGGAGGCGGCCAGGGCGGCCTTGAGCGCCGAGCGGGACAGGTGGTCGGCGGCGCGCGTCGTCTCGGGGAGCCGGTGACGAGGGGTCAGGGCCAGCACGTCGTGGCAGGCGGTCTCCAGGTCGACGCGGTGGCCGACGGAGACGAAGACCGGTTTGACGCCGTCCCGGGTGCGCAGCACCCGGCCGACCACCTGGCCGTCCAGGAGCAGTTCGCTCCACGAGCCGCGCTCCCGGCCGGGCGGCTCGAAGGAGCCGACGAAGGCCGTCTTGCCGACGCCGATCGTGGGCAGGCCGGTGAGCACCCCGAGATGGCAGGCGAGGCCGAACCGGCGCGGATGCGCCAGGCCGTACCCGTCGCAGACGATCAGGTCGGGCGTGACGGTGAGCCGCTCCAGCGCCTCGACGAGGCTGGGCAGTTCGCGGAAGGCGAGCAGGCCGGGCACGTAGCCGAAGGCGGGCCGTCCCGGCACCGTCACCTGCTCGACCACGTCCAGGCTCGTCCCGTCGAGCACCACGACCGCGGCGGCCAGCAGGTCGTCGGCGTAGGCCACGTCCACCCCCGCGACCAGGGCGGGATCACGGGGACCCGGACCGGTCAGGTCCAGCCGGTGCCGCAGGGCGTCCTGGATCGCCTCCGCCTCCTCGGCGGTGGCCGGAGCGGCGATGGAGCAGACCTTCATGCGGGAACGATAGACGCCACCCGGGAGCGCGGCGGAGCGACCCCGTCGATCCCGCATCTTGGCCGGCCGCGGATCGCCGGGCCCGCAGCAGCGGGACGGCGGCGGCGAGCGCGGCGGCGGTCGCGAGTGTCGCGGGCGCGGCGCCGCCCAGCTCGGCCAGCCGCTCCACGGGGCCCTCCAGAAGACCCGCCACTCCGTCGGCCAGAGTCGTGAGGACGACCAGCAGGGCACCCGTCCGGCCGAGCAGCCGGTGGGGCGTGACGGCCTGCCGGTGGCTGAGCAGGGCGACGGCGGCGATAAGCGTCCCGGCTGCGGGGACGGCGGTCCCGAGGACATACCAGATCCACCCCGGCCCGGTCCCGGACATGGCGAGCAGCAGGGTGAACGGCCCGCTCACGAGCAGGGCCCACCAGGCCAGGCGGACCGTCCCGAGCCTCCGATGCAGCAGCACGGCGAGCAGCGCCCCGAGGACGGACGGGATGTACGCCGGCCCGCTCATCAGCCACCAGGCGTACCCGCTGTTCGTCCCTCTCAGGCCGAGGAACGCCGCCTCCCACGCCTCGCCCGCCACCGCGTCGGCGATCTCGGCGGACAGGGCCGACAGCACCAGATAGAGGGCGATCGCCCGCAGCGCCGGATGCCGGGCCGTGAAGCGGATCCCCTCCGCCGTCTCCCGCCACAGCCCCACCCTGGGCGGCGGCGGGCTCTCGACGGCGGAGACGCCTTGGAACAGCGCCGCCGCCGCGGCCAACGCCAGGCCGACGGCGAACGGGAACGCGGGACCCTGCCAGATGGCCCCCGTCAGCCTCATCGGCACGACGACGATCTGCGGCAGCAGGACCAGCAGCAGGACGTTCGCCGGAAGCAGGCGCCCGCGCCGTACGACGGACGGCAGGTAGGCGTCCCGGCCGAGCCCCGTCACCATCGCCAGGACGCCGCTCGCCGGCATCACCGCGAGGAGAAGGGGCCAGGTGGGCGCTCCGAGAGCTCCGGCCGCCGGGACGGATGCGAGGGCCGCCGCTCCCAGCAGCGCCGACACCACCAGAACGGACCGGCGTCGCGTCCGGTCGATCAGCACTCCCAGCGGCAGCGCCAGCACGAGGATCGCGACCGGCTCCACCGTCCGGTCGAACATGATGAGGAGCTTCGTCAGGACACTCCCGTCAGGGGTCCACAGAGCCGGTTCGGCCAGCGGGTAGGAGACGCAGACGACGGCGGCTGCGAGCGCGAAGAGCGCGAACCGCCGTCGTGCCGGGCTGGGGGAGGCCATCCGGCGATCTTCGTCGAGACCGTAGGGTCCCCGCAAACGGCGCCGGCAGGCGCGTCAGTAGCCCCGCGCCGGATCGATCCTGCCCAGGAGCGGCTCTCCCCGCAGGTAGCGGGCGACGTTCTCGCGCACGCGCTCGGCGAGGCTCTCGGTGAGGCGGGCCTGCGGGTTGGCGCTGTGCGACGTGATGAGCACGTTCGGCTCGGCCCACAGGCCGTGCCCGTCCGGCAGCGGCTCGGGGTCGGTGACGTCGAGGGCGGCGCCGCCGATCTCGCCGGCGCGCAGCGCGGCGAGCAGAGCGTCGGTGTCGACGAGCTCGCCCCGGGCCACGTTGACCAGCCACGCGTGCGGGCCCAGGGCGCGCAGCTCGTCCCGCCCGACCATCCGGTAGGTCTCCGGGGTGGCGGGAGCGGCCAGGATGACGTGATCGGCCCGTGGCCAGACGGCGGACAGATCCTCGAACGGCACGGTCGCTGCCGCGCCCTCCACGGGCTCGCCCGAGCGGTTGACCGCGAGGACGTTCGCGCCGAGGGCGCGCAGCGCGGGGATGACCGCCCTGCCGATGCCGCCCGCGCCGACGATGGCCACCGTGCTCGCGCGCAGCGTGCCGGGCTGGTCGCGCTGCCACGTACGGCTCCGGGCGGCGGCGGGCAGCCGGTGCACCCCGGCCAGCAGCAGGGCGAGGGCGTGCTCGGCGACCTGCGGGGCGTAGGCACCCGCAGCCGAGCACCATACACGCGTGGAGTCGACGAGCCCCTCCCGCGTCCATCGTTCGACGCCCGCGGAGGGCAGCTGGACCCAGCGCACGCTCGGCGTCAGGTAGTCCCGCACGCCCTCCGGCCGCGAGTCGGTCCAGACCAGCGCCTCCGCCCGGCGGGGATCGCCGACCACCTCACCGCCGGCGGCGCGAACGGATTCGACGATCAGCGGCGGGTCCGCCGGGGCCACACAGACGGTGAGCACGCCTGTCCCTTCCTGATCGCACCGGGCGCCTCCGCGGCGCGGCTTTCCTCCTCAAGAGTATGGTCCGCCCGCTTCGCCCGATCACCGGCCCGGCTCATCGAGATCAGGACGGGGGCCGCTGCGCGGTCAGCCGACCCTGTTCGGGTGCAGGACCACCTTGGTCCAGCCCTTCTCCCGCGCGTCGAAGTGCGCGTACGCCTCGGGCGCGTCGTCGAGGTCCAGCTCGTGCGAGACGATCCAGGACGGCCGGGCGCCGCCCTCGTGGATGAGGGCGGACAACTGGCGGTTGTAGTTCTTGACGTTGCACTGGCCGGTGCTCATCGTCTGGCCCTTGTACCAGAAGGTCCCGTAGTCGATGGCCACCTCTCCCCGCTTGTAGAGTTCGTTCCCGCCGCGGGGGTCGCGAGGGAGGAAGAGGCCGACGACGGCGATGTTGCCGGTGAACTTCACCGACTTGACCAGGTTGTTCAGCGTCATGTTGGGACGCTCCGTGCCCTCCGGGTCGTGCGCCTGGAAGCCCACGCACTCGCAGCCCCGGTCGGCGCCGATCCCCTGGGTGAGCTCCATGACCTGCTCGACGGGGGAGGAGCGGGAGTCGTCGATCGGGATCGCGCCGATCTCCTCCGCCTTGGCCAGCCGGTCCTGATGGTGATCGATGACCATCACGCCGCTCGCGTTCCTGAGCAGGGCGGAGTAGGCGGCCATCAGGCCGACCGGGCCCGCGCCGTAGATGACGACGGTGTCGCCCGGCTGCACGCAGGCGAGCATGGTCGCGTGCCAGCCGGTGGGCCAGATGTCGGCCAGCATGACGTAGTCGGTCTGCTTCTCCCGTGCGTCCTCGGGGAGGATGAGGCAGTTGAAGTCCCCGTACGGCACCCGCAGCAGCTCGGCCTGGCCGCCGTTGTACGGGCCCATCTCGGCGTAGCCGTACGCGGCGCCTGCCAGGCCCGGTTCGGGGTTGGTGGTCAGGCAGAAGGCCGTCAGGCCCTTCTCACAGTTGGCGCAGAAGCCGCACGAGATGTTGAACGGCAGGCACACCATGTCCCCGACCTTGACCTGGTCGACCGCGTCCCCGACCTCGACGACCTCGCCGAGGTTCTCGTGACCGAGGACCCGGCCCGGCGCGAAGGTGGTCCGGCCCTCGTACATGTGCAGGTCGGACCCGCAGATGTTGGAGGTGGTTACGCGGACGAGCACGTCGGTGTGCCGTTCGATCCGGGCGTCCGGAACGGTGGTGACTTTGACCTGTCGAGGGCCTTCGTAGACCACGGCTTTCATGGCTACTCGCAAACACGATCGTTACGGCAGACTTGTGCGAAGCGGCGCGCCGCGCCCGCTTTCCGCGACGGCGGCCCGGTGCCGACACACGTACCGGGCCGATGCGTTCCGGGCTCCCGTGCCCGCCCTGTATCGGTGTGAAGGCACGTACCCCGCCGGGTGGAGGAGAAAACCGGGTCAGCCGTGCGGCAATCGGAGGGGGAGCCGGGCGGCGAGCACGAAGCCGCCGTCGGGGGTCGGCCCGGAGAAGAACCGGCCCTGCGCGAGGGAGACGCGCTCCCTGATGCCGGCCAGGCCGTACCCGCCGCCGAGGGAGGGCGCCGCCCTGATCGTCTTCCCGCCGTGGTCGGCACGGTCCGGCGTGTCGACCACGGAGACCGCCACCTGGTCGCCGCTGACCTCGCAGGTGACCTGCACGATGGAGTCCGGTGCGTGCTTGCGCACGTTGCTGAGCCCCTCCTGCACCAGGCGGTAGCACGCGTGCGAGACCTGTCGCGGCAGCGCCCCCGGGGGCGCGTCGAGGCGGAGATCGACCTTGAGCCCGCTCGCCTGCGCCTCGCCGACCAGCCGGGCGATCGCCTCGGTGCCCTCGGCGAGGTCCCCGTCCTCGCGCCGGAGCACGGTGAGCAGGTGCCGCAGTTCGCCGAGCGCCTGCACGCCCTTGTCCTCGATGGCCGCCATCAGCTCCCGGATCTCGCCCGGCTCGGTGGTGTCACGGGCCATGCCCGCGTTGAGCACCATGGCGGTGACCGCGTGGGTGACGGTGTCGTGCATCTCCCTCGCGATCTTGCGGCGCTCCTCGGAGGCGGCGATCTCCTCGCGTTCGGCTACGCCGACACGTAGATCCCGGATGAGCCGCCGGTAGGCGTACACCCAGGTGCCGACCACCGCGGGCAGGTAGATGAGCGTCAGGGCGCGGACCAAGTTCAGATAGACCGAGTGGTCGGTGTGAGGGTTGCGGTAGTCGACGGCGAAGTAGACCACCGTCAGGGCCAGGGCGACGTACTGCCATCGGCGCACCCGATGCTCGGCCGTCATGGAGAAGACGGCGAGGATCATCGGCACGACCTGCCCGGTGACGCAGGCGCACACGGCCGAGGCGACGATCGCGGGCCAGGGGGTGCGGCGCCGCACCAGCATGGTCGCCGCGGTGATCGCCCCTATCGTGATCTCGAGCGCGTCCGGAGCGCCGCCCCAGATGGAGAAGCTGTAACCGATGAGTGTGGTGGGGATGGTGAACGCGAGGACGGCCGCGGCCAGCGCCGCGTCCACGAACCAGTCGCGATGAACGCCCCGTATGTTCCACATTCTGCTATTTTGCGACTTTTGCCCGATGTTCGTCACGTCGGCCGTCATCTTTTGACCGTGGCGGTCGCCGTATGGCGTGATCGAAGTTGACAGTGAGGCCTGTGATCGAACTGGGGACTGTCGTCCAGATCAACGTCTCATGGTTCGCCGTGCCATGAGCGCCATAGTGCGGCATAGGCGCCGCCGGCGATGACGAGATCCTCGTGGCTGCCGAGTTCCGTGATGCGGCCGTTCTGCATGACGGCCACCCGGTCGGCGTCATGGGCGGTCTGGAGGCGGTGCGCGATGGCGATGACAGTCCGGCCTGCGAGGACGGCGGCCAGTGCTCGCTCGGTGTGCCGTGCGGTCCTGGGGTCCAGGAGCGCGGTGGCCTCGTCGAGTATCAGCGTGTGCGGGTCGGCCAGCACCACGCGTGCCAAGGCCAGCTGCTGGGCCTGCGCGCCGTCCGGCCGATGTCCCTCATGGCCCAGCTCGGTGTCCAGACCATCCGGGAGTTCGTCGATCCAGTCGGCGCCGACCGCGGCGAGGGCGGCGCGCAGCTCGGCATCGGTGGCGGAGGGCGCGGCGATCTGTAGATTGTCCCGGATCGTGCCCAGGAACACATGGTGTTCCTGGGTGACCAGGACGATCCTCTGACGCAGCTGGTCGGGGTCCAGGCCGGCGACCGGGACCCCGCCCACCGTCACCGAGCCGGTGCGCGGTGCGTCGATGCCTGCCAGGAGCCTGCCCAGAGTGGTCTTGCCCGCGCCGGAAGGGCCCACGATCGCCAGCCGCTCACCGGGCCGGACTGTCAGGTCCACTCCGTGCAGTACGTCGTCCGCGCCGTCGTAGGCGTAGCACACCTCGGACACTTCGAGTCGATCGTCATTCGGTATGAGGCGGGACGCGCTCGGCGGCGCCTGCGGTGCCAGGCCGAGGCCCTCGACGCGGGCGAAGGAGGCGCCGCTGCTCTGTAGCTGTTCGACCCGTTGCAGGATGACGTCCAGGGGCTGGGAGAGCTGCCGCAGGTAGAGAGCCGAGGCGATCACCGCGCCCAGGCTCGTGCCGCCGTGCTCGTGCAGCACGCCACCGACCAGCAGAACGCCGGCCACCGGGATGACATAGGAGATGTCCACGACGGGGAAGAGCACGCTCCGCAGGAACAGCGTTCGGGCCCGGGTACGCCGGCACCGTTCGACCGCCTCCTGACATGCCTCGATGCGGCGCTGCTGCAGCCCGAGCGCCTCGACCGTGCGGGCCCCGGCCGTGGTTGCCGCGAGCTGCTCGGCGAGGGCCGAGTTGGCCGCTCCCTCGGCGAGGTATGCCGGCAGTGCCCGGCGCAGGTACCAGCGGACGGCGAACCAGATGCCGAGCAGGCCGAGCACCCCGCACGCACCGAGCAGCGGGTCGAGCGTGAAGACCGTCCCCAGGATGAACAGTGCCTGGACCCCGGCGATGAGGACATCGGGCCCGGTGTCGCGCAGGGTGCTGCCGACCGCCGCGACATCGGTGGTACCGCGGGTGGTCAGGTCGCCCGTGCCGGCGCGCTCGACCACCGAGGCGGGCAGCGCGAGCGCCCGTTCGGTGTACTGCTCGCGGACGCGTGCCAGGGTGCGCTCGCCGAAACGGTGCCCGACGTAGCTCGCGTAGCGGGCCAGGAGGAGCTGTGCCAGCGCGAAGAGGAGGATGGCGAGCGCCAGCCGGTCCACGGTGCGGACCTCGGCGCCGGCCTTGACCTCGTCGACGATGCGGCCGAGCAGCCATGGGCCGACGAGTCCGGCGCCGGCGGCCAGCGCGTTGAGGAAGATCATGGCGGCGAAGGCGCGGCCGTCCAGGCGGATCAGTCGCAGCGCGGCACGGCGGATCTGGACCGGTTCGGCGATGGGCAGAAGAGCGGTGGCCGGCTGGGAACGGTCGCTCATCGGACGGCCTCTCGTGGTGCGCTGTTCTCCTCGTCCGCGTCGCGGGACACCAACAGGCGGTAGCCGGGCTGTTCGGCCAGAAGCTCACGGTGGCTGCCGACGGCCGCGACAGAGCCGTCCACCAGGTAGTACACGATGTCCGCCTGATCCAGCATGAGTGGTGAGGTGCTGGCGACGACCGTGGTGCGGCCGGTCCGAGCGGCGCGCAGCCGGGCCGCGATGCTCGCCTCGGTATGTGCGTCCACTGCCGACGTGGGTTCGACCGCCAGAAGGATCTCGGGGTCGGCCAGCAGCGCCCGCGCCAGACGCACGCGCTGGCGTTGGCCGCCGGAAAGGTTGCGGCCCTGGGGGGCGACGGGCGAGTCGAGCCCGTCCGGCAGGCCGCGAACGATGTCCTGCGCCACGGCGGCCTGGAGCGCACGTCCGACAGCCTCCTCGTCCCGGTCCCATCTGCCGGCGACGACGTCGCGTAGCGTGCCGGCGAACAGGTCGGCCTCGTTGTCGGCGACCAGGATCCGCTCGCGGACGTGCGTCAGGTCGATCTCATCCAGGCGGATCGCGCCCCAGGTCGCGGAGGACTCGGTGAACCCGCCCAAGCGGTCGAGCACCGCCGCGGACTCCGCCGGCCGGGCGCTGACCAGCGCCGTCATCTTCCCGGGCGCGACCTGGACGCCGGAGGCCGGATCGCGGAGCGCGGCCGGCGACGGCGGCCCGTCCACGGGCATGTCGCTGCTCGCGCTGCCGGGCTCCAGGGCCAGGAAACGCACGACCCTGCGCGCGGCGACGAGTCCGCGACTGAGGTCGTAGCCGCCTTCGACGAAGAACGAGACGGGCACCACAAGGACGGCGGCGTATCCGTAGACCGCCACCAGTTCTCCGACGGTGATGTCCCCTTGAGCGGCCATCCGGGCTGCCAGCCAGGTCACGACGCCGAGGAACAGGGTGGGCAGGCCGACGCCGAGGGCCTGGATCCAGCTGGTCACCGCCCCGACCCGGTGCCCCTTCTCCAGCAACTCCTGCGAGCCGCGCCGGTAGCGTTCGGCGTACACCTCCTTGCCGCCGATGCCGTTGAGAACCCGCAGGCCCCCGACGATGTCCCCGAAACGGGCGGCGAGCTCCCCCTGCTTCAGCCGATACGTCGTCTCGACCACCCGCAACCGCCCCAGCAGCGGGCCGAGCAGCAGCACGAGCAGCGGCACACCCAGCAGCACCACAGCCGCGAGTAACGGCGAAACGTTCAGCAGCAACGCGGCCACGACGACGTAGGCGAGAACCGCGCCCACGCCGGGACCGGTGATGGTCAACGTGTTGGCGATCACGGCGACGTCGCCGAACCCGATCGTGACGACCTCCCCGGCCGTGACCTTGCGCGGAAGAGCCGCGCCGAGCCTCGTCGCCTGCATGACCACGACCTGCACGGAACGGAAGGCGGCGTCCAGGCGCACTCTGGTCATCGTGCGATGCCGCATGATGGCCAGCCACGCATTCACCACCCCGACTCCTGACAACGCCGCGACCCAGCCGACCAGGGCAGGCCGGTGTCCCGGCACCAGCCCGTCATCGACGGCGCGGGACAGCAGGTATGGCGGCAACGTCAGGAAAACCATCCAGGTGCCGCCCAGCACCGCGCCGGCGGCTATCCGGAGGCGCTGACAGGTGACGAGCCACCACAGGTACCGCCCAGCGCTGCGACAGTCGGGGGTTCCGGGGTTCATGATTCGTTCCGTCACGCACCGCACCCTAATCGCCGGCCGATTCGCCGCCGCCTCGGCGTACCGACCTCTTGACGCCATCAAATGAACGACCATTTAATTCCGTCGTGGGCCGGATCGCGGGTGTCACCGCCGCCGAGACGCGGGAGCGGCTGCTGCGCGCGGCCGTCGACGTGTTCGCCCGGCGCGGGTACGACGGCACGCGCGTGGCCGACATCGCCGCGGCCGCCGGGGTGAGCAACGGCGCCCTGTACGCGCACTTCGGCTCGAAGGCCGAGCTGATCGTGGCCGCGCTGCGCGCCCACGGGCCGCGGCTGCTGGCCGACATGCTGGCCGCCGACCCCGACCGGCCGGTCGCCGAGCTGCTGGTCGCCGTGGGCCGCCGCCTCCCTCGCCGTCCCGACGCCCGCGGTTCCCTGATCGTCGAGGCGCTCGTCGCGGCCCGCCGCGACGAGGACGTGGCCCGTCCGATGCACGACTACGTCGGCGAGCGGGCCGGCTGGCTCGCCGGGCTCGTCCGCGCCGCCCAGGACGACGACGAGATCGATCCGGCGCTCTCGCCCGGCGCCGTCGCCCATCTCTGTCTCCTGCTCGCGATGGGAAGCGCCCTCCTCACGCCGGACCTGCACGCGGTGGGCGACGACGAGTGGACCGCCCTGCTCACCCGCCTCGTCACCGCCATCGCCCCGACCGACCCCACTCCGCGGACGCCACCGAAAAAAGGGGAGCACCAGTGAAAGTGCAGATCGATCCCGAGCGCTGCCAGGGACACGGCCGCTGCTACGACCTGTCGCCCGACGTGTTCACGGAGGACGACGAGGGCTACGGCCAGGTCGCCGGCGACGGCGTCGTGCCGGCGGGCGGCGAGCGGGCGGCGCGGGTCGCGGCCTCCAACTGCCCGGAGAAGGCGATCGTCCTCGTCGAGGAGGCCTGACATGACCGTCGACGATCGCTTCGTCCACGACTTCCGGGAGCCGGAGGAACAGCACCTCGGCACCCGCAGCGAGATCATCACCGGGCCGGTCTCCGACTGGACCACCGACTTCTCCCACCTGGAGCCCGAGTGGGCCGCCGACCCCTACCCCATCCAGGACGACCTGCGGGGGCGCTGCCCGATCGCGCGCACCGAGAGGTTCGGCGGCGGGTGGCTGCCGACGCGGTACGAGGACGTCGCGGCGGTCGCCTACGACACCGAGCACTTCTCCTCCCGGGCGATCATCATGAGCAACTACCGGCCGCCGCGGGACATCGCGCCGGTGGGAGCCGTGCCGCCGATCTCCTCCGACCCGCCGTTCCACCACGACGCGCGCAAGCTGCTGCTCCCGGCGTTCACCAAGAAGGAGGTGGCGAAGCGGGAGCAGTCGGCGCGGGCGTTCTGCCACTCGCTGATCGACGGGTTCGAAGGCGCGGAGATCGTCGACGCCGCCCGTGACTACGCGCAGCACATCCCCATGCGGGTCATCGCCGACATGCTGGGCTTCCCGCCCGAGGACGGGCCGAGGTTCAGGGAGTTCGTCGAGCACGCGCTCGAAGGCGTGAACCTGCCGCCGGAGCAGCGGGTCGCGAACATGGGGGAGCTGTTCGACTACCTGCTGGAGCAGATCCGCGACCACGTCGCAAACCCGCGCGACGACCTCACCACCTATCTCATCGACGCGGAGCTGTACGGCCGGAAGCTCGAGCCCTCGCACGTGGCCGGCACGATGGCCCTGCTGCTCATCGCCGGGATCGACACGACGTGGAGCGCGATCGGCGCCTCACTGTGGCACCTGGCGAAGACCCCGGCCGACCGCGAACGCCTGGTCGCAGAGCCGGAGCTGCTGCCGACCGCGATGGAGGAGTTCCTCCGGGCGTACGCGCCGGTCACGATGGCGCGGCTGGTCAAGGAGGACATGCACTGGCGCGGCGTCGACATGAAGGCCGACGACTGGGTGCTGCTGTCGTTCCCGGCCGCCAACCGCGATCCCGCGCAGTTCGACCGGCCCGACGAAGTGATCATCGACCGCGAGATCAACCGGCACGCGGCGTTCGGGCTCGGCATCCACCGCTGCGTCGGTTCCCATCTGGCCCGCATGGAGCTCCGGGTCGCCCTGGAGGTCTGGCTGGAGCGGGTCCCCGTGTTCGGCCTCGCCGACCCCTCGACGGTGACCTGGGCCCCCGGCCAGGTGCGGGGGCCGCGCACGCTTCCGCTCCGCATCGGCTGACGCCCGCGGGGTGAGCGGGGACGGCCGTCACCGGGTCCCCGGGCGGGGGCGCGCGGCGCCGGCGTACGCCGCCAGGGTGTGCCGGGCGGTGCGCGCCCAGCTGTAGCGCTTCCGCACGTACGCGGCTGCCCGCAGGGCGAGCCGGTCCGCCTCCTCGGCGTCGCCGAGGAGGCACAGCAGGGCCGCGGCCAGTTCGCCGGGATCGTCGCGCACGCAGCGGACGGCGCCGTCGCCGACGACCTCGGGCGAGTAGCCGGGCCCGACGACCACCGGGCGGGCGAGCGCCATCGCCTCGACGGCGACCAGTCCGAACGGCTCGTACACGGACGGGAAGACGCAGACGTCGGCGGCCAGGAAGTGCGCGAACACCTCGGCGGAGGCGAGGAAGCGGTTGCCGGCGACCACGTGCCCGGAGGTCCGCGTCCGCTCGATCAGCCGGGCCACCGTCGCGGCGTCGTCGGTCTGCGGCGCCTGCGCGCCGATGAGCACGAACCGCGTGTCACCGTGCTCGGCGACGACCCGCGGCACCGCCCGGATCAGCGTGTGGACCCCCTTGTGCGGCGACGGCCGCCCGGCGAACACGACGAGCCGGCCCTGTCCGCCGGGCAGGTAGCGCCGCCGTACCTCCGCGCGGACCCGGTCGCGCTCGCCGCCGTACAGTTCGGTCAGCCGCAGCAGGTCGGGCTCCTCGAAGCCGTGCGGCACGACGAGCATCCGGTCCGCCGGCCAGCCCCGGGCGGCGAGGTCGTCGCGCATGCGGGCGCTCGGCACGATGATCGAACGGGCCGTCCTCGCCTGGGCCGTTTCCAGAAGGTCGAGGAGGACGGCGTACGCCGACCGGCGCCCCGCACGCGGATCACCCACGTGGGCGTTCAGTTCGCGGGTGTGCACGTGGAACACCACTGGCAGCCGCCCCAGCACGCGGCACAGGATCCCGGCCACACAGCCCATCCAGTCGTGCACGGCGACGACCGCCCCGGTCCGTCCCGCCTCCGCTCGCAGGATCCGGGCGGCCGCCCGCACGTTGAACGCGAGCAGTCCGGCGACCCTGGCGAGCCGCCGTACGCCCGGGGGGAGGACCGGGCCACCGCGCAGGCCGTAACCGGGGGTGGGCAGGCGGTGCAGCGTGACGTCGCCCCGGCGTTCCGTCCGGGGCGCCCGGCTTCGGCGGGCCGTCGCGCCGAAGACCACGACCGGCGCCCCGGCGTCACGCAGGGCGTCCATGATCCGCTCGGCGTACCGGCCCAGCCCGCCGACGACGTCGGGCGGGACCTCCGAGCAGACGGCGTAGACGCGGACGCCGGGGGAGACATGATCAGCGGTGGGCACGGCGCGAACCTAGCCCCTCACACCGCGCCCGGCAAAACCTCCCCGGCCCCCGTCGGCCGGTGACTACGTACGCAGCGGCGCCAGGTCGTCGCCCGCGCCGGAACAGGCACGGATCACGTCCGCCGTGAGCGTCACCCCCGGCACAGCGCACAGCACCTCATGAAGGTCCCGCGAGGCCGCCAGCTCCCGGAGCGATTCCGGCAGGTCCTGCACGCCGGAACCTTCCGTGATCCGATCGACGGCCTCGGGATGCGACTCCAGGTAGTCCGCCAACTCCGGCCATCGGATGCGAAGAAGCGTCCACAGCGCGAGGGTGTCGGTCGGCACCAGGCTGCCCTCCAGAACGCGCACGGCACGCAGGACGGTGTAGGTGTTGACGAACCGTTTCATCGCGCGCGGATTGCTGTGCAGCAGACGGGAGAACTTCGCGAGGGCGTGGTGGGAGACGTCCTGTACGCCGGCGTCGAGGATCCGTTCGACCGCCTGCGAGGCCACGATCTCGCGGACCCGGGGGTCGGCTTTCGCCAACGTCTCCAGCACCTCGATTTCGTCGCCGCTCGTGGTGAGCGCCGCACGGACCTGGTCGGCGGTGGCCGGCGGGGGCTTCGCGACGCTCACACCGAGCAGTTCGCCGAAGTACAGGTCCCGGCTGGCCCCGCCGAGTTTGGGCATGGGGACGCTGAGCTGGAAGAGCTTGTCCAGGAACAGGTAGCCGATCGGACGCCCCGGCTCGGCGACCGCCGATGTGAAGGTCTCGTAGGCGTTCTCGTAGGCGCAGCGCAGCCAGGCGCCGTCCATCGCGACGACGAAGCTCGGGGCATGGAAGTCCGGAGTGCGGCGTGCGGGCCGGCGCCAGTGCTCGGGCACGTCGCGGACGAGCGTCTGGACGGAATCGAGGAAGTTCACGACGTAGTCGGCGTTGCAGCGGTCGAGGTCCTCCACGAAGACCACGATGGGCCGGCCGGCGTGGCGCACGAGCCAGGCGATGTGCTCGGCGACGTCGTTCATGGGGTCGGTGTGGGACTGCTCGAAGGTGCGGGCCCTGCGCGCCGATCCCCACATCGCGTACCTGCTGACGAGGACCCCGGCCGTCCACAGCGCGCCGGCCGCTCCGACGAGCGTGGTCACGGTCTTGAAGGTCGGCTCGACGCTGCGGACCGTGATGACGCCCGCCCTGAACAGGAACGCGGCGAGGAGCGCCGTGCCGACCAGGAGCAGACCTGACAGCACCTGAGGGGCGCCGTCGCGACGGACGCGCGCGAGAAGCTCTCGTACGAGGAAGAAGGGACGTCGCCAAGGGGGCCTGTGCTGGACGACCGCCTTGCGGATCGTGGTGAGCAGCGCCCACCAGGGTGGTTCGATCCGCACATGCCGCCAGGTGTCGAAGAAGGCCACGATCGAGTCGCTCCGCAGGTCGCGGGCGAGCAGTTTGAGCAGGGTGCTCTTGCCCGTCCCCCACGAACCGTCGATGTGCACCAGAAAGGACGCGTCCGGGGCTTCCGCCCGCGCGTGGCGCAGTTGCCTGGCGAGCACGTTCGCCAGCGCGGCCCGCCTGAGCACGTCGCGGTCGGCCGGCGCGTCGCTGACCCACTGCGTGCGCTCCCGGCCGCCGGGCGCGAACTCTCCGGGGCTTCGCCGCCTGGCACCGGTGGCCCCGTCGGCCGAGGTGTGGCGGACGACGGCGTCGAACTCCGGCCACGTCTCGGCGAGAGCGGGAGCCGTGCTCATGTACCCGGCTCTGCCGCCTTGCCCGTCCGCCGCGAAGAGGATGCCGAGCGCCGCGCCGAGTTCGGGGCTCCAGACGGGCGCTCCGGAGTAGCCGGCCGTGAACCCCGCGCTGTCGGTGGCCTCCAGTTGGACGGCGCCGTTCGGCAGGCTTCCCACCGTGCGCCCGGACGCCCAGCGCCCGTCAGGGTAGCCGTGCGGAAATCCGTAGGCGCTCACCTGAAGGCCGGGCGGCGCGGCGGGGGCGAACTCGACCGGCCGGACATCCGGCGGCAGCGCCGTTTCCAGCCGGAGGACGGCGAGGTCCCCGGTCGCGAGATCCGAACCGGGCTTCGCCGGCGCCAGGAAGTGGACACGTGCCCGCGAAGGCCCCGTGCGGAGGAACGGGAAGTCCACGAGCACGGTCTCCGGCTGTTCCTCCCTTCCGCCGGTGATCACGTGCGCGCACGTCAGCACGAGATCCGCGGCGACGAGCACGCCCGCGCCCGCGACCGTCCCCGTTTCGTCGGCGATACGGGCGACGGCCTGCTCGACTGTTGCCTGCTCGAGTGTGGAAGCCGGGGGAGTGCTCATGGTCACATCGTCCTACGCGCGGACGGGAGATGTGGCACGTCTCAACCCACCATGCCCGGTCGTCCGTACGGCCGGCGGGGCGCGGCGAAGGAGGGCCCGCCGTGGACGGGCACGGCGGGCCCTGCCGGTCACTTGGCCGTGTTGTCGACCTCCAGCACGAGCCGCGCGAGCTCGAACCGGTCGAGGTTGGGCGCGTACGCCGTCGCGTTGCCGAGGACGAGCGCGCCGGAGGCGGTCGTCAGGGTGAGCGGCGTCGCCTGCGACCAGAAGTTGTCCCACGCGTAGCTGTGGCGGAACACGCCGCGCGTCGTCGTCCCGCCCGTCTCGGTGATGTCGAGGAACCGGCTGATGACGTCGGTGTTGTACGGGTGGCCGGTGTTCCTGTCGGCGTTGGCGTAGTGCGTCACGAGGACGTACTCGCCGGGGCCGAACCCGGCGGGCCTGGTGAGGGTGAGCGTGTTGCCCGCGCCGTTGCCGACGTCGCCCACGTAGGCGCCCGCGGAGGCGTTCGAGCCGCTCGTGGCGGGGACGGTGACCACGCGGGCCGTTCCGGCGCGCTGCGCCTGCTCGGCCTCGATCCGGTAGGCCGCCGCGTCCGCCTCCTCGGCCCTGACCGTGGTCAGGCCGCGCAGCCGCAGGCCGGCCGGGCCGCCCACCTCGACCACCGAGATGCCGGTGGGGAGGTACACGCGGGCCCGGGAGGCCGCCTCACCGGGGCGCGTCGCCCGCACACCGGCGATCCGCCGTCCGTCGACGCGGACGTCGAGGTCGCCGGCCCCGGCCGCCTTGTAGGAGAAGGTCAGGTCGTAGTAGCCGTTCTCGCTCACGGCGGCGAAGAACGTGGCGCGGGCGCCGCCGCCGAGGGTGACGGCGGCGCCCTTGCCCTCACGGGTGATGCCCGCGCCGCCGGACAGCCGGGCCTCGTCGGCCGGGTACGCCGCCCGCTCGGGGCCGGTGATCTCGGTGAGGTCGAACTTGTCCAGCGTGACGTCGCTGCCGGGCAGCGGGGTCGTGCCGTCGGCGCTGGTGCGCAGGGACAGCTCGTGGGTGCCGGCGGTCAGCTCGACCTCCACGTCGGTGCGGCCGCGGTAGGTCCAGCCGAGGTCGGCCGAATACTGCACGATCTGGTCGAGCGTGCCGTCCACGAACAGCGCGTGCCTGCCGGGGGCCTTGTTCGCGCCCTGGAAGACGCCCAGGCGGTAGCGGCCGTCGCGCGGCACGGTGACCGGGAACGTGACGGCGGAACCGGCCTTGTTCATGGAGCCGACGTCCCGCTTGCCGGAGGTCGCGTAGAGCTGCGGGTCGGCGGTGGTGTCCTGGTTGTGCGCCTGGGCCGAGGTGAGCGTGGCCGACTCGGCCTCCACCGCGACGCTCCACGGCGCGTCGGCCGCGGGCGCGCCGCCGCTCGCCGGGACGATCGTGACCCGGTAGGCGGCCATCACGTCGCCGCCAGGAAGGTCCACCCGCAGCGTGCCGCCGCGCAGGGTGGTCCGGGTGGCCGCGACGACCGGCGGCTGCACGGCGTCGCCCTCGTAGCCGGTCCACGTCGTCTTGGACACGACGACGTCGACCTGCTTGCCGAAGACCGCGGAGTCGAGCCCGGAGACGTCGAGCCGGACCGGCGCGGCGCCGCCGCCGACCAGCACGGTGCCCCGCCGTACGGAGGGGTCGACGGCCGCGACGGCCTGGACGGTGTCGGGGACGCCCGGCTGCGGCGGGGTCACCTTCACCGTCTGCCCGGTCAGGTCCGCGTACCACTTGAGCAGCGACCACGCGCCGTTGGCCTGGCGGGTGCGCACCGCGTGGTCGGAGAGGTTGCCGGCGTAGGTCCAGAACGCCATGTCGGCGTCCACCTTGGTGTCCTCGAACATGGTGATCCACTGGATCATCTGGCCGGGGACGGACATGTCGCGCCGGTTGCCGTACTCGTCGATGTTGATCGGCAGCGGGCCGATGCCGAGGTCGCGCTCCATCTGCCGGTAGTTCTCGTAGTGGCCCCGATAGGCGGCGAGGCTGCCGCGCGACAGTTCGTGCCAGGCCATGATGTCCGGCAGGCAGCTCCTTCCGCCGCAGGTGTTGTCCCTGGCCCAGGTGAGGAAGTCGCGCAGGCGGCCGGGGTTGTAGCCGGCCTCGTTCGGCCCGACGATGCGGGCGCCGGGGTCGATCGAGCGGATGCGCTCGACGACCGCCTTCCAGTCGCTGAAGAACTTCTGCTTCATCGTGGACCAGTTCTGGTACCAGATGCCGTCGGGCTCGTTGAACGGCACCCAGACGAACCTGCCCTTGTCCTGGGGACGCTCCGCGACGACCTTGCGGACCATCGCGTCGACCTTGGCGAGATAGTCGTCGATGCCGAGGTTCTCGTAGGGCCACTTGCTGTAGACGTCCTGCATGTAGACGACGATCTCCTCGCCGCCCGCGGCGAAGAAGCCGTCCGCGATCTTGAGCGCGTCGCCGTTGGGGTGCTGGTCGCCGTCCGGGGCCTTCTGGGCGACCGTACGCGGCCGGGCGCCGGCGACGAGGGGGTCTCCGGGGACGCCCGGGTCGGACAGGCCGTACAGCATGCCGGTCGCCCCGCCGTGGACCGGCCCGGTGCGCTGCGCGAAGTCCACCGCGACGACGTCGGCGGCGGCGGTGTCCGCGCCCGCCGGTCCGGCGACGGGCCCGGCGGTCAGGGCCGCCGCGGCGAGGGCCGCGGTCACGGCCGTCACGCGGGCACGCCGGAATGACCTTTGTCGGTGCATGGGTGTCCTCTCCTGTTACCGGGACGCGCGAGCGCCCGGAGGGGGTGGTACGGCGGGCTCGACGGGCACCGCCGGGATCGGAGGCGGAAGGTCGCCGCGCGGTCGTTACTTGACGGCGCCGCTGGTGATGCCGGAGATGATCTTCCGCTGGGCGACGGCGAAGACCACGACGAGCGGCAGGCTCATGAGGATGACGTAGGCGAAGATGAGGTGCCAGTTGTTGAGGTAGAGCCCGGCGCTCGCGACGCGGAAGAGGTTGAGCGGCAGGGTGTCGAGGCGGCCGCCGACCACGAAGAAGGCGTAGAAGACGTCGTTCCAGACGTAGAGGCAGACGAGGATCGTGGCGGTGGCCAGGACCGGCCGAAGCAGGGGCAGGACGACGTGGAAGAAGACGCGCACGGGCCCCGCGCCGTCGATCTGCGCGGCCTCCTCCAGCGAGGCGGGGATGGTGCGGACGAAGCCGGTGACGAAGAAGATGACCGTGGACATGTAGATGCCCATGTAGACGCCGATCATCCCGACGGCGCTGCCCGCCAGGCCGAGCTGGCGCAGCAGCAGCACGAGCGTGACCACCGCCGGGGGCAGGATGATGCCGCTGATCGCGAGCGCGTACAGCACGGCGTTGAGCCGGGTGGCGCGCCGGGCGAGGATCCAGGACGCCATCGACCCGAAGATCAGGACGCCGGCCACGGCGGGCACCACGACGAGAAGGCTGCCGAAGAACGCGGCGGGCACCTCGCCCTCGCTCCACACCTCGCCCAGGTTCTCCAGCAGGTGCCAGCGGGTGGGCGGGGTGAGGTTCGGGATCAGGGCCTCGCCCCGTGACTTGCCTGCGGTCGCCACCACGAGCCACAGCGGGATGCCGATGGTGACGACTGCCAGCGCCGTGGCGGCGAACGGCTGCAGGCGGGTCAGGAACGAGGTGTCCCTGGCCACGGAGCCGGTCACGGAGGAGGCGTGCCGGCGGGCGGGGGAGTGCGGCGTCACAGGATCTCCTCGCGCTTGCGCAGGATGCGGATGACGGGGAAGGCCATGAGCGACACGAGCAGGAACAGCACCAGGCTCATGGTCGTGGCCTGGGCGAACAGGCCCTGTCCGAAGGTGCGGTAGATGAAGATGTTGAGGATCTCGGTGGTCCGGGCCGGACCGCCGCCGGTGGTGGCCTGCACGATGTCGAAGCCGTTCATCGAGCCGAGCAGGGCGGTGGCGACGTTGAACGTGATCGCCGGGGCGAGCAGCGGGAAGCGCAGGCGCCGGAACGCGTGCCACCGCGACGCGCCGTCGATGCGGGACGCCTCCATGATCTCCTCGGGGATCGTCTTGAGCCCGGCCAGGTAGATGAGCATGGACAGGCCCATCCACTTCCACGCGTGGACAAGGGCGACCACGACGATGGTCCAGCGGGTGTCGCCCAGCCAGGCGTAGTCCACGTCGTGGCGGAAGATCTCCGACAGCAGCTGGTTGAGGCTGCCCTCGGGCTTGAGCAGGGCCTGGAAGATGTAGCCGACGGCGAGGGCGGACATCAGCACCGGGATGAGGAAGAAGACCCGCAGCGTGCGGTTGAGCCAGGTGTCGCGCTCCAGCAGGAGGGCCAGGCCGAGCCCGAAGAGGTTCTGGAAGACCGCCACGAGCACGGCGTAGACCACGGTGATGCGCAGCGCGGAGAACAGGGTGCCGCTGGAGGCGAGGTCGGCGAAGTTGTCGAACCCGACCGGCCTGATGGCGCTCTTGAAGCCCGACCAGTCGGTGAACGCGTACACGAAGTTGAACGCGGTCGGCAGGAAGAAGAACACCAGCAGGATCGCGAACGCCGGGGCCATGAACCACATCGGGTGGGTCCGGTCCGGCCTGCGGCGGGTGCGGCCGGCGAGACCGCGCGGGGCGGGCGGCGGCGCGAGCGGCCGGTCCGGGACGGGGGTGTCCGTGGCAGTCAGCATGGCATGTCCTCAGGTGCCGGGCGCGGAGACGGGGGGCGAACCGCGGCCTCCGCGCCCTGTCGATGGGCCTGTCGATGGGCGAGTCGTCGGGCGCGAGGGGCCGGGCGTCAGAAACCTGCCGCGCCGGCGGCCTTGGCGAGCTGGGCGAACTGCTCCTGGGTGGTGGAGGCCACCTGCTCGGGCGTCATGGTGCCGGTGATCATGTCGGCGAGGTTGATGTACAGGTCGGGGTTGGCCACGGCCAGGGCCTGCATGGAGCCGACGGCCTCGCCGAGGGAGTCGTGCACCTGCTGCAGCGCCTTGGGCACCGAGGCCGGGCTCGGCACGTCGGTCTCCAGGGAGACGGTGTTGCGGTCGGCGACGAAGTCCTTGTAGTCCGGGCCCATCCAGAACGACAGGAGCTGGCGCGCGGCGGCCTCGCGCTTGGCGTCACCGGTCTTGAAGGCCACCAGGGCGTTGGACTGGTCGGGGATGAAGGTGCCGACGTTGCCGCTGGGGGAGATCGGGAAGAAGCCGATCTTCTTGTCGAGGGTGGCGGTGTCCGCGGTGGCCTGGAGCTGGCCGAAGAAGGAGTTGACCTGCACCACCATGGCGGCCTTGCCGTCGAGCAGGGCCTTGCCCTGGTCCTCGAACTTGGCGGTCTTGATGTCCTTGTTGAACAGTCCCTCGTCGATCAGCGACTTGTACTTCTTGATCGCGTCGAGCACGACCGGGCTGGAGAAGGTCTCCTGGCCCTTGTTGATCTTGTCCCAGAGCCCGTCCTCGGCGGCGTCGGCGAGCTGGACCTGGACCCACCACTGGGTGGCCCAGCGGTCGCCGGCCATCTCGTAGAACGGGGTGACGCCCTTGGCCTTGAGCGTGCGGGCCAGCTCGACCATCTCGTCGAAGTTCTTCGGGGTCTCGGTGATCCCGTTGGCCTCGAAGACCTCCTTGTTGTAGTAGACGCCCTCGACGGCCGGGCTGGTGACCAGGGCGGCGTACCGCGTGCCGTTCAGGATGCCGGTGATGTCCTTGAGCTGGGGAGCGAGCTTGGACAGCCAGGGGGCCTGGTCCAGCGGCTGCAGGTTCGTCCTGGCGTTGACGGCCGTGAGCATGGACGCGGTCGGCTGCCAGAACGCCAGGTCGGGCTTGTCCCCGGTGGCGACCTTGGTCTGCACGCCCTGCTCGTACGGATCGGGGATGGTGACGATCTCGACCTTCGCGCCCGTGGCCTTACCGAACGCGTCGACGACCTGCTTGGGGACGGCGTTGCTGTTCTGCGCGGCCCAGATCGTCAGGGTGACGCCGTCGAGCCTGGCCGTCGGCTCGGCCCAGGTGGCGGCGTCCGCGGTGCCGCCGGCGGCGTCCGGGGAGGTGTCCACAGAGGGGTCGCTGCAGGCCGCGGCGCCCGCGGCGAGCACGGCGACGACCGCGAGGGTCTGCCATTTCTTCATGGGTTCGATCTCTCTTCTGAGGGCGCCCGGACCGCAGGCCCGGGATTTTAGAGCAGGAGGGATTAATCGGGCGAGGATGATGAGACGGGTGAAACACGGAAGATGCGGGCAGAAGGGCCGGAAACCGGCTTGGTGAGGACGAGGCGTCCCGTCTCCTGGTCCCACTCCCCGTCCCAGGCGGGCAGGTGGCGGGGGTAGACGACCTCGACGTCGACCCGTCGTCCGGCGAGGTGCGGGAGCGGCAGCGAGGCCGTCGCCCGCTCGTCCGCGCGGCACCAGACCCCCACGTACGTGTGGTCCGGCGTGGTCAGGCCGAGGCTGAGCCAGGGGTCGGCCCAGCCGGGAAGCCCCAGCGGCCAGACGGGGACGGCCGCGGCCAGGTCGGTGCGGATGTCCCGGTAGGCGGCGACGGCCGCCCTGACCGCCTCGCGCTGCGCGCCGGTCATGGTGGGCAGGTGGCCGGACAGGTAGAGGCGGCCCAGCATGCCGGTGCACAGGCTGTAGGCGACCCGCTCGTCGTCCATGTCCGGCTGGGGGTAGGCCCAGCTCGCCGACTGCTCCGGCAGGACGGACAGGGGAGCGGCCACCGCGATCGGGGGATACAGCAGGGGATCCTGCTGGTCGCTGGTGGACTGGAGCTGCATGCGCGACAGCAGGGCGTAGTCCATGCGCATCGCGCCGGAGGCGCAGTTCTCCAGGATCAGGTCCGGATGGCGGTCGAGGACCGCCTCCAGCCACGCCAGGTGGGCCCGGTTGCAGGCGAGCAGCCCCGCGCCCGGGCTCGCGGCGTCCACGTCGGTGCCCGCGCCGGGGTCGATGTTGTAGTCGAGCTTGAAGTAGCCCACGCCGAGCTGCTCCACGAGCCGGTCGACGACCTCGTCGAGGTGGGCGACGGCCGCCGGGTGGCGCAGGTCGAGGTGGTAGCGGCCGTGCTCCACGATCCTGGTGCCGCCCCGCTGCAGGAACGCCTCGGCGGGAAGCTTGTCGGCCATCGGGCTGCGCACGCCGATCACCTCGGGCTCCAGCCACAGGCCCGGCACCATGCCGCGCTCCCTGACGCGGGAGAGGACCTCCTCGATGCCCCGCGGGAAGCGCGTCTGGGACGGCTGCCACTCGCCCACGCTGTCCCACCAGTCGCCGTCGTCGTCGTACCAGCCGGCGTCGATGCAGAACACCTCGGCGCCGGCCTCGGCGGCGGCGTCGATCAGCGGGATCAGCTTCGCGGTCGTCGGGTCGCCCATGAGGGTGTTCATGTAGTCGTTGAACACCACGGGCAGGCGGGCCCGGTCCGTATGGGGGCGCACCAGGGCGCGGCGGTGGGCGGTCAGGGCGGCCGCCGCGCCCTGCAGCCCGCTGAAAACGCCGCGCGGCAGGCCGGAGGAGACGGCGACCGACGCCGGGACCGTGGTGAACGACTCGCCAGGGGCGAGGACCGTGTGCCACTGGTGGTCGATGTCGGTGGGGCCGAGCAGCGCGACGTAGGCGCCGTCCCTGCGCTCGCCGACCTCCCACCGCCACGGGCCGTTGTGCTCGACCTGCCAGAGCCACGCGCGGCCGGAGCCGGGGTCGAGCAGGGCCGCCGTGGGCAGGTGCTGCCCCGTCGACCAGGTGCCCGTGCTGGTGACCGCCAGGCGGCCCCGGCCGTCCTGGCCGTGCAGCGGCAGGTTGAGGTCGGCCATCTCCTCGCGCAGCGGCCGTACGCGCCAGCGGCTCTCGCCCAGCCACTCGCTGTCGGCGCGCACGACCTGCAGCCCGCCGGCCGAGCCGGCCGGGAACCCTGCGGCGAACGAGGTCACGCCCAGCACGACCGCCTCCGCGGTGCCGCGGTTGGCGATCGTCGTCCAGGACCGTACGGCCGGCACGCCCTCGGCGGAGCGCAGGTGCGCGTGCGCCTCCAGGCCGGTCTGCTCGTCCCGCAGGGTGACCCGCAGCTCGTGCCACTGCCCGTCACGGACCTGCTCGGCCCCCACGTAGGTGAAACGGCGGCCGACGGCGGTGTCGGAGAAGCGGTGGGAGGCCCGCGCCCGTCCCTGACCGGCCAGCAGCACCTCCACGAGAGGCTGCGCGGGCGGCCTCGGCCCCGGATCGCCCGCGCCCAGCTCGCGGATGCTCACGACACCTTCGGGTGATATGGCGATCACCACCCGCAGTGCCGAGTGCCCCCACACCAGGCTGGTCTCGGTGTGCCGTGAGTTCAACTGCGTCTCCTGACGATCGAGCCGGGTTCTCCGGAGGTCATGGCGGCGTGCGGGCCGTGACGGTGACCCTGGCGAGGAGAACGGCCGCGGGCGGCGGGCGAGCCCGGGAGTCATCTCCTGCATGTGTGTGACCGGTCACATCCGCACGAATGCGAGTGTGACCGGTCACATGACCGAGGGGAAGGCCCCGTTACGTTGTTGTTAATAACATCCGGCGGCGCGCCCGGATCGGCCGTTGGCCGTCGCGGCCGCACGGCCTCCGGCGGGCCGGCCGGGCGGCGCGGACGCGGCTCAGGCGCGCGGAGGCGCCGTCGACTCGCGCACCACCAGCCGCGGCGGCGTCAGCGACACCGCGGGCTGAGGTGTCCCGGCGAGCTCGGCCAGCACCGCCGCCACCGTGGCGCGGCCCAGTCCGGCGAAGTCCATCTCCACCGTCGTGAGCGCCGGCGTCCAGTACTCCGAGCCGGGCACCCCGTCGAAGCCCACGATGCTCACGTCACCCGGCACGTCCTTGCCCGCCTCGAACAGCGCGCGGCGCACCGCCATGGCGATGTCGTCGTTGCCGCACAGGATCGCGGTCACGCCGGGGTCGGCGGCCAGGACCCGTCCCGCCTCGTACGCCGACCGCACGTCCCAGCCCGCCGGCACCACAGGCGGGACCGCGGCTCCGGCTTCGGCCAGCGCGCGGCGCCAGCCCGCCTGACGTCCGCTGTGCTCCGACTCCGAGGGGATCGCCACGTGATGGACGGTCCGGTGTCCCAGGGCCAGCAGGTGCCGCGTCGCCTCGGCCGACGCCTGCTGCTCGTCCAGGCAGATCGCGGGCCGCGGCACACCCCGCACGCCCGGCTCGACGGCGGCCGCCGCGGGCAGGGACTTGGGGAGCGCGCGCAGCACCGCGATGCCGGCCGCGTCGAACGCGATCACGATCACGCCCCCGGCGCTCGGATCGCTGACGTAGTCGGCGGCGTTGCGCACGTCGCCCTCGCGGTCCGACTCGACCACCCGCACCCCGACGGCCAGGCCCTCGACCCGGGCCGCCTCCTCGATGCCCTGCAGCGTGGAGGCGTAGCCGTACAGCATGGTGTCGGAGGTGACCACCGTCACGCCCCGAGCACGCCCGGTCCCCAGCGCCCGGGCCACCCGGTTGGGCCGGTACCGCAGCCGTTCGATGACCTCCATGACGGTCTGCCGCGTCTCGGCGCTCACCTTGGGCGAGGCGTTGAGCACCCGGGACACCGTCTGCCTGGACACGCCCGCCGCCGCCGCGACGTCGCGGATGCTCGGCACCGTCTCCCGGCCGGGACGCGGCGAGGGCACCTCAACAGGGGTTTCGTTCACGCCCCCATCGTGATCGGTGTGGCGAGCCGGGGTCAAAACCGCCGTCGGGGTCGAGCGGTCACGAGTCCCCGGCCTCCCGTTCCGGCAGGACGTCCCCCGGCCGCAGGGCGAGCAGCAGGCCGAGCACCGTGTATCCCACGAGCAGGTGACCGCCGCCGACCCACCGGGACGCCGCGTCGCCGACCAGCACGTACGCGGGGACGGTGACGACGCCCCAGCTCTCGGCGACCAGGGGCCACGAGCGCAGCAGGCCCCTCCAGCGGCGGGCCGCCAGGAGCTTGACGCTGATCACGAACATGCCGAACATCGACAGCGGCCAGAACAGGTCGAGCACGCCGAGCAGCACGCCGTCGCCCGCCGCCTCGGGCAGGATCGCGTGCAGCAGCGACCACACGCTCGCCAGGGCGAGCAGCACGGCCTCGGTCCTCAGCATGATCACACTGGTTCGCGAGGTGCCTGTGGCGCCGGTCCGCGACTGCACGGCGAGCAGGCCGAACAGGCCGATCTGGAAGGCCAGACCGCCGAGGTCGCCGATCCGTCCGGCCGTTCCGCCGGCCGACGGGTCGAACAGGAAGATGGTCACGACCCAGATCAGCGTTCCTGCGGCCAGGCCCAGGCCGAGCCGGCGCACCCCGCCCTCACTGATCGGTGCGGGCCCGCCCCGGACGGCAGTGCCTGCGCGTACGTCGGTGCGGGCTCTGGCCGGGGTCGTGGTGAAGTGCGGTTCCATCTCACGTCCTTCATCGGTTCGTTCGCGGGCCGGGACGGCCGCGCGGATCAAGGCTCGGGGCCGCCGGACCCGGGAGGGCAGGGCCGCCGGTCCCCGATCGCGCCCCCGAACATGTCCGTCCGATTCGGGACGCGGGTCCTCCTTCGACCGGGACATCCCGTTTTCGTGAAAAACAAGGCGATTCGACCCGTCACAATGCTTGCCGTGAGGAAAGCGGAGACAGCGCCCGCGCCGGAGGCCGCCGGGGCCGCATCCGCGGGCGGCGGCCGTCTGCCCGCGGCGGCGGCGGCGGTGGCCGCCGTCGCCGCCCTGCTCGCCCTGGCCGCCGGCACGGTGCTGCTGGACGTCCTCGCCCGGGGAACGAGGGTGCCCGCGGGCGCCGAGCTTGATCCGGGATGGACCTCCGCGCTGGCCGGGCTCGCGCAGGCGGTGCCGGGCGTGCTGTTGCTGCGGCGGCTGCCGCGGCACCCCGTCGCGTGGGTGCTGACCGGCTCCGGCGTGATGTGGCTGCTGAACGGGGCCGCCGCCGCGTGGGCGGCCTACGCGGTGTACGTGGAGCCGGGCCTGCCGGGGGCGTCGGTCGCCTACTGGTTCTACCTCAGGCTGGGTGCCGCGCTGCTGCTCCAGCTGCCGCTGCTGATCCTGCTGTTCCCCGACGGGCGGCTCCCCGGCGCCCCGCTCTGGCGCCGGCTCTCCATCGCCAGCCTCGCGCTGACCGCGGCGCTGCCCGCGCTGCGGCTGGTGGCGCCCGTGTCCGTGCTCAGCCGGCACGGGGGAGTGCCGCTTCCGCCCGAGATCGCCCGGCTGGCGCTCGACCCGGTCGCCCTGACCCTGCCGTACGTGGTCTGGGAGCCGCTGCTCACCGCCGCCTCGGCGGCGGTGGTGGTGAGCCTGGTCGTGCCGTTCGCGGTGACGGTGCACCGCTACCGCGCCGCGGCGTCCGGCGGCCCCGGCGACGCCGACCGCAGGGCGCAGATCCGGTGGCTGACGTGGGCGGCACTGGCCGACATGTTCGTGCTGCTGCTCCCGCTCGTGCTGCCGCCCGACGTGCCCGCGTTCCTGCTCACGGTGGCCGTCGCGCTGACCTCCTTCGCCGTGGTCGTGGCGGTGGCCAAGCACCGGCTGTACGACGTCGACCGGCTGCTGCCCGCGACCTTCGGCTACGGCGTGACGGCCGTGCTCGTCGTCGTGGTCGACGCCGCCGTCTTCACCGCCGCCGCCGGCGCGGTGGACGAGCGCCAGGCGGCACTCGCCGCGATCGCGGTCGTCACGCTCGTCTACCTGCCCGCCAGGACGTGGCTCGTGCGCACCGTCAGGCGGCTGCTGCGCGGGCCGCGCGAGGATCCGTACGCGACCGTCTCGACGCTGGCCGAGCGGCTCGAACTCGCGGCGGGCCCGGACGAGCAGCTCGTCGCCCTGGCCCGCACGCTGGCCGAGGCGTTCCGGCTGTCCTACGTACGCGTGGAGATCGAAAGACCGGACGGGACGTGCTCGGCGGTCGAGCACGGCGTGGCCCGCGGCCCTTCGGTGTCGCTGCCGGTGGCCTACCGCGGCGAACAGGTGGGCCGGCTCGTGCTCTGCCGCACCGACCTGACCCAGCGCGACCAGCGGCTGCTCGGCGACCTCGTACGGCAGGCCGCCGCGGCCGCCCGCGCCACGGAGATGAGCGCCGGCCTGCAGCGCATCCGCGCCACGATGGTGGTGGCCAGGGAGGAGGAGCGGCGGCGGCTGCGGCGCGACCTGCACGACGGGCTGGGGCCGAGCCTGGGCGCGGTGGCGCTGCGCATCGAGACCGCCCGCAACCTGTCGCGCACCGCTCCCGAGCAGGCCGACGCGATCCTCGCGCGGACGGCCGAGGAGGTGTCCGCCGTGGTCGCGGAGGTCCGCCAGATCGTGCACGACCTGCGCCCGCCCGCGATCGACGAGCTGGGCCTGCGGGGGGCCGTCGAGCAGCAGGCCGGCCGCTTCCGCGGCGGGCTCACGGTGGCCCTGGGCGGGGTCCTGACCGGGGACGACGAGCCGCTGCCCGCCCTTCCCGCGGCGGTGGAGGTGGCGGCGTACCGCATCGTTTCCGAGGCGCTGGCGAACGTGGCGCGGCACGCGCACGCGGCCCGCTGCGAGATCGGGCTCGCCGTGCGGGACGGCATGCTCGACGTCGTCGTGCGGGACGACGGGGTGGGGATCGGCGAGGACGTCACGGCGGGCGTCGGGATGCTGTCACTGAGGGAGCGGGCGGCCGAAGTCGGCGGCGACTGCGTGGTGACCTGCCCGGAGGATGGCGGGACGCTGGTCCGCGCGCGGCTGCCGCTGGCGGAGAAGAGGGAGTTCACCGGTGTCTGACGAACCGAGCCCGCCGATCCGGGTGCTGCTCGCCGACGACCATCCGGTCT
The DNA here is from genome assembly GCF_006874435.1 of Microbispora sp. KK1-11. Lineage (NCBI taxonomy): Bacteria > Bacillati > Actinomycetota > Actinomycetes > Streptosporangiales > Streptosporangiaceae > Microbispora > Microbispora sp. KK1-11. Next base: position 83,622 of record NZ_VIRJ01000017.1, on the reverse strand, counting down.
ACCGCGACGGCCTGGCCGCGCTGCTGGGCTCGATGGCGGGCGTCGAGGTGGCGGGCACGGCCGCCACCGGGCGGGAGGCCGTCGAACGCGCCGCCGACCTGCGGCCCGACGTCGTGGTCATGGACGTGCGCATGCCCGACCTGGACGGCATCGAGGCGACCCGGCGGATCACCGCCGCGAATCCCGGCATGGGGGTGGTCGTGCTGACGATGTCCGAGGAGGACGCCACGCTGTTCGCGGCCATGCGGGCCGGGGCGCGGGGCTACCTGCTGAAGGGGGCGAACCAGACCGAGATCCTGCGGGCCGTCACCGCGGTCGCCCACGGCGAGGCCATCTTCGGTCCCGCCGTGGCCCGCCGGGTCGCGGAGTTCTTCACCGAGAGGCCCCCGGCCGCGGACCAGGAGGTCTTCCCCCAGCTCACGTCGCGCGAGCGGGAGATCCTCTCCCTGGTCGCGGCGGGACGTACCAACGGGCAGATCGCCGGGGCGCTGTACCTGTCGCAGAAGACGGTGCGCAACAACGTCTCCACGATCTTCGCCAAATTGCAGGTCGCCGACCGCGCCGAGGCCATAATCCGGGCCCGGGACGCGGGGCTCGGCCGTGGTGACGGCGGCCGGCGCCCCTGACGACGGCCGCGAACGCCTGTAGTCTCGGCGCGTGCGGCACGAGTCACCGGACGGCGGTGCGGGCGGCCTGCGCCGGCATCTGCCGGACGACGGGACCCGGCCCGGCCATCGGCTGCGGTTCGGCTCCGGCGCGGCGGGCATCGAGCGGCTGGAGGCGTCGCTCGTCGGCGAGGGGTTCGCCACGCACCGCCACGACACGTACGCGATCGGGATGACGCTGCGGGGCGTGCAGACGTTCCGCTACCGAGGTGAGCTGCGGCACTGCCTGCCGGGGGAGTGGCACGTCCTGCATCCCGACGAGCCGCACGACGGTGTGGCGGGCACCGACGAGGGGTTCGGCTACCGGATCATCTACCTCGACCCCTCCCTCGTCCAGGAGGCGTTGGGCGGGGCGCCGCTGCCGTTCGTCGCCGACCCCGTGATCGGGCGGCGCGAGGCGGACCCCGCGCTCGCGGCGTGCCTGCGGGACATCGACGAGCCGCTCGACGAGGTCGAACGGCTGACGCTCACGCTGCGGGTGGTCCACACGCTCGTGCGGCACTCCTCCGTACGGAACTCCTCCGCGGGGAGCTCAGGGCGGCCGGGCGTGCGGGCTCCGCTGGCGCTGGAGGCGCTGGCCCGCGTGCGCGACCTGATCGCCGGCGACCCGACGGTGAGGCACACACTCGCGGAGTTCGAGCAGGTCTCGGGCCTGGACCGGTGGACGGTCGCGCGCCAGTTCCGCGTCGCGTTCGGCACCAGCCCGACCCGCTTCCGCACGATGCGGCAACTCGACCTGGCCCGCCGGCTGCTGCGCGAAGGGGTGCCCCTGGCCGGGGCGGCCCAGCTCGCCGGCTTCGCCGACCAGGCCCACATGTCGCGCATGTTCAAAAGGGCCTATGGCCTCACGCCCGCCCGGTGGACCGCCGCGCTCGCCTGACGGCCGGCCGGGTGCGCCGCGGACTGTAGCGGAATACACCGTCGTTCGATATAGCACGAAACAGACTTCCCCGTCTTTTCCGGCTGCACTTGTGCTGTTCAGAAAAAGGCACCCGGGCGTGAGCCCGAAGGGGGAAGGAAGGACGATGAAAAGAATTCTCCGATGGGCGGCGGCACCGCTCGCCGTGGCGGCGCTGGCGGGGACGACGCTGCTGCCGGCGGCGTCGGCGTCGGCCGCGACGGGCTCTCGGCCTCGGCGTCGGGGTTCGGGTGCGTGAAGACGACGCCGAGCCCGTCCGCGCACAGGCGCCGCAGGGTGCTCCGGCCGATCCCGCGCGTCCCTCCGGTGACGATGACGACCGGGCGAGCGGTCATCCGCGTGTTCCCTGCCCGGCTGTCCTGGCCTCGATCGCGTGCACGACGGCGGCCATGTCCAGATCGGCGTGGCCCAGCGCGAGGGTCTCGCCGAACAGGGCGTGGCAGACGTCCAGCAGCGGCGAGGCGATGCCGGCCCGCCGCGCCGCCTCGGCGATGAGCCGGTTGTTCTTCAGCACGTCGGCGATGGCGGCCTGGGCGGCGAAGTCGCGCCCGGCCAGCTTCACCGCCTTGACCCGCGAGACGTCGCTCGCCATCTGGCCCGAGTTGAGCACGTCCACGAGCAGCCCGATATCGAGGCCCTGGCGCGCGCCGAAGTGCAGCGACTCCGCGAGGCCGGTGACCGTGGTGATCAGGAAGATGTTGACCGCGAGCTTCATCAGCAGCGCCCTGGGCGCGGGCCCGCACACCACCGTCTTGGCGCACATCGGCTTCAGCAGCGGGCGTACCTCCTCCACGGCGTCCGGCCGGCCGGCGAGCATCGCCACCAGCCGCCCCTGCTCGGCGGGCACGCGGGAGCCGGAGGTCGGCGCCTCGACGTAGCCGCCCCCTGCCGCGAGCACGTCGGCCTCCAGCCCTGCCGAGTAGACGGGGGAGGTCGTGCCCATGTGGACCACGACCCGATCCGCGACGTTGCGGGCGAAGCCGGGCGTGCCCCGCTCCAGCACCGCGTCGATCGCGGCCTCGTCGGCCAGCATGAGGATCACCACCCGCGCCCGCCGGAACACCTCGGCCGCGCTGCCCGCCACCTCCGCGCCCGCGGCGCGCAGCGGCCCGCTCCTGGCGGCCGTGCGGTTCCACACCACGAGGGGGGTTCCGGCGCGGACCAGGTTGAGCGCCATGGGCTGCCCCATGATCCCGAGACCGACGAAACCCACATCCATGTTCGCCTCCCCGACACACACGTTTCCGTGCCGCCGAGGCGGCACGCCGGGGACCGTTGTAGCCCATGGCGCGGCGGCGGTCTTGAACGATTGTGCCCGCCGGGATCACCCTGCCTGCGGTCGGCGAGCGGCGCGGCACGATCCTGCCCCGCACCTGCCCGTGCTTGCCCGTGCTTGCCCGTGCTTGCCCGTGCTTGCTCTGTGCCGCCTACGAGAGCAATTGGTTGATCTTGTCGCGGGCGACCGTGGCGAGGACGCCCGCCTTGTGCGGCTGGCCGCGCAGGAACGCCTCGGTGAAGTGCTTGGCCTGCTCGTACGTGACCTTGCCCGGCATCGGCGGCTCGTTGGGATTGACGTCGCAGTCCACCAGGGCCGCTCCGTCGTGCGCCAGGGCATCGCGGATCGCGCCCGGCAGGTCCTTCGGGTCCTTGATCTTCGCGCCGTAGGCCCCGCAGGCGCGGGCCCAAGCGGAGAAGTCGGCCTCGGGCTGCCGGTGCCGCACGGCGTACTCGGGGTAGCCGAGGATGATCTGCTCCCACAGGATCTGCCCGTAGCTGTTGTTGTTGTTGACCACGACCTTGATGGGCAGGTCGTGCCGCACGGCGGTGAGGAAGTCGGCCATGAGCATCGCGAACCCCCCGTCGCCCACGAAGGCGATCACCTGGCGGCCGGGGAAGGCGTGCTGGATGCCGATGGCGTACGGCAGGCCCGGGGCCATCGTGGCGAGGTTGCCCGACAGGTAGAACTCCCGTCCGCCGCGGATCGTCCAGTGCCGCGCGGCCCACGTCGCGATGGTCCCGGAGTCGCAGGTCAGGATGGCGTCGTCGGAGGCCACCTCGTCGACGCAGCTCATGAGGTACTGCGGGGCGATGGGGTCGCGCGAGGGGTCCTCGAGCGCCCTCATGTCCTCCCGCCAGGCGTCCATCTTGCGCTGGTACTTCTCCAGGAACGACCGGTCCTTCGCCGGTTCGAGCATGGGCAGCAGCGCCTGCAACGCCAGTTTGGCGTCGGCGGCGACCGGGGCCTGCGTCGGCCGGCGGATGCCGAGCAGGGTGGGGTCGGCGTCGATCTGCACCACCCGGGCCTGGCCCTCCGGCGGCAGGAACTTGCCGTAGGGGAAGGACGTGCCGACCATGAACAGCGTGTCGCACTCCTCCATGAGCTCCTCGCTCGGCGCGGTGCCGAGCAGGCCGAGCCCGCCGGTGGTGAGCGGATGGTCGTCGGGCACCACGAACTTGCCGGGCAGGGTCTTGACGATGGGACTGGCCAGCCGGTCGGCGACCGCCAGCACCTCCTCGCGGGCGTGCCGCGCGCCGACGCCGACGAGCATGGCGATCTTCTGGCCCTGCCGCAGCACCTCGGCCGCCCTGGCCAGGTCCTCCTCGGCCGGCCGCAGCGACGGGAGAGAGCAGGTCGTCAGGCTCGCGGGCGGGGTGCCCGGGCCGACATGCCGGTACGGGTCCTCGCTCGCGGGCGTCACCTGGATGTCGTTGGGGAAGGTCAGGTGTGACACCGTCCGCTTGGTCAGCGCGTTGCGCACCGCGAGGTCGACCACGCCGGGCATCTGCTGCGGATTGGTGACCATCAGGTTGTAGGCGGCCAGGTCCTGGTAGAGGCGGTCGAGGTGGACCTCCTGCTGGTAGTGGGTCCCCAGCACCGAGGTCTCCTGCATGCCGGTCAGGGCCAGCACGGGCACGTGGTCGAGCTTGGCGTCGTACAGGCCGTTCAGCAGGTGGATGGCGCCCGGCCCGGAGGTCGCGGCGCACACGCCGAGACGGCCGGTCGCCTTCGCGTAGCCGGTGGCCATGAACGCGGCGGCCTCCTCGTGGTGCACCAGGATGAACCGCAGCTTCTCGCGGTGCCGGCGGAAGCCCTCCATCAGGCCGTTGATCCCGTCACCGGGGAGCCCGAAGATCGTGTCGACCCCCCACTCCACCAGCCGCCGGGCCAGGCTCTCACCCACGATCTCGGTCATGTCCGCCTCCGATCGACATCAGCCGTACGGGCGCCCCGGCGTCCGCACGTGCCTTCAGCGGCCCCGCCCTCTGCGTCCCCCGGCCGGTGCGGTCCGGTGACCGCTCCGCCAGCCGAGGGCGTACGCGGCGACGAGGCCGGCGGCGACGGCGAGCGGCTTCGGGGACGCCATCGCGGACTTCAGCTGTTTCACGCCGCCCTTCGGGTCGGCCACGGCACCCGCGACGCTGCCGATCGCCGACGCCAGTTTGTCGCCCGCGCTCTTCACCACGTTGCTCTGAACGTTCATGATGACTCCGGCATCGAACGGCTCGCCGGTGGGGCCCTTCCCGCCCCCGGTATGCGTAAACGACGCCGCAGGTCACGGCGGCTTTGTGCCCATCAGACCCGCCTATCGCACGGCCCGCATGGGCCAATCCCCGCCGCGGCCACGCTGGTGGGCAGGCTCCGCGACCGGCCACCGCTCGGCCAGGGGGCCGGGCTACCCAGGGGGCCCGGGTTATCCGGGGTGACGGCGCAGCAGGAGCATGGCGGCGTCGTCGGGGAAGGGACCGCCGACGTGGCGCAGCAGGTCGGCGCGCAGCTCGTCGAGCGCCACCTGCGGATCGGTGCCCCGCAGCAGATGCGCCCGCTCCGCGAGCGGGTAGAAGCGGCCCTGCCGGTCGCGGGCCTCGATCACGCCGTCGGTGTAGAAGAGGATCTGGTCGCCGTCCCCGAACGGCACCCGGTGCGCCTTCGGCCGTGGCGAGCCGAGCGCGCCGAGCCCGAGCGGGAGGGCCTCCTCCTGCGGCTCGGCGAAGTGGACGCCGCCGTCGCGCAGCAGCACGAGAGGGGCGGGGTGGCCGCAGTTGAGCAGGGAGATCTCCCCGTCGTGGACCTCCGCGAGTATGGCGGTGACGAACTTCTCGCCGCTCAGATGCCGGGCCAGGCTGGTCTCCACGCGCTCGACCACCGCGGAGAGTTCCGACTGGTCGTAGGCGGCCTCGCGGAAGGCGCCGAGCACCCACGCCGCGGTCTCGACCGCCTCCAGGCCCTTGCCCTGCACGTCGCCGATGAGTATCCGTACGCCCTCGGGGGTGGTCACCACCTCGTAGAGGTCGCCGCCGATCTGGGCCTCCGCGGCGGCGGAGGTGTAGGAGAGCGCGACCCGCAGGTCGCCGGCGCGGCGGGGGACCGGGCGCAGGAGCACCCGCTGGGCCGCCTCGGCGACCAGGCGGACGTTGGCGAGTTCGCGCTCCCGCCGGTTCCGCAGCCTGCTGGCCATCATGCTCGCGGCGGTGACGCCGATGATCACCGCGATCGTGAGGTTGTTCTGCGGTCTGCCGAGGAGACCGTCGTAGACGGCGAGAGGGATGCAGACGACGAGGGCAAGCACACCCACCAGAACGGTGCGGCGCACGCCGCCCGCCACCGAGGCGAAGGCCGGGCCCAGGGTGAGGAGGGGCAGGAAGCCCACACCAGGGCCGGTGATCAGGTCGACGACGACGACCAGGGAAATCGCGATGAACGGCAACGTACGCAGGACGCTCTGGGAACTCATCGCGACTCCATAGCCGGCCCCCACGTCAGCACATGATTCCTTTGATGGCTTTACTCCTTCCCGCGTAGCGAACGGGGCACTCCCCATTGTCCGCGACGGATAGCGCCATTTCGGGCCGGTCGGTCAAGTCGCGGCGCGCCCCATCTGATCACTATGAGTAGTGACGTTACTCGAATTCGTGACGCGGTGGCCGGTAAAGCCGTACATCCGGCCTTCCCCACGCCGTCACGGCAGCTCCGCGAAGCGCTCGACCTGGTCCGTACGGCCGGACACGATGATGACGTCGCCGTAGCCGAGCTCGGTCTCGGCGGTGGCGTAGGTGAACTCCTCGCCCGGCCGCTTGACCGCCACCACCGTCACCCCGTACTTGCGGCGCAGGCTCGACTCGCCGAGGGGGACTCCGATGTACTCCTTGGGCGGAAGGGTCTTGACCAGGGCGAAGTTCTCGTCGACCTCCATGTAGTCGAGCATCCGCCCGCTCACCAGGTGGGCCACGCGCTCACCCATGTCGTACTCGGGGAAGACCACGTGCTGGACGCCGATCCGGCTGAGGATGCGGCCGTGCTGCTGGCTGACGGCCTTGGCCCAGATGTCGTTGATCTCCATCTCCACCAGCAGCGACGAGGTGAGGATGCTCGCCTCCAGGTCGCTGCCGATGGCGCACACCGCACGGTAGAAGTCCGGCAGGCCGAGCTGGCGCAACGCCTCGGGGTCGGTGGCGTCGGCGGTGGCGATGTGCGTGATCTGGCCCGCGAGACTCTGCACCACCTTGGGACGGTGGTCGATGGCGAGCACCTCGGTGCCGCGCCGCACCAGCTCCAGGGCGAGCGCGGTGCCGAAGCGGCCCAGACCGATGACGGCCACGGGGTCGTTTCTCATGTCAGCCAACGATGACGTCCTCCTCAGGTAATTCATAGCGGCGGGTGCGCTCCTTGAGCGCCAGGGCTGAGCCCAGCGTGAGCGGGCCGATCCGGCCGACGAACATCAGCAGCGTGAGCAGCACCTGCGCGGCGGGGGAGACGGCGGAGGCGACGCCGACGGACAGTCCGGTCGTGCCGAAGGCGGAGACGACCTCGAAGAGCACCCGGTCCAGGGAGTGCGGCGTCAGCACCAGCAGGACGTAGGTGAACAGCGCGACCAGGGCCACGCTCAGCGCGGTCAGCGAGACCGCCTGTCGCTGCGCCGCCTCGGTGAGGCGGCGGTGGCCGATGTTCACCCGGCTCTCGCCGCGCAGCTCCGCCCAGACGATGAACGTGAGCAGGCCCAGCGTGGTGACCTTGATGCCGCCGGCGGTGCCCGCGCTGCCGCCGCCGACGAACATCAGCAGCTCGGTGACGAGCCAGCTGGAGGGGTGCATCTGCGTGATGTCGAGGCTGTTGAACCCGGCGCTGCGCGGCATGACGGCGGTGAAGAACGCGGCGAGCAGCTTGCCCTGCCCGTCCATCGGCCCGAGCGTGCGGGGGTTGGTCCACTCCGTGAGAAGGAAGACCAGAGTGCCGCCCGCAAGCAGGACTGCGGTGACCGTGAGCGTGATGCGGGTGAGCAGCGACCAGCGGCCGGGGCGGCGCCAGGAACGGCGCAGCTCGAACACCACGGGATAGCCGAGCCCGCCCACGATCACCGCCGACGCGACGGTCAGGCAGACCCACGGATCGGCGGCGAACCTGACCATGCTGTCGGGCCACAGCGCGAAACCGGCGTTGTTGAACGACGAGACCGCGTGGAACAGGCCCAGATACAGGCCGCGCCCGACGGGCTCGCCATACCCGAGCACGAACCTGAGCGTGAGAACGGTTCCCACGACGGCCTCGCAGAGCAGGTTGAAGAGCACGACCTTGCCCACCACGCGCCGCAGGTCGCTGCCGTTGAGCACCCTGGTCTCGGCCTGCGCGGACAACCGGGCCCGCAGGCCCAGCCTCCGGGAGACGAGCAGGGTGAAGACGGTCGCGAGGGTCATGATGCCGAGGCCGCCCACCTGGATCAGGACGGCGATGACCACCTCGCCGAACACCGACCAGTGCGTGGCCGTGTCGACGACGGTCAGCCCGTTCACGCACACCGCCGACGTCGCGGTGAACAGGGCGGTGATCCAGTCCGCGGGCTTCCCCGAGGTCGTGGCGAGCGGACTGGACAGCAGGGCGGTCCCCAGGAGAATCGTCACCCCGAACACCGTCGTGATGACCTGCGCCGGCTGGTGGAAACGCGCCACCATGGCCCAGAACAGCCTCATGTGGGCTTCTCTCCGTCGTCACGGCCCCGTACGCGTCCGCGCGGCCGGCCGTGCCAGGCGGGGCTCTCGCGTTCGTCGTCGAACCAGCGGGGCGTCTGCGATACCACCGAGAACCTCCGTGTGGGCAACGGGACCATGTCCGCCGACCCGACTTCCCGGCACACCGCGGCCTACCGTAACAGCACATTTCCCACCAGGCACATCAGGGCGGGATTCCGGTCAGCCGGTCGTGATGGCGAACGGGCCGCCGCCGCCGAAGACGAGGCGGGCGAAGTTCTCGCCGATGCGGCGATGGCCCGCGGGGTCGGGGTGCACCTCGTCGGGCAGCGGCAGTTCCGCGTAGTCCGCCTCGCCGTAGAGGTCGCGGCCGTCGAGGTAGTGCAGGTTCGGGTCGTCGACCGCCCGCTGCCGGACGATCCGGGCGAGTTCGTCGCGGATGACGTTGAGCGTCAGACGCCCGGCGGCGCGCTCGGCGGGATCCCCCGTGGCCTTGAACCGCACGGTCCCGCCGTCGAAGTCGGGCGCGAGCGGGCCGGGGGTGTCCTCCTGGACCGGGCACAGGATGGAGGACACGACCAGCAGCGGCGTGGCCGGATGCCCCTCGCGGATGGTGTCGAGGAAGCCGTGGACCGCGGGGGTGAAGGCGCGCAGGCGCATCACGTCGCCGTTGACGATGTTGATACCGATCTTGACGCTGATCAGGTCGGCGGGGGCGTCCCGCATCGCCCGGGCGGTGAACGGGTCGAGCAGCGCGCTGCCGCCGAACCCCAGATTGATCAGCTCCACTCCGCCCAGGGCGGCGGCCAGGGCCGGCCAGATGGCGGTCGGGTGGGCGGCGTTCGAGCCGTGGCTGATGGAACTGCCGTGGTGCAGCCACACCCTGAGTCCGCCGTCCGGCGCCGGCTCGACCGGGGCGTCGGTGCGCAGCGCGATCAGCTCGGTGATCTCCGTGTGAGGAAGCCAGATCTCGACGTTCTTGTCACGCGCGGGAAGATCGGCGAAGCGGGCGGTGCCGGGAGGTCCTTCGCGCAGCTCAGCCGACTGCGTGGCCATGTCGATCACGCGGACGTTGCCGCCGGTCACGGTGGCCTGGGCCGTGAGGCGGCCGTCGACGAGCAGGTCGTATACGCCGTCCGCCGGGGCCGGGAGACCCCGGTAGGCCCTCTTGGTCGGCAGCGTGTCCAGTTCGATGGTGGTGGCCCGGGTCCGGAACGCCAGGCGTACGCCGGACGGCTGGGCCTCGGCCATGGCCAGTTGCCCGTCGGGGATCTGACGGCGAGCCCAGGCGGGCAGCCGGTGCGGCAGCAGGCCGTGCGCCGTGCGTTCCACGTCGAGGACGCCGCGCAGGACGTCCGGGGTGACGGGTGTGGTGATCCAGTCGTGCTCGATGCTCATGTCCTCAGCCTGTTGATCGGGTCGCCGGCGTGTTCCGCCGCGTCGGTGCGGGCCCTGGTGGTCAGGGCGTGGTCCGGTTGCGCAGCAGGGTGTCGAGGGAGTCCACGATCCAGGACCAGGATTCCTCCGGGTCGACGGCGGTGTGGCTGAAGCCTCCGCTCATCTCCAGGCTGACGTAGCCGTGGAAGACGCTGCCCAGCATCCGGACCGCGTGTGTCTGGTCCGGCTCCGCGATGTCGTAGCCGCGCAGGATGGCCCGCGTCATCTGTGCGTGCCTGACGCCGGCGCTGGCGGCCGCCGTCTCGGGGTCGAGCCTGAGACGGGCGGCGTCGTAGCGGCCTGGATGCTCGCGGGCGTAGCCGCGGTAGGCGTCCGCGAAGGCGGCCAGGGCGTCCTTGCCGGCGCGCCCGGCCAGCGCGTCGGCGACCCGGTCGGCGAGCTCCTCCAGCGCGAACAGGGCGATCCCGGTCTTCAGGTCCTGGGAGCTCTTCAGGTGTGAGTAGAGACTCGCGACCTTGACGCCGAACCGCCGGGCCAGCGCCGAGATCGTCACCTGGTCGAAGCCGACCTCGTCGGCCAGCTCCGCCCCCGCCCTGATCAGGCGTTCCGTGGTCAGCCCCGCCCGCACCATAACCCTCTCCCTGCTTGTCCTGAACTCATTATGGATTTGCCTAATACATTTAGGCAAATCGCCGATGATTCTCGAGATGATGTACGGCGCGCTTGAATATCATGTCTGCCGATATATCCTGGGGGTGTGACAGCACGGGCGATGACGGAACCGGCGTTCCTCGTTCTCACCGCACTCGTCGACGAGCCGCGGCACGGCTACGGCATCGCGCAGGAGGTCGAGCGGCTCTCCGGAGGGCGCGTTCAACTCAAGATCGGCACCCTGTACGGCGTGCTCGACCGGCTCGCGGCCGACGGGTTCGTGGAGGCGGACCGCGAGGAGGTGCGGCAGGGGCGGCTGCGCCGCTATTACCGGCTGACCGACGAGGGGGCGCGGGCGCTGGAGGAGGAGGCCGTACGGCTGGCCGACAACGCGCGCCGCGCCGTCGAGCGGCTGCGGCTCCGGCAGGCGGGAGGGCTGGCATGAGCGAGCGAATCAGTAGGCACAGCGAGCGAAGCGGTGGACGCAGCCTGCTCGAGGAGCGCTACCGGCGGTGGTTGCGGCTGTTGCCGGCGTCCTACCGGGCCGAGCGCGAGGAGGAGATGGTCTCGGCCTTCATGGAAGGCGCCCGGCCTGGGCGGACCGGGCACGACGACCAGCGTCCGCGTTTCCTGGAGATCGCCAGCGTGGCCGCGCTCGCGCTGCGGCTGCGGCTGGGCGGTCCGGGGTCACCGCCGGCGTCCTATCTGTGGGGTGAGGCGGTCCGCCGCGCCGCCCTGCTCGGCCTCGTCTTCTGGACGATGATCGCCGGCCTGTACGCCGGGCAGGCGGTGCTGACGTACGGCATCCCCGTGGACGCTCTGCCTGACGGCGTCATGGGCATCGGTGATCCCGGGTCGCCCGATCGGGTGCGGCTCGTGCTGGCGGACCTGACGCCGCTGCTGTGGGCGGCCGGCCTGGGCGCGCTCGTCCGAGGCCGCGCCGGCACGGCCAAGGCGGCGGCCACCGCCGCCCTGGTCGTGCCGTACGTGCTGATGCCGCCGTTCATCCTCGGGTGGGAGAGCGCGGTGCGCTGGGCCTGCTCGGCCCTTCCGGCCGTGGTCACGGTGCTGGCGCTGGCGATCGGGTTCCACCGCGACGCGCCGCCGCCCCGCCTGCCCGCGCGGCGGGCCCTGCTCCTGCTCGCGCTCCCGATCGCCGTGGGCCTCCTGCTCTCTCTGGTCGTCGGTGTGCTCGGGGCGGCGACGCGGGCGGGGGCCATCTCCGCACGGCTTCTCATTCCGGTGTGGATGGGGGTCGACGCGACGGGCCTCGCGTGCCTGTCGCTGCCGGCGGTCGCGGTGTGGTGCGTGATCCGGCGCCGGACGCCGGGGTGGCCCGCCGCGCCCGTGGCGCTGGCGGCGGCGATTCTCACCGTGCCCGTCGCGCTCGCCCGGGCGACCACGTGGCCGCTGGGCGTGGCCGACATGACCCGCCTCGCCGCGACCCTGCAACTGGCCGTGCTCGTGGCGAGCGGGATCACGCTCGTCGTCATCGGCGTACGGGCGCTGCGAGCGGCGGACGGAGGCCTCACCGAGGTGCTCGGGCAGCCCGGATGACGACCGGCCGCGTCGTCAGGGCGTCGGAGCGACGTACCGCTGTATGACCGGGCCCAGCCACTCGATGAGCTCCTGCCGGGTCATCGCGACTAACGGGGGAAGAGCGAGCACGTAGCGGCACAGCGCCATGCCGAGGATCTGGCTGGCGGCCAGGGCGGCGCGCGCCGGGGCGGTGGCGGGGTCGCCGGCCTTCGCGGCGACCGGCACGAGCTGCCCGGAGAAGATGGACCGCATCCGCTCGGCGACCGCGTCGTTGGTGACCGCGGTCCGCAGCAGGATCAGCAGCGCCTCGTCGCGCTCCCACCGGTCGAGGAAGTGACCGACGAGCATGGCTCCGGCGTCCTCCGGGGGAGCCGACATCAGGTCCGGCAGTTCGAGGTCGAACTCCGCGGCGGCGGCGAACAGCCGCTCCTTGTTGCCGAAATAGCGCATCACCATCGACGGGTCGATGCCGGCGTCCGCCGCGATGGCGCGGATGGTCGCCCGGTCGTACCCGTCGGCGGCGAACCGCTCGCGGGCGGCGGCCAGGATGAGCGCCTTGGTGTCCTCCGAGCGTCTTCCCATGCCAACAACTGTAGGCCAACACCTGTTGACACTCAAACCGCCACTCCTTAGTGTCGATGCCAACAAGTGTTGACTTAGGAGGTTGGCATGCTTCCGCAGAGCACGGAGGTGCTGGTGGCCGGAGCGGGGCCGGTCGGGCTGACGACCGCGCTGGCGCTGCGGCGACAGGGCCGGGCGGTCACCGTCGTGGACGACCAGGCCGAGGGGGCCAACACCTCGCGTGCGGCCGTCGTGCACGCCCGCACCCTGGAACTACTGGAGCCGTACGCCGTGACGCCCGCACTGGTGGACCGGGGCGTGCACGTCCCGCGCTTCACCATCAGAGACCGTGACACGATTCTGGTGCCGGTCTCGTTCGGCGACCTGCCGACGGCGTATCCGTACACGTTGATGATCTCCCAGGCGGACACCGAGGCGTTCCTGCTCAAGCGGCTGCGGGAGACCGGCGCCGATGTGGAGCGCCCCGCCGCCGTTGCCCGGCTCGACCAGGACGCCGAGGGCGTCGAGGCGACCCTCGCGGACGGCCGGCGAATCCGGGCGCGCTACGTCGTCGGCGCGGACGGCGTGCACAGCACCGTGCGCGAGCAGGCCGGCATCGTCTTCTCCGGGGGGACGTACGCCGAATCGTTCACCCTCGCGGACGTGCGCCTGTCGGGAGGTGTCCCGCGCGACGAGGTGATCCTGTACTTCTCCCCGGCGGGACTGGTCGTCGCCGCGCCCCTGCCCGGCGGCCTGCATCGGATCGTTGCCACCGTGGACGAGGCTCCCCGCCGCCCGGACGTCGCGTTCGTCCAGGAGTTGGTGGACGCTCGGGGCCCGAGGCGGCGTCGCGCCATCGTGCACGAGGTGATCTGGGGATCGCGGTTCCGCGTCCATCATCGGATCGCCGACCGGTTCAGGTCCGGGCGGATCCTGCTCGCCGGAGACGCCGCCCATGTCCACTCCCCGGCGGGCGGCCAGGGCATGAACCTCGGGATCGAGGACGGCGTCGTCCTTGGGGAGACGCTGGCCCGCGTGCTGTCCGGCGAACCGGAGGACCTGCTGGACGCTTACGCGGCGAGTCGGCGGCCGGTCGCGGAGGGCGTGGTGAGCCTGGCCGGCCGCCTCACCGGCATCGCCACCGTCTCGGCCGGCCGCCGCCACGCACGCAATGCGGCTCTGCGGCTCGTCGGCCGTCTCGGGCCCGCAAGGCGGCGCCTGGCCAGGCAGCTGTCCGGTCTCGACCGCCGCTGACCGGAGAATCCGCATCCCAGACGTGCCCGATGCGGAACGCGGCCGGGGCCGGGAGACCGCCTAATGACGGGACCACACGTGCCGGTGGTGGGAGCGCCGGCGCGGCTTGCCGTGCCGCACGGGCTTCGCGGACCGGACGGGCGAGGTGGCCGCCGACGTGGCGGCGCCCGGCTCGTAGCCGCCGGCCGACGCCGTCACCCGCACGGACAGCCGGGCGCCGCGGTCGCGGCTCTTGACGTGGTACGTCCGCCCGGTGGCGCCCCTGACCTCGGCGCCGTCGCGCAGCCACTGGAAGCGGATCCGCTTCGGCGACGGCGTCCAGGCGCCGGAGGAGGCGGTCAGCGTGCGGCCCACCTTCGGAACGCCGCGCACGACAGGAGGCGTGGTGTTGACCACCGCGACCGGCCGTGTCTCGTGGAGGTCCACGTCGGCGGCGCGGATGAAGACGTGGCGGTGGGCGTACCAGAGTTGGTAGTAGCGGTCTTGTCCTTTGAGGTCGGTGCGGTCGCCGGGGGCCGATCCGTCGAATGTGGTCGCGCGGTAGTAGTCGGTGACGACGTCGTCGTCGCTTACGGCGTAGGTCTGGCCGGGCTGGATCTTGTATTCCAGTGGTGACAGGGTCTGGACGGGGATGCCGGTGCCGGTGTAGGCGGTCGTTTCGGGGTAGGCGCGGCCGTAGACGGGGGCGGGGGTGGTCGCTCCGGCTTTCACGGTGACGGTTTTGGCCTGGGTGCGGACGACGACGGGGTGGTCGGTGGGGTTGTGCAGCCAGGCCAGGGAGCCGGCCCACCATACGCCGAGCCAGTTGTTCTGGACCTGGGAGACGACGAGTTTGTGGCCGGAGACGACGCGGGCGCTGATGTCGCTTGCGTACGTGGTGCCTGCCTCTCCGGTGGGTTTCCAGCCGGGGTCGGCGGCGAGGGGCGCGGTTTCGGAGGGTGACTGGTGGAGGGGGAGGAAGTTGGTGCCGGCTCCGGGGACGCAGTCGGGGGAGGGTGGGGAGGCGGTGGCGCAGCCGGTCAGGGGCTGGGGGTTGTCCTGGTATCCGGTGCGGACTTCGACGACGTCGCCGGGGGCGACGTCGGTGGTGGTCTTTTGGGTGCCGCCGATGGGGGTGCCGAGCAGGTCGAAGTAGTGGTCCCAGTCCCAGTAGGGGCCGGGGTCCCAGTGCATGCTCTTGGTGGCGCCGAGGACGGTTCCGGGGACCTGGTCGTGGCCGATGACGTGTGCCCGGTCGAGGGGGATGGCGTACTTGCCGGCGAGGTGTTTCACCAGGGTGGCCGATGTCTGGTACATCGATTCGGTGAACCAGTTGGCGGTTCCGGCGAAGCCTTCGTGTTCGATGCCGATGGCGTGCATGTTGACGTACCAGTTGCCGGCGTGCCAGCCGACGTCCTTGGCGTCGAGGTGCTGGGCGATGTGGCCGTCGGAGGACCGGACGGTGTAGTTCCAGGCCATGTACGTGGGGTCCTGCACGAGCCGTACGGAGGGGTCGTAGTAGCCCTCGGTGTCGTGGATGACGATGTAGTCGAGCGTGGGCCCGCCTGGCCCGGTCCTGTCGGCGATGTCGTGGTTGCCGTAGTCGGTCGTGTTGTCCGGGTCGTCCGGGTCGTGTTTGGCGTACGGCGCGGGGATCAGCTCGCAGTCGGGGCCGGACGGGCAGTCGGCGCCCGGGTCGGCCGCCGCCTTGGTCTGTGGGAGCGTGACCGAGTCGTCGGCGGCGAGGGTCACCGTCTGGCCGTCGGCGGTGACGCGGCTCTCGCCGCTGCGCAGGGTCTGATAGACCTGCCGGACGAAGTCGTGCTTGGCGCCGAACCGCGCCACCGCGTCCCGCCAGGAGCCCAGGTCGTCGCCGCCGTCGTGGTAGGACGCCAGCAGGGCCGCGCCGCCGCAGATGTTGGCGTTCGGCTCCCGGCGCAGCGCGTCGGCCGTCAGACCGGTCAGCTCGGCCGCCGCCGCGATCTGGCTCGTGGTCCCGACCGCGTGTCCCTTGTCCGCGCCGTCCCATGCCTCGGGTGCCCGGTCACCGAGGTCGAACACCCCGTAGCCGCCGTCGGAGCTCGGCCTGCCCTGATGGTCGTCCCAGCGGGACAGCATGTACGCCACGGCCTTCAACAGCGACTCGGGTACGCCCGCCGCCTTGGCCGCCTCGCCGAAGGCCGCCTCCCGCGTGGGCGCCGACAGCGTTGCCGTGCAGGCGACCCTCGGCCCGGCCGTGGAGGTGGAGGCGAGGACGGACGGCGCGGCGGGGAACAGCGCCGCCGCCGCGGCGACCGCGACGGCGATGCCGCGATGTGGAGTTCTCAACGTTGTGCGACCCCTTCTCGAATGCCTGTGGGGGGATCAGGCCGGGGCAATCACACCGCCGCGCGCCGCCGTACGCCAGAGCGCTACGCAAATCTCGTCGAGATCGTAACTTTTCGCCAGACAGGCCGAGTCAGATGAAAATCCTCGCCTGAAGCACACTCCTCCTGCCGGGGACTAGTAGACGTAGGGCCAGCCGGCGCTGTCCCAGCCGAGCTTGTTGATGCCGAGGCGGGAGGAGCCGTCGTCGGCGTACCAGTGGTAGAAGAGGATGTCTCCGTCGTTGTCGGCGAGGACGGCCTGGTGGCCGGGACCGTGGATGCTCCCGTGACCGGCCAGCACCTGCGTGCCGCCTCCCGAGGTCATCGCCGTCCCGTTGCGGTCGACGTACGGGCCGGTGACCGAGGTGGAGCGGCCCACCATGATGCGGTAGGTGCTGGAGGCGCCCTTGCAGCACAGGTCGAAGGAGACGAACTGGTAGTAGTAGCCGCCGTGCCGGTAGATGAACGGCGCCTCGATCGCGCCGCCGCCCCGGCCGGCGATGCTGAGGATGGTGCCGTTCAGCCGCTTGCCGGTGGCCGGGTCGAGCTGGACCATCTTGATCCCCGACCAGAACGAGCCGAAGTCGAGCCACCAGCGGCCCTGGTCGTCGATGACGAGGTTGGGGTCGATGGCGTTCCAGTTGTCGGAGGTGTTCGACTCGATGACCAGGCCCTGGTTGGCCCACGAGCCGGAGGCCCCGGTCGTGCTGGTGGCCAGGAAGATGCCCGAGTGGTTGGAGCCGAAGGTCGAGGCCGCGTAGTACATGTAGTACTTGCCGTTGACGTAGGTGATGTCCGGCGCCCACAGGTCGTTGCTGTTGTTGGTGTAGCCGTGCGCCCAGGAGGCCCCGCCGGGAAACGCCGCACCCGCGTTGCGCCAGGCGGTCCGGTCGGTCGAGGTCTTGATCTGGATGCCGTTGCCGGTGTAGGCGAGCAGGTAGGTGCCGTCCGGCTTCTTGGTCACCTCGGGGTCGTGCACGTTGATGTCGCCGGTGACGTAGCCCGGGTCGGGGTAGGAGGTGACCTTGACGAGCTGCCACTGCTGGTTGGCGCCGTTGAGGTCGGCGTACTGGGAGATGCGGCCGCCGTCGGCGGTGGACCACTCCCAGACTTCGAGGGCCTTGCCGCTGTTGCGGTTGATCAGCTTGACATAGCCGCTGTCGGTGTCGACGACCCGGAACTGCTGGTTGGCGGCGTTCTTGTCGGTGTACTGGATCACGTCGGCGCCGTCGGCGGTGGAGCGGCCGGAGATGTCGACGACCTTGCCGCTGTGGCGCGACCTGAGGCGGTAGTAGCCGCCGCCGGAGTCGACGAACTGCCACTGCTGCCAGGCGCCGTCGTTGCGGGACCACTGCACCAGGGGCGCGCCGTCGTTCGTCGCCATGTCGTAGACGTCCAGCGCCTTGCCGCTGTTGCGGTTGACCAGCACGTACGACGCGCTCGTGTCGACAGTCGCCGCATGGGCGGGGCCGGCGGCCATGAGGGATGGACAGATCGCGAGCAGCGCCAGGACCGCCAGGGCGAGGACGCGGCGCGGCCACGCGGGAGAACGTGCGGAGGTGTCCATGGGGGTGCCTCTCGTCGAAACGGACGGTACGGAGTGGGGATGTGAGCGCTAACAAACGTGGTCCGGGAGCGCCCTCGATCACGCTGTCGTTCACCGGAGATTGCCGCTCAGTGTCAGCGTCGGTTTCCGGGTCGTCAAGGGCCCCCGTCAAACGGCGCCGGCGCGCCCCGCGCTCGCCCGGCCGCGTACGCGGGCGATGAAAACGCTTTCGAGAGCTCGGGTCGCCGGGCGGGAATCGTCCGTCTGACCTGCTTCCGGCGCTCCGGACCTGTCGTCGCGGTCTCCCGATGCGACGAGACGTCCTTGCGCGTCGAGAAGGCGGCGACGGCGGTGAAAGTTTCCGCGTCGCCGAACGCCCGGGCCGGCGGCACCGCGTGGCGGTGGGGTAGGGCTGGACGCCGGGCGGATTGAGGCTGAGCACCGCCATGTCCTGCCCGAGCGTCCATCTCCCGCAGCCGGGCATCGAGGTCGCTGGGCCGGGCGCGAGAGCCGGGAGGGCTGTCTACCGTGGACATCGAAGCCATCTCGGTCTCGTCGCCCGGCACGACGTGCAGGCCGTGCGCGACGCGCAGGAACGCCTCGGTGGCCATGTGCTCCTCGACGCGATGACCCTCATGCCCGTCGCCCGCCGTCGACGGACATCGCGATCCCGGTGATGTAGGACGCGGCGTCCGAGGAGAGCCAGGCCGCCGCACGGCCGATCCGCTGCTGGCCCCGGTGACCAGGCCCGCCTTTCAGGAAGCGTCGCTCATGCCAGCGCCTCGTGGTTCGCCCAGGCGACCTTGTACGGGTGCCGGGACTGCCAGCGGCCGATGACCTCGTGCATGCCCGGCGCGGTGAACGCCTTCGCGAGGGCATCGGTGTCGGCGACGGCCACCTGCACGATCGCGGTCGCGATCAGGGCCGGAATGGCCTCCTCGCCGGGAACGGGAATGTGGCGCCGGGTCGCGACCGACTGCACGAAACCGGAGTCGAGCATGACCTTTTCGATATCCGCGAGGTACTGGTCTAGCTCGGTGTCGGGCAGCGGCTGGTCGAAGGAGACAATCATCGTGTGGTTGATCATGCAGCCATTCTGGGTTCCGCACGGCACCCGCGTCCAAGACCGGTTCGCCATCCGGCGATAACCTGGAGGCATGGTCGAACTGGAGACTCGCGAGCTCGAGTACTTCATCGCGCTCGCCGACGAGCTGCACTTCGGCCGGGCCGCCGTCCGGCTCTCGATCGCCCAGCCGGCGCTGTCGAAGGCCATCCGACGGATCGAGACCCGGCTCGGTGTCCCGCTCTTCATCCGCTCCAGCCGGCACGTCGAGCTCACCCCGGCAGGGAAGGCGTTGCAGGAACATGGCCGGCACGCGCTCAACGCGGTCAGCGCCGCCATCCGGCACGCCCAGCGTGCCGGCGATACCCAGGCCCACCTGCGGCTCGTGCTCAAGCCCGGCGGCGACGCCGGCCTGCTCTCCGGGCTCCTGGCGGAATACGCGCACCAGCCCGACGCCCGCCAGGTGGACATCCTGTTCAGCGGCCCGGCCGATCGCGCCGACTTCCTGCGCGACGGCCGGGCCGACGTCGGCTTGCTCTACGCGCCGTTCGACGACCTCGACGGCCTGGCCCACGAGACGCTGCACACCGAGGATCGCGTTGTCGTCGTCCCGGCCGGACACCGGCTGGCCGGGCACGCTTCGGTGCGCATGTCCGATCTGGATGGTGAGACGCTGCCACGCTGGAAAGGAATACCGGGAGGCGATGGCACCGGTCCCGAGGTCGCCGATGTGGTCCAGATGCTTCAGATGATCACGGTGGGCCGGATGATCGGGATGCTGCCCCGCTCGCTGGTCGAACCGATCCCGCCCGGCCTGGCCTGCGTCCCGGTGGCCGACGCGCCGCCGAGCCGCCTGGTGCTCGCCTGGGTCGAGCAGGACCGCCGGCCGCTGGTCGCCTCGTTCGTGGCCGCCGCACTCAGGTCGCGCCGGGACACGACTCGATCGGACATCGACGAACCTGACGCGCCGCTCGTCACTCCCCGGTGAGAAGGGCGATCTTCGGGTGTCCAGGCGGTCATCGCATCAGGCCCTCCGCCGGGTCGGTGCTCGGTTGCCCGGTGGTCCATGAGGTGAGGATGCGCAGGGCGTCGTGGGCCCAGTCCTGGTGCAGTTGCCTGACCACCGGGTTCGTGAACAGCGGCCGCAGGTGGTTGCGCCGGTGGGCCGGGATGGCGGCGAAGTTCGTGTAGAGGGCTGCGGAGGCGGGGTTCCAGGCCAGGATGTCCAGGCGTTTGCCGAGGACGAGCGCGGGGGTTTCGGTGAGCTGGTCGAGCAGACGTCGCATGGCGGGACGCAGGCTTTGGGCGGGCCGGCGGCGGCGTGGGCGGGCGGAGTCCGTCTCCGGAAGGCCGCACTCCCGCGGTGTCAGCTGGGCCCGGCAGGCCTTGTTCCGTCTCGGCGCCGACGGTACGCAGGATCCAGCCGTCTTCCGTGCCCTGCTGGACGCCGCCGCCACGGCCCCGCCGCGGCGCCGCACGCGGCGAGGACCCTGGCGCGATGACCATGTTCCCGGAGACCGCCGAGCAGGCTCGCGCGCTCGGCGGCCGGCACGGTGCCACCACCCACCTCACCACCGACTGATGTGAACCGCGCCGAGTGTCGTGGCGGCCGGTGATGAAAGCAGCACGTTCTCCGGCTTGATCCCGCGCCGGCACCACCCTCATTTCTGAGTCGGTCGACTGACTAGGAGTGGACAGGCGGCCTCCCAAGCCGTTACGGTTCTTCTCAGTCAGTCAGCTAACTAACTGAGGAGCATCATGATCCTGGTAACGGGTGCCACCGGAAACGTCGGCGGCCAGGTGGTCGCGCTGCTCGCCGCCGCGGGTGAGCAGGTGACCGCCGTCTCCCGGCGGACCGCCGAACTGCCCGAGGGCGTACGGCATGTGCGCGCCGACCTGGACGACCCCGCCGCGCTGAAGGACGCCTTCGACGGTGCGGACGCGCTGTTCCTGCTGGTGGCCGGTCAGGACCCGCAGGCGATCCTCGACGCCGCCCGGGCGGGCGGGGTCCGGCGGGTCGTCCTGCTGTCCTCGCAGGGGGCGGGGACCAGGCCGGAGTTCTACCGCCACCCCGCCTCCTTCGAGGACGCGGTGCGCCGGTCCGGCCTGGAGTGGACCATCCTGCGGCCCGGCGGCTTCCACTCCAACGCCTACGCCTGGGCGGAGTCCATCCGCGGCGGTCGTACGGCCGCCGCCCCGTTCGGTGACACCGGCCTGCCGACCATCGACCCTGCCGACATCGCCGAGGTCGCCGCGACCGTCCTGCGCGAGGACGGACATGCCGGCCGCGTCTACGAACTGACCGGTCCCGCGCCGACCACGCCCCGCGAACGGGCGGCGGCGATCGGCGCCGCGCTGGGCACGCGGGTGCGGTTCACCGAGCAGACCAGGGAGGAGGCTCGGGCACAGATGCTGCAGTTCATGCCCGCACAGGTGGTGGAAGGGACGCTCGCCATCCTGGGGGAGCCGACGGACGCCGAGCAGCAGGTCAGCCCGGACGTCGAGCGCGTCCTCGGCCGTGCTCCCCGGTCCTTCGCCGACTGGGCGGGCCGCAACGTCGCCGCCTTCCGATGAGCCTGATCGAGGCGTTCCTGGCCGAGCCGTCGGTGGCGACCCTGACCACCCTCCGCCCCGACGGCTCGCCGCACGTGGCGGCCGTGCGTTTCACCTGGGACCCCCGAGCGGCCCTGGCCCGCGTGCTGACCGTGGCGTCCGCGCGCAAGGCCCGGAATCTGGCCGCCCGCTCCGGGGTCCGGGCGGCGCTCTGCCAGGTGGACGGGTTCCGCTGGGTCACGCTCGAAGGCTCCGCCACCGTCCACGACGACCCGGGCCGCGTCGGCGAGGCGGTGCGCCGCTACGCCGGACGCTACGGCGCCGCCCCGCCCAACCCGCCCGGCCGCGTCGTCATCGAGATCGCGGTGGATCGAATCATGAAGCTCAACCTCTGAAAGGACCTGTCGTGCCCGTTCAGCACGTTCTCGGCTCCACCATCCACTACCGCGACACCGGCTCCGGGGCGCCGATGGTCTTCCTGCACGGCAACCCCACCTCATCCCACCTGTGGAGGCACGTCATCCCCGCGATCGGCGAAGGCCGCCTGCTGGCCCCCGACCTGATCGGCATGGGTGATTCCGGCAAGCCCGACATCGCGTACACCTTCGCAGATCACGCCCGTTATCTGGACGCCTGGTTCGACGCCCTCGACCTTCACGACGTGGTCCTCGTCGGCCACGACTGGGGCGGCGCGCTGGCCTTCGACTGGGCCGCCCGTCACCCGGACCGGGTGCGGGGCATCGCCTTCACCGAAACCATCGTCAAGCCGATGACCTGGGAGGAGTTCCCCGAAGGGGGCCGGGAACCGTTCGCCGCGATCAAGACCGAGGGTGTCGGAGAGAGGATGATCCTGGACGACGACGTTTTCATCGAACAGGGGTTGCCGGGCACCGTCGCGGCCCCCATGGACCCGAACGACCTGGCCGTCTACCGCAAGCCGTACCCGACGCGCGAGAGCCGCCTGCCGCTGCTGCGGTGGGCGCGCTCGATGCCCCTCGGCGGTGAGCCCGCCGACGTGGTGGCACGCGTGGAGGCGTACGACAGGTGGCTGGCCGCCAGCCCGGAGGTGCCGAAGCTGCTGCTCGCCTTCGCGCCCGGGCCCGGCACGATGGTGCACCAGGACATGATCGACTGGTGTGCGGCCACCATGGCCGGCCTCGAGATCCGGCAGTACGACGAGGTCGCGGGGCACCACACGCCGGAAGACCACCCGGAGCTGATCGCCGCGGCCGTCGCGGCCTGGGCGGAGGCGCACTGGCTCCGGCCGCCTCCGGCACGGTGGACGTTAAAGCGGTCCTGAACTGGCTCGGGACGAACAAAGTGGTTCGGCGACGTGACGCTGGGCTACGCCCAGTTCGGCTGTGAGATCACCTCGTCGAGCGGCGGCATTGACTTCCGCACCGACAGCTACTCCCTCTCCGCCGGCTGAGGTCACCGGTTCCCCGCCCCGCGCAGGTCGCAACTGTCGGTGGCCTCCAATACGGTCTTCTCGGCACGCGGAGCCCCGCCCGCCTCTCGTGGGGGGCGGGACTCCGCGAACGGGGCGGGTGCGGCACGGATCGGTGAGACGGACCCGCGACATGGATCGGGGGGACCGGATGGCGGACCGCAGGGCGTTGGACCTCGACTCGCTGGCGATCAGCGATCGGTTCAGGCTGTTCAACTTCACCAGGCGCGACGACCATGTGGCCTACCTCTGGGTCCTGCGGGCGATGGACCGGCTGCGCGAGGTGCACCAGGTCCAGGTGGACGCCGGTGAGGTGCAGGCGGCCCTGAACGAGCTGGCCCGGCTCCACGACGAGGTCCCCACGTTCGACGGCAACCTGCGCGACCGGCTCGACGCCCTGTACGACGACGGGGTGGTGCACCGGTTCGACGACGCGTCCCGGGCCGGCAACCTCGTCCGCTACCGCAACAGGCAGTCGGTCTACCAGTTCAGCGAGCTCGGCTACTGGGCGTACACGTCGGTCGAGGGACTGCTCGCGGCCCGCATCCAGGACGCCAACCTGTCGCGGCTGGTCTTCTCCGACATCCTGGAGGACCTCAAGGCGCTCGCGGCGGCCAACCGCGCGGGGGAGAGCGAGCAGGTCTACCGCCGGTTGTCCCGGCTGGACTCGGTGATGGAGGACATGGGGCGCCGCTCCGCGCACTTCCACGTGACGCTCGGCGAGATCATCCGGTCCACCGACGCCTCTCCCGAGACGTTCCTGCGCTACAAGAACGCCCTGCTGACGCACATGTCCGAGTTCATGGCGGAGCTCGACCGCTACCTGCCCCGCCTGGCCACGGCCGTGGGGGATGTCGAGGCGAGCGGTCTGGCCTCCCTGCTCGACCGCGCGGCGGCCGCGGACGAGCGGCCCTTCATGGATCGGCACGAGCGGCTGGAGGACTGGCGTCGCCGCTGGTCCGCCCTGCGGGCGTGGTTCGCCCCCGAGGGATCGCAGGAGTCCCGCGCAGGGGAGTTGCGCAACGCCACGCGCATCGCGGTCTCGGGGGTGATCGCGCTGCTGCGGCAGATCTCGGAGGCGCAGCGCGGCGGCGTCAACCGGGCCACGCAGCTGCGGCATCTGGCCGAGTGGGTCTGGAACGCGCCGGACGAGGGCGCCGCCCACGCACTGATGGGCGCGGCGTTCAACCTGCGCAGCGCACGCCACCTGGGCGCCGCCCACGAGGACACCGAACAGATCTCGCCCAGGGCGACCTGGTGGGACGCGCCGGGGGTGGAGGTGTCGGTCACGCTCTTCCGCAGCGGCAAGGCGCCCACCCCGGGCGTGCCCGCGCCGGTGCGCGGAAACCCCGGCGCGCGGGCGGCGCTGCGCCGCGAGCAGGCCGCGGAACGCGCGGCCGAGCGCGAGGCCGCCGGCCACCTGACGGATCTGGGCGCGCACGGGCGGGTGCTCGACGAGTCCGAGACCCGCGTCCTGCTGAAACTGATGACGCGGGCGCTGGAGGGACGAACGGTCGTCGCCGGCCGTCTCAAGAGAGGATCCGGCGCCGACGACGCCGTGATGATCCGGCTCGTGCCGTGCGACACCGGAAGCGCCGTGCGCACCGCGCAGGGACTGCTCCACCTGCCCGGGTTCCGGGTCGAGCTCGCCGGGCGGACGCCGGTGAAAGGTCCGGGGGCAGGTTCGAAGGCGGATTCGAAGGCAGGGGGTGCCAGGTGACGAGTCCTCGCGCGCGGGCCGCCGCCGGCGTCTCCGTCGCCGACCTCGGCTCCTATCAGCAGGCGGTCCGCCGCGTGCTGACCTGCGATCTGATCACCAAGGAGCGGCCGCGGCCCGGCGTGCTCGACCAGGTGCTGCGCTGGGCCGACGAGATGACGCGCGACTTCCGCGAGCTGCTCGGCTACACGCTGATCGCCACGACCCACCACGTACGGCTGGTCCGCCGCCTCGACGTCCTGGACGACACCCAGCAATCGATCTTCTCCCGCAAGGGGAAGCCGTTCGACCGCCGCAGGCTGGCCTACCTGTGCCTGGTCCTCGGGTCGTTCCAGCGCTCCCGCATCGAGATCAGCCTGGCGGACCTGGTGCGGATCTTCACTCCGCTGGCCAACTCCATCGACGGCCTCGGCTTCGATCCCGCGATCGGATCGCACAAGGCGGCCATCGTCGACGTGCTGGGCTGGCTGGTGGACCGCGGCGCGCTCCGGCTGTCCGACGGCAGCCTGGAGTGGTGGGCGCGCGACACCGAACGCGGCGACGCGCTGTACGACATCGACCATGACATCTGCGCGGTGCTGTTCAAGCCGGCCCGGCCCGTCCAGCACCTCACCAGCGCGGCCGGCCTGGTGCACGAGCCGCCGCATTCGAACCCGGTCCGCAGGGCGCGGCGGCTGCTCGTCGAGTTCCCCGTGGTGTACTACGCGGACGTCGAGCCGGAGGTGGCCGAGGCGCTGCGCGCCCCGGGTCTCGCCGAGGACCTCGTCCGGTTCACCGGCCTGGTCCTGGAACGGCGCGCGGAGGGCGTCATGCTCGCCGACCCGGGCGGTGTCTTCACCGACCGGCCGTTCCCGGGCCGGGGCAACGCGGTGAGCCGGGCGGCCGGGCTGCTGCTGGCGAAGATCGCCGACCTGTTGGAGGACCCCGAGCACGTGCCGGAGTCGCTGCCCGTGCCCGCGCTCGCCGACGACCAGGCCGACCTCGTGACACGGATGGACGCGGGCCTGCCCCGCGACGGAATCGTCGCCGAGCTCGCCTGGTCCCCGTCCGAGGCCGAGCCGCCGTCCCCCGACGACCGGCCCGCGCCTCCCGAGGCGCCGTTCGTGGAGCGCAGCCGCCTCGAGACGATGACGACGGAGTTGTACGACGAGTTCGGGGCGGCCTCGTTCACCACCACCTGGCAGCAGGACCCCCGGGGGCTGCTCGACGCCGTCATCGGCTTCCTCGCGGACCTGACGCTGCTCAGGCCGGTGCCCGGCGGCGTGCTCGTCCTGCCGGCCGCCCTGCGGTACCGCAACATCCGGGCCGCCCTGCCCACCCGGAGCTCGGGCGGCCAGCTGGCGCTGGTGGCGCTGCCGGAGCCGGCCACGCGGAAGGACCCGCCCCTACAAGGTCCGCGCATGCAGGAGGTTTCGTCCACACAGGAGGAGGAGCGATGACGCCGCCGCCCGACCGGTTCCAGCCCAGCAGAGCCGGTGTGATCAACGTCTGGGACTACGTGGACGAGGAGTTCGCCTTCGCCGACGGGCG
Source organism: Microbispora sp. KK1-11 (assembly GCF_006874435.1). Taxonomy (NCBI): domain Bacteria; kingdom Bacillati; phylum Actinomycetota; class Actinomycetes; order Streptosporangiales; family Streptosporangiaceae; genus Microbispora; species Microbispora sp. KK1-11. The sequence continues at coordinate 57,474 of NZ_VIRJ01000017.1, read as the reverse complement.
CCTGGTCCTGCGCGGGCACAACGGCTCGGGCAAGACCAAGGCGCTGGAGGTGCTCTTCCCGTTCATCCTCGACGGCGTGGCGGACGCCCGGCGGCTCGACCCGTTCAGCGGCGAGAACCGCACGATGAAGTCCAACCTGCTCTACCGGGGGCAGGAGGCCGAGTACGGCTACGTGTGGATGGAGTTCGCCCGGCGGGAGATCGGGGCGGAGCCCGCCGCGACCGACGAGACCGTCACCCTCGTCATCGGCATCCGCGCGCACCGGCACAGGGACGGGGTGCGGACCTCCTTCTTCGTCACCGACAAGCGTCTCGGCGTCGACTTCGGGCTGCTGGCGCCCGACTCCCGGCCGCTCACTGAGCGGCAGCTCAAGGCCGTCCTCGGACCGGACGCCCACAGCGAGACCGCCACGCAGTATCGGGACGCGGTGGACGCGCGGCTGTTCGGGCTGGGCAGGGAGCGCTACACCCAGCTCCTCGACCTGCTGCTGGCGCTGCGCCGCCCGCTGCTGGCCAAGGACCTCGACCCCGACAAGGTCTCGGCCACGCTCACCTCGGGTCTCAGCCCCATCGACGAGGAGCTGGTCGACCAGGCGGCCCGCGACTTCGAGAACCTGGCGGCGGTCCAGAAGCAGTTCGACGACTTCGCCGTCGCGGACTCGGCCGTGCGGGCGTTCCTCACCGACTACGTGGCATATCTGCGTACCCACGCGAAGGCCCGGCTCGCCCGCATCCACACCGAGATGGACGGCGCGGTGGAGCACGCCCGCACGCTCGTGCGGGCCGAGGAGGCGCGCAAGAGGGCCGTGGCCGCACGCGAGGCCGCCTCGGCGGCGGCCACCACGGCCGAGGCCGAACGGGAAGGGCTGGAGCGCCGCCTCGCCGCGTTGCGCGCGGACGACGCCTACCGCGCGCGGGGAGAGCTGGAACTGCGCCGCCGTCAGATCGCCAAGACCAGCGAGGAGATCGAACGGGAGCGCGCCCGGCTGGCGGACGGCCTGGAGCACCTGGCCGCCCTGGAAGGCGACGCGGGCGAACTCGCGGAGCGGCTGGAGAGCGCACGGGCGGCGATCGTCCGCCATGCCACCGACCTCGCCGAGGCGGCGGAGCGGGCCGGCGTCTCCCACGACGGGGACGGCCCGGCCGACACGGGCGAGGACCTGCTCACGACGGCGCGGGCACGTGCGACCGCCCGCCGGGACGACGTCGCGAAGGTCCGCGACGAGATCGCAAGGGTGTCAGGGGCGGAGCGGGACCGCCTGCGGGCGGAGACCGACAGGGACAAGGCGGACAAGGACGTCGGGGAACGCGAGTCGCGGTGCGAGACCGCCGACGCCGCGCTGACGACGGCACGCCGCCTCGCGAGGGAGGCGCTCGACGCCTGGGACGCCCGCTGGGCCCGCTCGTCGGAGCCCCCAGGGGACCTGCACCCGGAGGACGACGAGGCGGTGGCCGGGCCCGCCGATGTGGCGGCGCTGGCGGAGGCCCTCGCCCACGCCGGAGACGCCGGGGCGCCGTCCCTGGCCGAGGTCTACAGCGTGCGGACCGAGGAACGGCGAACGGAGGCGGCGAGATCCGCAGAGCGTCTGTCCGCGCGGGTGCGCGACCTCGCCGCCGACCTCGTCCGCCTGCGCCGCGAGCGGGAGGAGATCGCGGCGGAACGCGACGAGGCGCCGCCGCACGACGACCGCCGGACGGCGGACCGCGACGGACGCCCGGGGGCGCCCCTGTGGCGGCTGGTCCGGTTCGCCGACGGGCTCGACGAGAAGGAGGCGGCCGGCCTCGAAGGCGCTCTGTACGGCGCGGGACTGCTGACCGCCTGGGTGCACCCGGAGGCACGGCGGACTCTCGACGCCGTCGAGGTCATGGAATCCGACGGTTACCTGATCCCGCTCCCCGAGGAGAGCCGCCCGTCCGGCCGTACGCTCGCCGACGTCCTCGTGCCGGAGGAGCAGGACCTGGTGCCGGCGGGGGTCGTCGCGGACGTGCTGCGGTCGGTCGCGGTCTCCGACGCGATCACCCTCTCCCGGGATCGGCAGGGCGGACCTGCGCCGACGGTGACCGGCCGGGCCCAGTTCGGCCTCGGCCTCCTCCTCGGCGCCCGGCCCAAGCCGTCGCCCGAGTACATCGGCGCCACGAACCGGGCCAACCGCCGCGCGGCCAGGCTCGCCGAGTCTGACGAGATGATCGGCGAGACGAGCCGGGCGCACGAGGACGCCGAGCGCGATCTGGCACGCGCGAACCGCCGCCTGGAGGATTTCGCCCGGGCCAGGCGGGAGCTCCCGCCCGCCACGGCGGTCGTCGAGGCCGTCACCCGCGTGTCTCAGGAGTCCGCGCTGCTGGCCCAGGCGCGCTCGGCGCTCGCCGACCGCCGTCGCGACCTCGACGCCGCGGTGGCCCAGGTCGACGCGGCGCGCCGGCGGCTGCGCCAGGTCGCGGCGGAAAGGAGCATGCCCGTCGCCGAGCAGGAGGTCGACGCGGTCGCGCGGGCCGTCGACGACTTCCTCACGACGGCGCAGCGGCTGCACGACGGTCGCGAGCGAGCCGCGTCCGAGGAGCGGGACCTCGCGTCGCGGCAGGCCGCGATCGCCCGGCAGCGCGAGCGGCACGACGCGGACTCCCGCGCTCTGGAGGACAAGGAGCGGGAGCACCGGGCCGAGGCCGAGGAGCTCAGGGCGGGTGAGGAGGCCCTCGACGCGCCGTTGCGCGAGGTGCTCGCCCAGATCACCGAGGCCGAGCGGCGCCTCGCCGAGGTCCGTGAGCGGTGCGAGGAGCATGCCGCGGCAGCGGCGCGGGAGAACGAGGCGCTGATCGTCGCCCAGGCCGACCTCAGGCACGGCCAGACTTCCCTCGGCCAGGCGCTCGGGCACCTCTTCGAGCACGTCGCGGCGTTCGGGCCGTACGCGCATCTGGAGCTGCGCCCGCTCCTCGGCGTCACCGCCACGGCCCCGTGGCCCGCCCACGTCGGCTGGCCCGAACCGGGGGAGGCGGCCGCCTCGGTCGCGGCGGAGCTGTCCGCCCATCCCGGCGCTGGAGAGGGGGGCGGACCGCCGCCCGATGCCGCCGCCCTGGTCGGCCGCGTGCTGCCGGGAGACGTGGCCACGCTGCTGGACGCCTTCGCCGCGGAGATGGCCGACATCCGCGTGCCCGGGGAGAGCACGCTCAAGAACGCCGCGACCCGGCTGTCGGCCTCGCTGCGGACCTTCCAGGACGCGCTCGACGGCTGCGCCGAGGACTACCGCCTGGAGCACGACCCCACCGGCGTCGTCATGGTCTACGTCAGCGACGAGGGCGGCCGCAATCCGGTCGCCGCGTTCGCCCGGCGGGTCGCCGACCGCGTCCAGGAACAGGGAATGCTGCTCGAGGAGCGGGAGAGGACCGTGCTGGAGGACGAGTTGCTCACCGCGCTCGCCCAGCAGGTGCACGACCGGGTCCGCACCGCACGCGACCTGGTGCGCGGGATGAACGACGACACCCGATCACGGCCCATGTCGTCCGGCACCAGGATCGGCATCCGCTGGGGCCGCTCGGACCGGCTGAACGACCGGCAGGTCGCCGTGTTGCGGCTCCTCGACCGCGACGCGCGGGGGCTCGGCGCGGCCGGGCTGGCCGAGCTGCGCGGCCTGCTGCGGGAGATGATCCGCGACTACCGTGCCGCGCATCCGCGCGCCACGTACAAGCAGGCCCTGGCCGACGTGCTCGACTACCGCACCTGGTACGGCTTCGAGCTGGTGCTCGCCGTGCCGGGGGAGAAGGAGGTGAAGCTCACCCGGGCCAAGCACGAGGAGATGTCCGGAGGGGAGAAGTCGGCGGCCATCCACCTCCCGCTGTTCGCCGCGGCCAACGCCCTCTACTCGTCCGCCAAGCCCACGTGCCCGCGCGTGATCGCACTGGACGAGGCGTTCGCCGGCATCGACGACCGGTACAAGCCCGAGCTGCTGGGCCTGACCGTGAAGTTCGGCCTCGATCTGCTCATGACCGGCCACGACCTGTGGGTCCACTTCGACACCGTGCCGATGGCGGCGCACTACGACATGCACCACGACAAGAGCGCCCACGCGGTGTCGGCGATGCTGATGCTCTGGGACGGCGCCCAGACCGTCGACGCCGACGCCGGTTTCTCCGGCAACGAGGAACTGGCCGAAACGCTGCTCGGCTTCCGGCCGAGCCGCCGCGCCCCCGCCCTCACCGAGGGCACCCTCCTCGCCGCCGACGGCGACGAGGAACCCGACGACGCGGAGGCCGGGATATGACCGTGGATCATCGGGGGTGACACGGCGCGAGCGGCGGTCGTACGTTGACCTCCGTGGCCTGCGCGACAAAGGAGTCACCGTGAGCGAGACGACCAGCACCCATGTCTTCCGGGAAGCCCGCGACCTGCTGCTCGGCTTGAGGGAGGAGCCCGAGCGGGCGGCCCGCGAGTTCGCCTGGCCGGTCTTCGGCGACAGGTTCAACTGGGCCACGGACTGGTTCGACGCGATCGCCCGGGGCAACCCCCGTACGGCGTTGTGGATCGTGGAGGAGGACGGCTCCGAGCGGCGCTACTCCTTCGACGAGATGGCCCGGCGCTCCGATCAGGTGGCGGCCTGGCTGGCCGCCCAGGGGGTCGGCAGGGGCCACCACGTGCTGCTGATGCTCGGCAACCAGGTCGAGCTCTGGGAGTCGATGCTGGCGGTGATGAAGCTCGGTGCCGTGATCATGCCGGCGACCACCGCCCTGGGCGCGGCGGACCTCGCCGACCGCGTAGAGCGGGGACGCGTCCGGCACGTCATCGCCAACGCGGCCGACACGCACAAGTTCGACGGCGTGCCGGGAGAGTACGGCCGCGTCTGCGTGGGCGAGGCGACCGGGTGGCTCCGGTACGGCGACGCCTACGCGACGCCGGAGCCGGACCCGTTCGAGGCCCGGACCTCTCCCGGCGACCCGCTTCTGCTGTACTTCACCTCGGGGACGACGAGCAGGCCCAAGCTCGTGCGGCACACCCAGGTGTCCTATCCCGTGGGACACCTGACGACGATGTACTTCATCGGGGTGCGGCCGGGCGACGTCCACCTCAACATCAGCTCGCCCGGCTGGGCCAAGCACGCCTGGAGCTGCTTCTTCGCGCCGTGGAACGCCGAGGCGACGGTGTTCGTGCACAACTACTCCCGCTTCGACGCCGCCGCCCTGCTCGGGCAGGTCCGCCGCGCCGGGGTCACCACGTTCTGCGCGCCGCCCACGGTCTGGCGGATGCTCATCCAGGCCGACCTCGGGGACGGGCCGGGCAGCCTGCGTGAGGCGGTCGCCGCGGGAGAGCCGCTGAATCCCGAGGTCATCGCCCAGGTGGAGCGGGCGTGGGGGCTGACGGTCCGCGACGGGTACGGCCAGACCGAGACGACGGCGCTGATCGCCAACACGCCCGGCGTGCCCGTGAAGGCCGGCTCGATGGGCCGCCCCCTTCCCGGCGTCCCGGTCGTCGTCGTCGATCCGGTGACCGGCCGGCCGGCGGACGAGGGCGAGATCTGCCTCGACCTCGCCGCCCGCCCGGTCAACCTGATGACCGGATACCTGGACGGCGAGGAGGGGGCCATGTCCGGGGGCCTCTACCACACGGGTGACGTCGCGGTCCGGGACGCCGACGGCTCGATCACCTTCGTGGGACGCACCGACGACGTGTTCAAGGCGTCCGACTACAAGATCTCGCCGTTCGAGCTGGAGAGCGTGCTCATCGAGCATCCCGCCGTCGCGGAGGCGGCGGTCGTGCCCGCCCCCGACCCGATCCGCCTCGCCGTGCCCAAGGCGTACGTGGTGCCGGCCGCGGGCTGGGAGCCGAACGGGGAGACCGCCGCGGCCATCCTGCGGCACGCCCGTGAGAGGCTCGCGCCCTACCAGCGGGTGCGCCGGCTCGAGTTCGCCGAGCTGCCCAAGACCATCTCGGGGAAGATCCGCCGGGTCGAGTTGCGCGCCAGGGAGAGCGACGCCGCGGAGGCCGGCGCCCCGCCGTCCGGTGAGTGGCGGGACGACCAGTTCCCCGAGCTGCGCTCCTGACCCGGCCGGTCCGGCCGTCACCGCGTGCCGTGCGCGAGGAGGCGGGCGACCGGCTCCTCGGTCAGCCCCACGACGCCGTCGAAGTCCGTGGAACGGCTGACGGCGGCCCAGTGCTCCGCCTCGGCCGCGCGGGACCGGGACGCCTGCTCGGCCATGCGCAGCGCGTCGGAGCCGAGCAGCAGCCGCAGCGGCGGATTGTCCACGTCGACCAGCTCGGCGATCACCCTGGCCGCCCGCCGGGGGTCGCCCGGCTGGGCGCCGTCCACCGTTCGCCGGTAGGCGTTGACCCGGCCGACGGTCTGCTCGTAGTCAGGCCCCACCGGCGGGATGCGCATCGACGAGCCGCCCCAGTCCGTACGGAACCCGCCGGGCTCGACGATGACCACGGTGATCCCCAGCGGCCGGACCTCGCTGTTCAGCACCTCGGAGAACCCCTCGACGGCGAACTTGGCGGCCTGGTAGGCGCCGAGCCCCGGCGTGCCCCCGACCCGGCCGCCCACCGAGCCGATCTGCAGGATGTGACCGGACCGCTGCGCGCGCAGCACCGGCAGCGCGGCCTTGGTCATGGTGACGACGCCGAACAGGTTGGTCTCGAACTGCGCCCGGAAGTCCTCGTCGGAGGTCTCCTCGATGGGTGAGGAGTTGGCGTATCCCGCGTTGTTCACCAGCACGTCCAGCGAGCCGAACTCCTCGACGGCCAGCCGTACGGCCCGCTGCGCCGCCGTGGCGTCGGTGACGTCCAGTGCGACGGCGCGTGCCCGGTCGCCGTGGGCCCGGACGAGGTCGTCCAGCCGTTCCGGCCGGCGGGCGGTGGCCACGAGGCGGTCGCCGCGTTCGAGCACCTCCTGGGCCAGCGCGTGTCCGAGGCCCCGGGACGCGCCGGTGATGAGCCATGTCCTCTGCATGATGTGTTGTCTCCTTTGGGTGGTGTGTTCAGTGCGCCGCGCCCGCCGGGACCCGCTCGGCCGCCTCGGCGGCGGGCGCCGTACGGCGGCGCGCCCCCGGGACCAGCAGCGCCACGGCGACGGTGGCCGCCAGGGTCACGGCCAGCACCAGGAAGGCGGTGGTGAAGCCCGACTCGTACGGCAGGCCGTCGGGGCGCAGGTGACCGGTGACGACGGAGCTGACCACGGCGGTGCCGATGGAGCCGCCGATGGTGCGGATGTTGGTGTTCATTCCGCCGGCGACGGCGGTCTGGCCGGCCGGCACGCTCTGCACGATCAGGTTGGTCATCGACGCGTAGGCCAGGCCGAGACCGAGCCCGAACACGGCGGTCGCGGCGGCGAGCTGCCAGGGCCGGTCGTGCCAGATGGCGACGCCGGCGCTCGACAGCGCGCCGAGCGCGCAGCCCCACACGAGCTGAGCCTTGACCCCGGCGAAGCGGGAGATCGGGCCGCTCACCGTGCCGGCGACGGCCATCGTGACAAGCATGGGCAGCATCAGCAGCCCGGCCTCGGTCACGCTCGATCCGAATCCGTAGCCCGTCACGGCCGCCGGCATCTGCATGAACTGCGGCAGGAACGCGTACGAGGCGAACATGCCGGCGCCGAACAGCAGCGCCACCAGGTTGGTCGTCCACACGGCCGGAAGCCGCATCATGCGCATGTCGATCAGCGGGTCGCGCGAGCGCAGCTCGACCGCGATCCACGCGGCGAACAGCATCGCGGCGGCGGCGAGCGGCGCGATGACGGCGGCCGACCCCCAGCCCCAGGCGGACGCCTCGGTGAGCGGGACCAGCAGCGCCACCAGCCATCCGGACAGCAGCGCCGCGGCCGCCCAGTTGACCCGGCCGGGCGTGCGCACCGGGGACCGGGGAACGTTGCGGTAGGCCAGGAACGCGGTGGCGACGACGACGATCGCAGGCAACCAGAACAGCCAGCGCCAGCCGAGAGCGTCGACGATCGGGCCTGCGAGCACGATTCCGACGCCGCCACCCGCGGCGATGACGGCGGACAGGACACCGACCATCGAGGGCACCCGGGTGGCGGGGAACTCGTCGCGCACGATCCCGAACGACACGGGGAACACGGCGCCGCCGAGCCCCTGCACGATCCGTCCGGCGATGAGCACCCCGACGTTGGGGGCGACGGCGGCGACGATGCAGCCGAGCGCGATGGCGGCCAGCGCGATGAGCAGCGTGCGGTCCTTGCCGATCATGTCGGCGATGCGGCCCATCAGCGGCGTGGCGACGGACGCGGACAGCAGCCAGGCGGTGAGCACCCAGGTCACCGTGCTCTGGCCGGTGTGCAGGTCGTGCTGGATGGTGGACAGCACGGGGCTGACCAGGGACTGCAGCATGGAGAACGAGGCCGTGGCGGCTGCCAGCGCGAGGAAGGTCAGCCGTTGCGGCGAGGTGGTGCGTGACATCGAGATCCTTCGACAGGAGGAACCGGTGCGACGAGGCGCGCCGGTGACGCCGCCCCGGCGACGGGGACGGCGCGAAACAGAGACGACGATCAGAGCGGCGTTGACAGGGAAGACGCGAACGCGAATGCCCGCCTGCTAAAGTCGAGGCGTGCCTCCAGATTAGCGGAGGTACTCCTCCGGTTCAACTCGAAAGGAAGACCGGTGAAGGAGAAGGCGGCCGAAGGCCCCCGGACGCGGGTGCGACGCCCCCAGCGCGCGGACGCGCGGCGCAACTTCGACGCGCTGCTCGCCGCCGCGCGGGAGGCGTTCGCCGAACACGGCACGGAGGCGTCGCTGGAGGACATCGCCCGGCGCGCCGGTGTCGGCATCGGCACGCTCTACCGCAACTTCCCCACGCGGCAGGACCTGTTCGACAGCGTGTACCTGGACGAGATCGACGAGCTGTGCGGCGCCGCGGGGCAGGTCGCGGACCTGCCGCCGTGGGAGGCGCTGGCCGCCTGGCTGCGCCGGTTCGTGGACTACGCGGCCACCAAGCGGGCCATCTACGAGGCGCTCAACCGCGACTCGGAGATGATGCGGTCGTGCCGGACCGCGATGTACGAGGCGGGGGAGCCGCTGTTCGACCGGGCGAAGGAGGCCGGGGAGGTCCGCGGCGACGTGACCTTCGACGACGTCCTGCGGATGATCTCCGGCATCACCGGGGGCGGGTTCGTCGACGACGACCAGCGTGAGCGGGTGCTGCGCATGGCTCTCGACGGCGTCCGGGTCCGCCCGGCCTGAACGCCCGTGGAGAACAGGAACGCCGGGCGGGGCCGACGGCCCCGCCCGGCTGATGCACCTGGCGTGTTACTTGGCGATGGGCGTCACCGCGATCCTGTCGATGATCGGGGCGTACTTCGACCGGAGCAGGATGTCCGGGAAGGTCGCGGAGATGTAGGTGGCGCCGTCGAAGTTCGGCAGTTCGCGTGAGGCGAAGGCGACGGTGTTGGCTCCCTTCGTGAGCTGGACGGGGATGGTCATCTCCCAGAAGTTGTCGGCGTGGAAGGAGTGGGGGAACCAGGCCCGCTGCGGTGTGGCGCCGTTGACGGAGATCTCGGCGTGGCGGGCCAGCGGGTCGGGGTTGTAATGAGACGCGGGCGACTGTTCGGGGTTGGAGTAGCGAACCGTCAGCGCGTACGTCCCGTTCTCGGGAGCGGTGACGTCGAAGGTCAGGGTGCCGCCGTCGCCGGGGGCGCCGCCGATGTCGGTGACGGCCTTCCCGCCGCTCGCCAGCGGATAGGCGGCCACCTTGGCGGCGCCGGCCACGTGGGCCGACTCGGCCTCATACCAGGTCGGCGTGAGCGTGCCCTCGGTCTTCTCGACCCGCAGCCGGTCCAGCCGCACCCTGCCCGTCCGCGCGACGTAGGTGATCTTGTTGACGCCACCGGACAGGAATGCCTTGACCTGGGAGGACCCGGACGGCTCGGCGATGTCCTGCCCGTTGACGGTCAGCGTGCCCCTCCCGCCGCCGCGCAGGTCGACACCCAGCGTGGACTCGCCGTCGCCGGGTGAGTAGACCCAGAACGTCGCCGACTGCCCCTTGCGCAGGTCGGCCACGCCGGAGCCGGACACCTTCTTCTCGCTGTAGTCGGCGCGCGCTCCGTCGAGCGTGGCGTACTCGGCCTCGTAGACGGCCTCGCTCGCGGCCGGGTTGGCGAGGGTCAGGTCGATCTTGTCGACGATCGCGTCCCCCTTGGTGGCGCGGGTGCCGTCGAGGCTCCTGGCGGCCAGGGTGATCGTGTGGTCCCCCTTGGACAGGGTGACCTTCGTGTCGGTGTGGTCCCAGACCACCCACTTGTACCCCAGCGGAAGGTGGAGCTCCCGCTCGTCCTTGCCGTCGACCCGGAGGAAGACGTTGGTCGGGCCCTGCTCCCGCACCGCGTCGGCGGTGTTCAGCGAGTTCGCGAAGACCGACAGGTCGTACGTGCCGTCCTGCGGGACCGACACCGTGAAGTTCAGCGTGACGTCGGAGCCGGTGCGCAGCCCGCCGACGTCGTAGCCGCCGGAGGTGTAGAACTTGCCGACGTCGGACGGAGTCCCCTCGGGACCGTTGCGGCTGTACCCCGTGCCGGTGTGGCCGGCGTTCTCCGCCTCGTACGTGGCCTGCCAGAGCGTGGTCGCCGGAGTGCCGGAGGCGGCGTGGTCGCCGGGGGTGAGGATGATCTGGTAGGCCGACGACTCCTTCAAGGCGGGCAGCGCGGACCCGAACTCGAAGCTCACCGCGCCGTCCGTCACCTTCTGGTTCAGCTCGGCGACGACCCGGGGCTGCGCCGAGTCGCCGACCTGGCCGGTCCACGGGATCTCCTGGATCAGGGCGTGTACCGTGCCCCCGAACAGCGCGGTGTCGACGTCGTCGAAGTGAATGCCGACGAGACCGGACGCGCCGCCGAACAGCGCGCGGGCCTGCGCCTTGGCCTTGTCGAGCGTCGCGACGCCCTGCAGCGTGTAGCTGACGTTCGGCCGCGGCGGGGTGACCTTGACCGTGTTGCCGGTCATCTGGCCGTAGGCGTGGAGCAGCCACCACTGGCCGTTGCCGCGATTGGCCTGCACGGCCGAGTCGGACAGGTTGCCGTCGATGTTCCAGTACGCGATGTCGGCGTCGACCTTCGACTCCTCGATGGCCGAGGCCCACTGGACCATCTGGCCGGGCACCGACGTGTGGTAGTTGAAGGCGTACTCGTCGAGGTTGATCGGGAGCTGCCTGCCCTCATACGGGGTGCCCGTGAAGATGGCCTGCTCCCACTGGCGGTACTTCGCCACGTTGGTGCGGATGCGGGCCGGGTCGCCCAGCTCGTGCCAGGTCATGACCTCGGGGACCGTCCCCGCCTGCACGGCGTGCCGCAGGAAGCCCTGCACCTGGTCGTACAGGACGCTGGTGTTGGGGCCGGCGATCCTGGCCTTCGGCATCTTGCCCTTGATCAGGGCGTTGACCTCGTCCCAGGCCTTGAAGTAGTACTGGGGGTCACTCAGCCAACTGATCTTGTTGTAGCTCCATGTGCCGGTGCCGAACATGTTGCCCTCGGGCTCGTTGAACGGCACGAAGACGATGTGGTCCTGATATTTCGGGTCGAGGGTGCGGACCTGGTCGACCTGCTTGGCGATCTTGGCTTTGAAGTCGTTCAGCCTGGCCTCGGGCGTGGCGCCGGGCCACTCGTAGGGGAAGCCCCGGTAGATGTCGGTCATGTAGATGTACACGTCGCCGCCGGTGCTGTCGGCGAGCGGCTTGACCACCTCCAGCGCGTCGGCGCCGGGGTGCTGCGGGCCGTCCTGGGCCTTCGTCGCGACCGTGCGCAGCCGCATGCCCTCAAGGAGGTTGGAGGTCGGCACGCCCTCGCCGTACACGCCGTACAGGGTGCCCGACGCGCCGCCGTGGAAGGCTCCGGTCTCGGTGCCGAGGTCGATGGTCAGGTCGTTGGCGACGACCTTGACCGTGGCCTCGACCGTGGTCCCGTACGCGGTGCCCTTGACAGTGAACTGCCCCGGCTTGGCGTACCTGGCCGGGTCGACGGCCTCCCAGGTGACCGGCACGCCCCGGCGAATGCCGTCGGAGAACTGCGCGTTGACGGTCGCGGGCAGTGCCGGTGCGGTGCCCGGATAGGTGGTGATCTCGAAGGAGGTCTGCTCGACCTTGGTGAGAGCGGCCTTGCGGTCGCCGGCGAGCTCGGCGACCTGCTCGGCGTTCATGGCGGCGTCGTAGACGCGGAAGTCGTCGAGGTCGCCGGCCAGGAACGGGTGCCCGCCCCAGAACGGCTTGCCCAGGAAGCCGGAGGTGCTGTTGCGGTCGGAGTGCATCACCGCGGCCAGGTCGATCTGGGCGGTGGTGCTGCCGATGGGCACGCCGTTCACGTAGTAGGTGAGGGTCCTGCCGTCGATCGTGGTGACGAGGTTCACCCATTGATTGGTGGGCAGCTTCTGCGCGCCCGGCACCCCCACCTCGGCGCTGCCGTTGACCGGCTTGATGGACGATCTCGTGGTGGCGTCGCCGGCGTAGGACGGGGTGACGAAGGTGGCGGTCGCGGCGTCCTTGCCGAGGTTGTAGACCCACTGGAAGTCGGCGCCGCCCGCCCACTTCAGCCATGTGGAGACGGTCATGGCGTGGCGGTCGCGGAACAGGCCGTTCGGGATCGTCACGTAGGGGGCGGTCGCCGAGCCGGTCGGCCCGCCGGGCAGCGACAGGGCCTGCGTGCCGTCGGGACCCGCGGCGGTCTTGGCCGACCCGGGGTTGGCCAAGACCCCGTCGAGGCCGGAGGGGGAGCGGTCCTCGATGACGCCGCCCGACAGGTCGCCTTCGAAGTCGTAGTGGAGGACGAGTGCCGGTGCGCCGGCGCTCTGGGTCGATGAGGCGTGGGCCGGCGATGTGGCAAGGGGGATCGCGGTCATCGCGAGGGCGGAGGCGAGAACGGCGTGAGGTGCGAGCCTGCGTGCTCGCCCGGACAAGGGTACGGCCATGCGCTGTCCCATTCGCGGGGGGAATGACGGATCGAATCGATTCGGCGAATCGATTCGACTGGACGATAAGCGGGGTGCCGCAAAACGGTCAAGGGCCGGAAACCCGCCCGGCACGCGATCGTCATCTCGCCGTCACGCGCCGGCGCACCTCACGGCCCGTCCCGGACGGGGGCGTCGCGAACCCGGAAAGCCGCACGGCGCACGCCGGCGAGGACGCCTCCGCGGGTGTCTCCGCAGACGCCTCCGCAAATCGTGCCGCGCATCCCATTGACGCATGCGACGGACCGGGCCTATCGTCAGCGAACCGATTCGCCGAATCGGTTCGACTCCGATCGGAAACAGACGCGTAACGCTGTCAGTGGAGGTCACGTCAATGAGACCAGGGTCAAGCGGCCGGCGTGCGGCCGGGTTGGGTGCGGCGCTCCTCGCGGCCACCGCCGGGCTGGCCGCCTGCTCGTCACCGTCCGACGGCCCCGCCGCCTCCTCGGCGGGCGCGAGCCAGGCCGCCGGGGGCGGGACCTACACGATCTGGGATCCGTACCCGCAGTACGACAAGACCTCCGACTGGGTGAAGCTGCTGGACACGTGCGGCACCCAGGCGGGCGTGAAGGTCGAGCGGACCGGCTACGACACCAGCGACCTGACCAACAAGGCGCTGCTGGCGGCTCAGCAGGGCAACTCGCCGGACGTGCTGATCGTGGACAACCCGGTCGTCTCGACGCTGGCCGAGGCCGGCGTGCTGACGACGACCGAGGAGAACAAGCTCGACGTCTCGTCGATCGCGCCGAACCTGCTGGCGGCGGGCCAGCTCGGCGGCAAGGCGTACGGGGTCCCGATCGGGGCGAACACGCTGGCCCTCTACTACAACAAGGACGTGCTGAAGAAGGCCGGTGTGGACGCGGCCGCGGTGAAGGACTGGGCGTCGCTGACCGCGGCGCTGGAGAAGGTGAAGGCCGCGGGCAAGAAGGGCATCACGTTCTCGGCCATCGGCACCGAGGAGGGCAGCTTCCAGTTCCTGCCCTGGTTCTGGGGCTCCGGCGCGAACCTCACCAAGCTGGACTCACCCGAGGGCGTCTCCGCGGTGGCCCTGTGGGCCGACTGGCTCAAGAAGGGCTACGCGCCCAACTCGGTCATCAACAACACCCAGACCACGAGCTGGCAGGAGTTCGCGACCGGGGACTTCGCCTTCGGCGAGAACGGCACCTGGCAGCTCGCCAACGCCAAGAAGACCGGCTTCGACTACGGCATCATCCCGATCCCCGGCAAGGACGGCGGCACCGCCCCCGCCCCGACCGGCGGTGAGTTCGTCAGCATCCCGGTGCAGTCGGACACCGCACGCTACGCCACCTCCCAGAAGCTCGTGAGCTGCCTGACCAGCACCGACAACTCACTGGCGACCACGACCACGCTGTCGTACATCGCGCCGACGGAAGCGGTGCAGGCCAAGCAGGTCGAGCAGAACGCCGAGCTGAAGGTGTGGGTGGAGGCGGTCAAGGCGGCCAAGGGCCGCACCAGCGACAACCTGGGCACGAAGTATCCGAAGATCTCCGAGCCGATGTGGGGCGCCGTGCAGGCGGCGCTGAGCGGTTCCACGGCTCCGCAGGAGGCGATGACGGCGGCGCAGGCGGCGGCGGCGAGCGCGACCCAGTAATGAGCATGAGCCGAGTGACACGAACGCCGGTGCGTACCGCCCGCGCCCCCGTCCCCGCCCAGGGGCGGGAGCGCCGGGCGGCACGCACCCGATCGGGGCAGTGGGCGGCGTGGGCGTTCCTCGCCCCCGTCGTCGTCTACCTGCTGATCTTCTACGCCTACCCGCTGTATCGCAACGTCGAGCTGAGCCTGCGCACGTACACGGTGCGCTCGTTCGTGCAGGGGGACGCGCCGTTCGCCGGGTTCGCCAACTACGCCAAGGTGTTCGCCGACGCCACGTTCGGGCCGGCGCTGTGGCACACCATCGTGTTCACGGTGGTGTCGCTGGCCTTCCAGTTCACCATCGGGCTCGCCCTGGCCGTGTTCTTCAGCCGGAACTTCCGGCTGTCCACCACGCTGCGCGCGCTGTTCCTGGTGCCGTGGCTGCTGCCGCTGATCGTGTCCGCCTCGACCTGGTCGTGGATGTTCAACAGCGACTCCGGCGTGGTCAACGCCGCCCTGAGCTGGGTCGGCGTCGGCCCGGTCAACTGGCTGACCTCCCCCGACTGGTCGCTGTGGTCGGTGATCATCGCGAACATCTGGATCGGCATCCCGTTCAACCTGGTCGTGCTCTACAGCGGCCTGCAGGCGATCCCCTCGGCCGTGTACGAGGCGGCGGCGCTCGACGGGGCCGGCGCCTGGCAGCGGTTCTGGCGGGTGACCTTCCCGCTGCTGCGTCCCGTGTCGGCGATCACGGTCCTGCTGGGGCTGGTCTACACGCTCAAGGTGTTCGACATCATCTGGATCATGACGAAGGGCGGGCCGAGCGGCTCCTCCAGCACGTTCGCCACATGGTCCTACCGGCTCGGCTTCGGCAACCTCGTGCCCTCCTTCGGCCCCGGCGCGGCGGTGGGCAACCTGCTGATCCTCATGGCGCTCGCCTTCGGGCTCGTCTACATCCGCGTGCAGCGACGGCAGGCCGCGGCATGAGGCGGCTCAAGACCGCCGTCGGGCTGGCGCTGACGGCCGTGATGCTGTTCCCGGTCTACTGGATGGTCAACGTGTCGTTCACGCGGGACCAGGACATGCGCAAGTCGCCGCCGTACTGGTTCCCGGTCCACGGCACGCTGGACGGCTATCGGGCGGTGCTGGAGCGGCAGCTGCCGTACCTGGGGGTGAGCCTGGTCGTCGGGCTGGGCACCGTCGTGCTGACCCTCCTGGTCGCGGCGCCGGCCGCGTACTCGCTGGCCAAGCTGCGCCCGCGCGGCGGCGGGGTGCTGAGCTTCGTGCTGCTTATCGCGCAGATGATCCCGGGGATCATCATGGCGATGGGCTTCTATGCCATCTTCCTCACCACCGGCGTGCTCAACACCGTTCCCGGGCTGATCGTGGCCGACTCCACCCTCGCGGTGCCGTTCGCCGTGCTGATCCTCACCACGTTCATGTCCGGCATCCCCGAGGAGCTGCTGCAGGCGGCCCGGGTGGACGGCGCCGGGGTGATGCGCACGTTCGTCTCGATCGTACTGCCGGTCTCCCGCAATTCGATCATCACGGTGTCGCTGTTCGCGTTCCTGTGGGCCTGGTCGGACTTCGTCTTCGCCTCCACCCTCGACCAGGGCGGCGCCCACCAGCCGATCACGCTGGGCATCTACCACTACATCGGCAACAACAACCAGGAGTGGAACGCCATCATGGCCACCGCCGTGGTCGCCTCCATCCCGGCCACCGTTCTGCTCATCGTCGCCCAGCGTTACGTCGCCGCAGGCGTCACCGCCGGCGCCGTCAAGGACTGAGCCTCTTCGAGAAGGGACCCCCTCTTCATGACCGTCGCCGCTTCAGGCCCGGTGTTCTCCCTGCGGGAAATCCCGTTCAGCTACCGCGGCTCCTGGTTCGGCTTCTCGCCGGTGGTCGCCCAGAAGACCTACGCCCGGGACGTGCACCTGGTCTCCCACCAGACCGGCATGCATCCGATCCTGCGGCTGGCGCCGTCCGCCGAGAGCGACGTCACCGCCACACCCCACCAGCTCACCTGGAGCCACGCCGACGGCCGGATCGACCTCGCCTACGAGAACGCCGACACGGTGCGGCTGCGCGGCCGGGGCCTCGGGCTGAGCCTCCTGGCCGCCGACCCCGTCCTGACCCCGTTCAGCGGCCCCTACTTCTACCAGGACCCGGCGGACGGATCGTTCGTCTTCACCGTCTACCAGACCGGCCGCCGCTACCGGATCACGGTGCTCGCCGGCCAGGCCGAGGCGCGGGGCGCCCAGGCGCTCGGCACCGCGGAACGGGGCGTCGTCCTGAGCGGCGAGTGGGAGATCGCCGTCGAGGAGTACGAGACCGCACGCGCCCCCTATGCGCGCACGGACGCCTTCGAGCAGGTGGCCGAGGCGGCGCGGGCCGAGTTCGACGCGTTCACCGCGGCGGTCGCGCCCTGGCGCAGCGACCGCACGCCCGCGGCCGAGCTGGCCGCCTACGTCCTGTGGTCGGCGACCGTACGCCCGGCCGGGTTCGTCACCCGGCCCGCCGTGCTGATGTCCAAGCACTGGATGGACAAGGTGTGGAGCTGGGACCACTGCTTCAACGCCATCGCCCTCGCCGACGGCCTGCCCGGCCTGGCGTGGGACCAGTTCCGGCTGCCCTTCGACCACCAGGACGACGCGGGCGCGCTGCCCGATTCCGTCACCCACTCGGAGATCCTCTACAACTTCGTGAAGCCGCCCATCCACGGCTGGGCCCTGCGCGGCCTTCCGCCGGCGGCCGAGCCGGAGGAGGTCTACCGGCTGCTGGAACGCTGGACGACCTTCTGGCTCACGGCGCGGCGCGTTCCCGGCCGTGAACTGCCGCACTACCAGCACGGCAACGACAGCGGCTGGGACAACGCCACCACCTTCGACGCCGAACGCGTCGTGGAGACCGCCGACCTGGCCGCCTTCCTCGTCCTGCAGCTGCGCGAGCTGGCCCGCCGGGCCCCGGACCCGGCCGCGGCGGCCCGCTGGTCCGGCGCCGCCGACCGGATGCGCGACGCGCTGCTCGCCGAGCTGTGGACGGGGGACCGGTTCGTCGCCCGCGGCGCGCACTCGGGGCGCACCTGGTCCAGCTCCAGCCTGCTCGACCTCATGCCCATCGTGCTCGGCGACGAGCTCCCCGAGCCGGTGCACTCGGCGCTCGCCGCACGCATCGCCTCGCACCTGACCGCGTTCGGGCCCGCCACCGAGCACCCCGAGTCCGAGCACTACCAGGACGACGGCTACTGGCGCGGACCGATCTGGGCCCCTTCGACCGTGCTCATCGAGGACGGCCTGCGCCGCGCCGGCCACGTCGGGCTGGCCGACGAGATCAGCGCCCGCTTCCGCGGACTCTGTGAGCGGTCCGGCTTCGCGGAGAACTTCGACGCGCGCACCGGCGAGGGGCTGCGCGACCGCGCCTACACCTGGACGGCCAGTGCCTACCTCATCCTCGCCGCCGCTCACGAGCGGCGGCAAGAACCGCGGACGGAGACGGCGGAGGCGGCGGCTTTGACACGACCGCGGACGCCTGCATAGCCTTCTGTCGAATCGATTCGAATCATCGCGTCGATGAGCTGCCGCGGGGGACGGGTGAACATCGGGGAGATCGCCAAGCGGGCGGGCGTGTCGCGGAGCACGGTCTCCTACGCCCTGAGCGGCAAGCGCGCGGTCTCCGCCGCGACCCGCCGGCGCATCCTCCAGGTCATCGACGACGTCGGCTACCGGCCCAACGCCTCCGCCAGAGCCCTGGCGGAGGGCCGCACCCGCACCGTCGGCCTGGTCATCCCGCCCGCCGGGCGGCGGCTGACCCCGATCCAGCTCGGCTTCGTCGCCGATGTCGTGGCCGCGGCCGGTCGGCGCGAACTGGACGTGCTGCTGTCGCCCAGCGGCGGCGAGCACGACGGCTCGTTCGAGCGGATGGTCCGCGGCCGCCGCGTCGACGGCGTGATCCTGATGGAGGTCCGGCTGCAGGACGCGAGGGCCGCCCGCCTGCGGGAGTCCGGTGTGCCCTTCGTGGCGATCGGCCATACCGCGGACGCCGCGACCGCATACTGGGTGGATCTGGACTACGAAGGCCTTGTCGCGAGCTGCGTGCGTCATCTGGCCGACCTCGGGCACCGCGAGATCGCCTTGATCAACCGGCCGCGAGAGCTCCTGGACTCCGGCTACGGCCCGGCCCGCCGTGCCCTGGACGGGTTCAACGCCGCCGCGGCGGCGCGGTCGCTGTCCGCGACCGCGTCGTGCTGCCCCGACGAGGCGACGGCGGGCGAGACCTGTGTGGAGGACCTGCTGGCGGCCCGGCCCGGGGTCACCGGCCTCGTCACGGTGAACGAGGCGGCCCTGCCCGGCATCGAGCGCGCGCTGCGACGCCTCGGCCGCGCGATACCCCGGCAGATCTCCGTCACCGGGGTCGTGGGGCGGCACTGGGCCGAGGAGTTCCATCCGCCCCTCACCGCGGCCGACGTCCCGATCACCGACATGGCGGAAAGGGCCGTCGAACTGCTGGCCGAGCGAATGGCCGAGCCCGGCACGCCGCCCCGCCACGTTCTGCTCTCCCCGCCGATCTCCCTGCGTTCGAGCACGGCGCCGCCGCCGTGAACGGGTTCCGCCGGTCCGGCCGATCCGGCCGTTCTCGCCCGGCCTGCCCGAGAGGATAGGTTGGCTCCCGATCATTGGGGCGCGAGTGGCCACAGGGAGGTGCGGGACGTGGTGCCGTCCATGCTCGGCGGTCGTTACGAGCTGGAGGAGCTGATCGGCCGGGGCGGGATGGGCGAGGTCTGGCGGGGCCGGGACCTGCGGGCCCACCGCCCCGTGGCCGTGAAGATCCTCACGCCGCAGGTCGCCGGGGTCGCCTCGCGGGAGCGCTTCGCCCGCGAGGCCCGCGCCGCCGCCCGCGTCGTCCACCCGAACGTGGTCACCGTGCTCGACGTGGGCGAGCAGGACGCGCGGCCCTACCTGGTGATGGAGCTGCTCACCGGCCGCAGCCTGGCCGCGGAGCTGCTCGACCGGGGCAGGTACGGCGTGGCGGAGGCGTGCCACCTCATGAGCCAGGCCGCCGCGGGCCTGGACGCCGCGCACCGCGCCGGGGTCGTGCACCGGGACGTCAAACCCGCCAACCTGCACCTCACCGCGAGCGGCGTGCTCAAGGTGGTCGACTTCGGCGTCGCCCAGGTGGCGACCGAGGCGGCGCGGCTCACCATGGTGGGCACCGTCGTCGGCACCGCCGCCTACCTGGCTCCGGAGCAGATCGACGGCAGGGGCGGCGGGTCCGCCTGCGACCTCTACGCGCTGGGGTGCGTCTGCTACGAGCTGCTGTGCGGGCACCCGCCGTTCACCGGGTTGGCCCCCGAGCTCGTGTACCAGCACATCCACCAGGCCCCGGTGCCGCCCAGCCGGCACCGTCCCGACATCCCCGCCGAGCTGGAGCGCCTCATCATGGCGCTGCTCGCCAAGGACCCCGCAGGCCGGCCCGCCGACGCGGAGGTCGCGCGCCGGGTCCTGGCGGCCGTCGCCCTCTCCCCGGGGAGTCCGGCGCGCGAGGCCGGGATGCCGCCGGGGGAGGCCGGAACGCCCGCGTGGGAGGCGGGAACGCCCACTCCGCCCCCGTCGCAGGCGCCCTACGCGGGCGGCGCGCGTGCGGGCGACACGGCACTGCTCGACACCCCGCCGCCCGGCGTCCGGGCCGGCCGTGCCGCGGGGGCGTCGCCCGAGCGGCGCACGCTCATCCGGCTCGGCGCCGCGGTGGCGGGGCTCGCCGCGGTCACGATCGGGGTGGCGGCGCTGTCCGACGGCGGCGGGCAGGCGGAACCCGCGGTCGCGGCCCAGTCGCCGGCGGCCACCCACGCCGATACGTCACCCACCCCGGGGAGGAAGGCCTCGGCCAGTCCGACGCCCCGGCCGACCAGGACCGCGTCCCCCAGGCCGTCCCCCAGGCCGTCTCCCACGCCGTCCGCCCGCCGCGTCTACCGGAGCTACCAGGAGTGGCTGGCCGCCTTCGACCACGCCGTGCAGGAGCAGGAGAGCCGGGGCGGCATCGAGCCGAAGCTGGCCCGCGACGCCCACGAAGCGATCAGGAAGACGGCCAGGGACATGTCCGGGGGCAGGGGCCGGGGCAAGGACCGGGACAGGGGCGACAAGGCCGCGGGGCGTGTCCGCGACCTGCTCGTCAAGCTGCGGCAGGCATACCAGGCCGGCCGGCTCGCCGACGGCCCGCTGGTCGACTTCCTGAACGCCACCGGCCTCAGCGCGCGGGAGGACGACGACTGAGGTCCTCGACCGGCCCGACATCGCGGGTCCACGAGCCCAGCACGAGCAGGGTCTTGGTGCCGGTCACGTCGCCGGCGCGGCGCAGCCGGTCGATGACCTGCTGGAGGTGCCCGAGGTCGCGGACGCGGACGTGGATGAGCGCGTCCGGGTCCCCGGCGATGGTGAACACCTCCTGCACCTCCGGCACGTCCGTGGCGGTACGGACGATCTTGTCTACCGGAGTCGTGCCGGGATAGCGCAGTTCGGTGAACGCCTCGATGCCCCAGCCGAGCTTGGCGTAGTCGATCCGCACGGTGAAGCCCGTGATGACGCCGATCTCCCGCAGGCGGTCGACCCGACGCTTGACGGCCGCCACCGACAAGCCGATCTCGGCGGCCATCTCGGAGAAGGTCCTGCGCCCGTCCTCGCGCAGCAGGCGCAGCAGCCGGTGGTCGATGTCGTCGATCTCCGCCATGGCATGCTCCCTCTTCCCGGCCTCTCCGGCTGGCGCGGCGCAAAGAACAGTAGCGCCCGAGGCGGACTTCTCCATCTTTTTGCGTCTTGCCGGTCGTTTCTCGCGCGATGCTTGCGCGTACGCCCGGGGCGTTGGTGTGCTGTGGGTCACTCCCAGAACTCAGGAGGTTCGCCCCGTGTCTCCGCCCGCGTCCACGTCTCCCGTCTCGCTCGACGACAAGTACGCGGCCGAGCACGGCACCGTGCTGATCTCGGGCGTCCAGGCCCTCGTCCGGCTGACCCTGGAGCAGCGCCGCCTCGACGCCGCGCGCGGCCTGGACACGCGGGTCTTCGTCTCCGGATATCCCGGCTCGCCGCTGGGCGGCGTCGACCTGGAGATGGCGAGGGCCGCGCGGTTCCTCGAGGAGGCCGGCGTGGTGGCCCGGCCCGGCCTCAACGAGGAGCTCGCGGCCACGGCGGTCGCGGGCACCCAGCTTCTCGCCCAGGTGCCGGGCCGTAGACACGAGGGGGTGACCGGGTTCTGGTACGGGAAGAACCCGGGTCTCGACCGGGCCGCCGACGCGATCCGGCACGGCAACCTCGCCGGCACCTCGCCGCTCGGCGGGGCGGTTGCCTGGATCGGCGACGACCCCGGCAGCAAGTCGTCGACCGTGCCCAGCTCCTGCGAGCCGATGTGCCAGAGCCTGTCGATGCCGCTGCTCGCCCCCGGCTCCGTGGCTGAGGTCGTCGAGCTCGGGCTGCACGCGGTGGCGCTGTCGCGGGCCACCGGCCTGTGGGCGGGCCTGAAGATCGTCGCCGACGTCGCCGACGCCTCCGCCACCGTCGACCTCGGACCGCTGCGCCAGAACATTCGGTCCGGCATCCCGGTGCCGGACCGCGCCGACCGCGGGGCGCCGCCCACCCTGGTCGGCCCGGCCTCGCTCGATGCCGAGCACGACGTGCTCACCCGCAGGCTCGGCCTGGCCCGCGAGTACGCCCGCGCGCACGGCCTCAACCGGGTGACCCACGAGGCGCCGCGGGCCACGACGGGGCTGCTCGCGTCCGGCACCTCCTACGCCGTGGTCCTGCGCGCCCTGACCGACCTCGGCCTGGACGAGGCCGCCATGGACCACCTCGGCCTGCGGCTCATCCGGCTCGCCATGCCGTTCCCGCTGGCGTACGACGACCTCGCCGCCATGACCGCCGGGCTCGACCGGGTGCTCGTGGTCGAGGACAAGGTGCCGTTCCTGGAGGGGCACCTCAAGCAGGCGCTGTACGACACCGGGCAGCGCCCGGACGTCATCGGCAGGGAACTGCTGACGTCGCGCGGCACGCTCGGCGCGGAGGACGTGGCCGGGGCCCTCGCCACCTGTCTCGGCCCGGACCGCCTTCCCCGGCGGGCGGCCGTCCTGTCGCCCGCCCCGTCCGCCACTCGGGTGGAGCGCCGGATGCTCCCGCTGGTCGCCGCCCGCACGCCGTACTTCTGCTCGGGCTGCCCGCACAACGCCTCCACGCGCGCCTCCGACGACACGTTGGTGGGCGCGGGCATCGGCTGCCATGCCATGATCGCCCTGGACGGGAACGGACGCGGCAGGCAGGTCGGCATGACGCAGATGGGGGGCGAGGGCGCCCAGTGGTTCGGCCTGGCCCCCTTCACCTCCGACCGCCACTTCACCCAGAACCTCGGCGACGGCACCTTCCACCACTCCGGCTCGCTGGCCGTGCGCGCCGCCGTCGCGGCCGGCGTCTCGATGACGTACAAGCTGCTCTACAACGACGCGGTCGCGATGACCGGCGGGCAGCGCGCCGAGGGCCGCCTCGACGTCCCGGCGCTGACGCGGTGGCTGGCGGCCGAGGGGGTGCGCCGGGTGGTGGTCACCACGCCGGAGCCGGAGACCTACCGGGGCGTCCGGCTGGCGCCGATCGCGTCCGTACGGCACCGCGACGACCTCCCGGCCGTGGAGAAGGAACTCGCCGCGATCGACGGGGTGACCGTGCTGATCCACGACGACCGCTGCGCGGCCGAGGAACGGCGGCTGCGCAAGCGCGGCAAGCTGCCCGCGACGCAGGCCAGGGTGGTGGTCAACGAGCGCGTGTGCGAGGGCTGCGGCGACTGCGGGGACGCCTCCACCTGCCTGTCCGTGCAGCCGGTGGAGACCGAGTTCGGCCGCAAGACCCGCATCCACCAGGCGTCGTGCAACTCCGACCTGAGCTGCCTCAAGGGCGACTGCCCGTCGTTCCTGCTCGTCGAGCCTCGCGCCGAGACCCAAGCCGAGACCGCGCGTCCGGTGCCCGAGCCGCCGGTGGCGCTGACCGAGCCGGTGCCGCGCTTCCCGGAGCGCTCGGTGCTGCTGCGGATGCCCGGCATCGGCGGCACGGGGGTGGTGACCGTCTCGCAGATCCTGCAGATGGCCGCACACCTCGACGGCCTGCACGCCGCCGGCCTCGACCAGACCGGGCTGGCGCAGAAGGGCGGTCCCGTCGTCAGCGACGTGCGGATCTCCCCAGACCCGATCACCGGCTCGGTCCGCGCCGCCCGCGGCACCGCCGACGTCCTCGTCTGCTTCGACGTGCTCGGCGCCGCCGCCGACGACACTCTCGGCATCGCCTCGCCGGAGCGTACGGTCGCCGTCGTGAACACCGCGATCGTGCCGACGGCCGCCATGGTCACCGGCCGCGCCGCCCTCCAGGGGGCTGAGGACGCGATCGCCCGCATCGCGTCGGCCACCGTGCCCGGCGCGGGCCTCCACCTGGACGCCGGCGCGCTGTCCGAGGCGTTGTTCGGCGACCACATGCCCGCCAACCTCGTGCTCGTCGGCGCGGCCTACCAGCACGGCTGCATCCCGATCTCGGCGGACGCGATCGAGCGGGCCATCCGCCTCAACAAGGCGGCTGTCGAAACGAACCTGGCGGCCTTCCGCTGGGGGCGCGCCGCGGCGCTGGACCGCGAGGCCGTGTTCCGGGCCGCGATCCCTCCGGCCGTGCCCGCCGTTCCGATCGGCGACGCCGCCCTGCGCGAGGCGGCGGGAACCGGGTCGATCGAGGAGACGCTCGCCGTACGCGTCGCCGACCTGACGGGCTACCAGAACGGGGCCTACGCCCGCTCGTACGCGCGGGAGGTGCGCCGGGTGGCCGCGCTGGCCGCCGAGCGGGCGGGGGAGGAGGCCGGGGCGCGCATCGCGCTCGCGTACGCCCGGGGGCTGCACAAGCTGATGGCGTACAAGGACGAGTACGAGGTCGCCCGGCTGCACCTCGACCCGGTGGAGCGGGCCCGGCGCGAGCGGGAGTTCGGTCCGGGCGCCGCCGTGTCGGTGCTGCTGCACCCGCCGCTGCTGCGGGCGATGGGCCTCAAGCGCAAGATCAGGCTGCGCCGGTCCGCCGGCGTCGTGTTCCGCGGGCTGCGGGCCGCCCGCGTGCTGCGCGGCACCGCGTTCGACGTGTTCGGGTACGCCGGCGTCCGCCGGGTGGAGCGTACGCTGGTCGTGGAGTACCGCGAGCTGGTGAGGCGCGCGTTCGACCGGCTCACCCCGGCGACCGCCGCGGTCGTCGCCGAGATCACCGCCCTGCCGGACCTGATCCGCGGGTACGAGGACATCAAGCTGGCCCGCGTCGCGGAGTTCCGCGACCGCGCCGCCGCCCTTCTCGCCGAGCTGAACGAGCCCGTCCTCCAGGAGTCATCGTGACCGTCGACCGTCTGCTGCCCGGCCCGGACGCCCGGGACCTCATCGAGCTGACCCGTGAGATCGCCGACAAGGAACTCGCCCGCCGCGTCGACGAGCACGAGCGCGCGGAGACCTATCCCGAGGGGCTGTTCGCCACGCTCGGCGCCGCCGGGCTCCTCGGCCTGCCCTATTCGGAGGAGTACGGCGGCGGCGGCCAGCCGTACGAGGTGTATCTCCAGGTGATCGAGGAGCTGGCCGCGCGGTGGGCAGCCGTCGCGGTCGCCGTCAGCGTGCACACGCTGTCCTGTCTGCCCCTGGCGGTGTACGGCACGCCGGAGCAGCGGGAGCGCTGGCTGCCGGACATGCTCGCCGGGCGGCTGATCGGCGGCTACAGCCTGTCGGAGCCCCAGGCCGGGTCGGACGCCGCGGCTCTGGCCTGCAAGGCCGAGAAGACCGAGGGCGGCTACCGGATCACCGGCACCAAGGCGTGGATCACCCACGGCGGCCGGGCGGACTTCTACGCGCTGTTCGCCCGCACGGACTCCGGCCCGCGCGGCATCTCCTGCTTCCTCGCCCCCGGCGCCGCCGAAGGGCTGACCTTCGGCCGCCCTGAGGAGAAGATGGGCCTGCACGCCGTCCCCACCACGACCGCCCACTGGGACGGCGTGCTGATCGAGGCCGACCGCCTCATCGGCGCCGAGGGCCAGGGCCTGCCCATCGCGTTCGGCGCGCTCGACTCCGGCAGGCTCGGCATCGCCGCCTGCGCCGTCGGCCTCGCCCAGGCCGCGCTCGACGAGGCCGTCGCGTACGCCAAGGAGCGCGAGGCGTTCGGCAAGAAGATCATCGACCACCAGGGGCTCGGCTTCCTGCTCGCCGACATGGCCGCGGGCGTGGACTGCGCCCGGGCGACGTACCTCGACGCGGCCCGCCGCCGCGACGCCGGCCTGCCGTACAGCAGGCAGGCCAGCGTCGCCAAGCTCGTCGCGACCGACACCGCGATGCGGGTCACCACCGACGCGGTGCAGGTCTTCGGCGGATACGGCTACACGCGCGAGTTCCGCGTCGAGCGCTACATGCGCGAGGCCAAGATCATGCAGATCTTCGAGGGCACCAACCAGATCCAGCGCCTCGTCATCAGCCGCCACTTGGCCAAATAACCCATCACATGCTCGAACCCCGCTTCCCTGCGCCGGGAAGCGGGGTTCTTTGTCTCAGGGCCGGGCCGCTAGGGCCTGTAGAGCTTCGTTCCGCCCAGGGAGCGCCTGTATGTACTCGGCGCGGGCCTCGGCGCCGTCAGCGTCCCGGATCGGTCCAGCACGGCAGTGTTGAGGGGGAGCAGAAGACGAAGTGATCGTAACTGTACGACGGGGAGACGCCATGGCATAGTAACTGGCAAACGTGTTTAGGGGGTTACCGCCATGGATGACGTGCTCGACGCGCGGGTACCGCACCAGGAGCGGGTGCGGGGGACGATGCGGGCCGCCACACCTGACCGCAGCACCCGCAACACCGCGGTCCTGGTGGCGTTCACCGCCATCACGAACCTGGCCGACGGCGTCACCAAGGTCGTCCTGCCCCTGGCGGCGATCCCGCTCACCGATTCGCCCGCGCAGGTGGCGGGGGTCGGCCTCACCCTCACCCTCCCGTGGCTGCTGATCGCGCTGCACGTCGGCGTACTGGTGGACCGCTTCGACCGCCGCCGGCTGCTGTGGCTGGCCGACGGCGCCCGGATCCTCGTCGTCGCCGTCCTCCTGGCCCTCGCCCTGCGCGACGCGGTGACCCTCCCTGCCCTCTACGGCGCGGGTCTCGTCCTGGGCGTCGCCGAGGTCGTCGCCCTCACCTCCGCCGCGACGCTCGTCCCCTCCGCGGTCAAACCGGCCGCGCAGGAGCGGGCGAACGCCTGGCTGGCAGGTGCGGAAACCGTGTGCAACGAGTTCTGCGGGCCCTTCGTGGGCGGGCTCCTGGTCACCGCCGGCACCAGCGTGGCGCTGGGCTGGACCGGCGCCGGCTATCTGATCGGCACGCTGATCCTGGTCCTCCTCGTCGGCCGTTTCCGGCCGCGCCAGGACGACGCGCGGCCGACCGGCTCGGTCAACCAGCGCATGGCGGAAGGCGTCCGTTTCCTGTGGCGGCAGCGCGTGCTGCGGCTGATGGCGCTCGCGCTGACCGTTCTGTGTGCGTGCTGGGGGGCATGGCTCGCCCTCATGCCCCTGGTCGCCACCTCGCTCATGCACCTCAACCCCCGGGAGTACGGCATCCTGGTCAGCGCGCTCGGCGTGGGCGGCCTGGTGGGCGCGCTCACCGTCACCGGCGTCAACCGGCTGCTCGGCCGCCGCTGGTCGATGTTCGCCGACCTCGTCGGCACCGTGGCCATGGTGGCCGCCCCGATCTTCTCCACCAACCTGTGGGTGGTGGCCACCGGCGCCTTCCTCGGCGGCATGGGCGGCATCCTGTGGACGGTGAACGCACGCACCATCAGCCAACGCCTCGTCGACAGCTCCATGCTCGGCCGGTACCACGCTGCGGCCAGGCTCTTCAGCTGGGGCGCCATGCCACTGGGGGCCGGGCTGGTGGGCCTGCTCGCCGAATGGTTCGGCATGCGGACGGCCTTCGCGGTCTTCGCGACGGCCGCCCTGCTGACCATCATTCCGTTCCTGCGGACCATGACACCCGGGGCGTTGGCCGAGGCCGACAGGGCGTGACCGGCATCGCCGGATGCGGCACTCCGGCCCTAGTCGTCCGGGCAGGGCCGGTCTGCGGGTCGGTCAGCGTGGCCGTACCAGCAGCCTGATGCGCCCGCTCAGTTGTCGAAGGCCCATAGCGCGGCGGCGATCGGCTCGAGCCCCGCGGCCAGTTCGTCGAGCTCGTCCGCACTGAGCACGTCATACGCCGGGGCTGCCAGCTCGTCGGTGAGGGACTCGATCCGCTGCCTGGTCTCCCGGCCGGCGTCGGTGAACCCGCCGGCGGCGTCCACGAGGCCGCGGCCGCGCAGCCCGTCGACCACGGCTGTCAGCCGTGCCTTGGGCAGGTGGTGGATCCGGCCGAACTCCTCCGCCCTCATTCCGAGGGAAACAGCCATGAGGACGTGGGCCTCGGTGCCGCCGATGCCGTGGGCGAGAAGGGCGGCGTTGTGGCCGTCCCCGCGGTGCTCGCGCAGCAGCGTCGCCGCGTGCCAGAGCCTGGCCACAGGCTCCTCGGGCACGTCGAGCGCCCGCAGCCCGGCGTACAGTGGCCGGCCCTCGGTCGGCGCGCTGACCGCTGCTCGGGTGGCGAGGTCGGCGGCCCGCACCAGACCGGGCGAGTCGGCGAGCTCTCCGATCATTTGCCGCAGGGCGGCGGTGCTGCCCCGTTCGCGCACGGTGATCGCCTCCTGCGGGGTGATCTTTCCCCACACCCAGGGGATGTGGCGTGCCACCTCGCCGTCGGCGAAGTTGTAGAAGACCGCGTGTACCACCTCGGCCGGTGCCGGCCCCAGCGGCGCGGCCCGGCCCGCGAAGTATCCGTCCCAGTAGTTGCGCATGCCCAGGGCCAGGAACGCCTCGTTCACCACCTCGGAGAAGGTGACGGCGGCGATCGGCTCGACGAGCTCGAACATGCGGTGGACCTTGGCCTGTGAGTGCTGCTGCATCGGTCGGCATCTCTCTTGGTCGTGACAGCTGGTCGCGACAGCGCCCTCGTGGGCCACTGTTCACCCTGGCTACGAACGACGCGGCCCGGATACGACACCTCCGGTCGATAATTTTCCGGTCGATTCTGCAGGCGTACGGGAAGATGGGCGAGCCGCCAGGCTCGCCTGACTAGAGGCACGCCGCGTCGGTCGCCTTCTCGATCACGGCGTACTGTTGAGCGGGTTATATCAGCTTATGACTGTTTTGGGGGAGATCGTGGGAAAGCCCGTTCTGCAGATCGTCATCGCGAGCACCCGCCCGGGCCGCACCGGGCTACCGGTCGCGGAGTGGTTCCACGAGCGCGCGGTGGCCCAGGACGCCTTCGAGGTCGAGCTCGTCGACCTGGCCGAGGTGAACCTGCCGTTCATGAACGAGCCCAACCACCCCCGGCTCCGGCAGTACGTCCACCAGCACACCAAGGAGTGGAGCGCCACCATCGAGCGCGGCGACGCGTTCGTGTTCGTCACGCCGGAGTACAACTACGGCTTCAACGCCGTGCTGAAGAACGCCATCGACTACCTGCACCAGGAGTGGCAGTACAAGCCGGTCGGGTTCGTCAGCTACGGCGGCGTCTCGGCGGGCACGCGGGCCGTGCAGATGCTCAAGCAGGTCGTCACCACGCTCAAGATGGTGCCGGTGTTCGAGGCGGTCTCCATCCCCTTCGTCGCCCAGCTCCTCGACGAGGAGGGCCGGCTGCAGCCCAACGACGTGATGAACGCGGCGGCGGACACGATGGTGGCCGAACTGGCCCGGCTCGCCACCGCGCTGCGGCACCTGCGCCCCGCCGCCTGATCACTCAGGGGAGGGCGCCGGTCTCCGGATCACGCCCCGTGAGGCAGTAGACCCCGCCGGCCGGGTCGCGCATGACGATCCAGTGCCGTCCCCGCGTCACGACCTCAGCGCCGTGCCGCTCGTGCAGTGCGCGAGCGGCCTCGGGGTCGGCACAGGCCAGGTCGACGTGGGCCGATCGGCCGGGACCCTCGCCGAGCCGCTGCAGGAGGATCCGCACCGGCATCCCCGGCATCGCCAGCGTCGTGAACTCGGGCAGCGACCCCCGGCGCGGGGGCCACCCGGTCAGCGCCGCCCAGAACGCCGCCTCCTTCTCGTACGCGTCGGGCGCGATGTCGAGGCTGACCTGGTCGAGGCGGGTGCCGGCGAACACGGGCGGCCGCCGCGCCGCACCCTCCCACGCGACGAGGCAGAACGCCCTGCCCTCGGGGGAACGCAGCATGGCCCAGTCGCCGTGGTCGGAGGCGACGGCGGCGCCGAGCGCCTCGGCCCCGGCCACGGCGGCCCGGACGTCGTCCACCTCGAGATCGAGATGGGCGCCGCCCTCCCCGTCCACCGCCTGGAGCTTCACGCAGGCGTCGCCGGACTCGGGCAACAACGTGGCGAACTCCCCGTCGTCGCCCCGGCGGGGAGACAGGCGCGTGCCGGTGACGGCGGTCCAGAACGCCGCGGCCTCCTCGAACCGCTCGCGCGGCCGGTCCACGAAGGCGACCACTCTCCGCACCCCCATCAGCACGCCTCCTCGAACAGCGGGAACAGCGCCGTCTCCAGGTCGGCCGGAGCGCGGTAGACGACCCCGGTCATGCCGAGCACCCTCGCCGCGTCGACGTTCTCGGCCCGGTCGTCGACGAACAGGCATCGCTCCGGCGGCACGCCCGCGTGCCCGGCGGCGATCTCGAAGATTCGGGGATCGGGCTTGGCCACCCCCACGTCGTAACTGCTCACGACGTGGTCGAAGGCGTCGTGCAGCTCCAGCTCGCGCAGGTGGGCGGTCAGTTCCGAGGTGGCGTTGCTGACGAGCACGACGGGGACGCGGGCCCGCGCCCGAGTGAGCAGCGCGAGCACCTCCTCGTCCGCCCAGGTGCGGGCGGCCAGCCAGTCGGCGGTCAGCGCGCTCGCCCGCGCGGCCGAGCCCACCAGCCCGGCGAGGACGGGAACGGCCGAGGCCAGCCACTCCTCGCGGGTCACCAGCCCGGTCAGGGCCGGGACCACCAGCGCCGACTCGCCGGTCGCCCGGGCCACGGTCCCCGGTTCCACCCCGTACGCCCGCTCGATCTCCGCCTGCTGCTCAAGATCCTGAAATTTCAGGACACCGTCGAAGTCGCACAGCACCGCGTCGAATGCTCTGGTCGCCACGGTCCGAGACTACGACGCGAGCGACTCGTACAGGGCGACGTGGCGTTCGGCGGCGGCCCGCCAGGTGTGCCGGGCGGCGACCGCCCGGCCCGCCGTACGCCTGCCGGGATCGGCGGAGGCGAGGGCGTCGGCGAGCTCGGCGGCGAGCCCGGCGGGGCTGACGGCGAAGCGCGCGGCGGAGCCGAAGACCTCACGCAGGACCGGCAGATCGCGCATCACCAGAGGGACGCCCGCCGCCAGGGCCTCCATCGCGGCGAGGCCGAAGCCCTCCTTCACCGACGGGAAGGCGAAGGCGGCGGCCCCCGCCACGAGCGCCGGCAGGTCCGCGTCGGAGACCGGCCCGAGGACCAGCGGCTCGACGCCCAGCTCCGCCGCCCGGGCCTCCCACCGCGCGCGGTAGTCGCGGTAGTCGAAGAGCGTCTCGCCTCCGGCGATCACCAGCCGGACGTCCGGGCGCGCCTCCCGCAGCAGCGCGTACGCCTCCAGCAGGTCGATCGAGCCCTTGCGCGGCTCGATGCCGCCGACCGTCAGCACGTAGGTCCCGAGCTGCGTGCGCCACATGTGGGTGGCGACCGGGTCGGCGGACGCGAAGCGCTCGTAGGCGACGCCGTTGGGAATCACCGTCGCCGTGATGCCCCACCCGGCCGCGAGCTCGGCGGCCACCGCCTGCGACACGCAGACGTGCGCGTACGGCGTGACGATCGCGCGCTCGTGACAGGCGGCCAGCTCGGGCGTGGTGAAGTGGTCCACGTGGTGGACGGTACGCACGCACCGGCCCGCCGCGTTGGCGCTGATGCAGTCCTGGGCGTGCACGACGTCGTACGAGGCCGCCTCCGGGGCGAACGCCCCGCGCAGCACCGCGATCGACCGCAGCACCCGCGGGCCGACGCCCTCTGTGGGGATGTCGGAGAACGGCACGACGCGCAGCCGCACGGCCGGGTCGACCGGGCGGAAGAACCCCGAGTCGCCGCCGCGGCCGAGCGTCCACACCGTCACGTGCTGTCCCGCCGCCGCGAGCGCCTCGGCGAGGGCGAGGGTGTGCACGACCCCGCCGCGCGGCCTGGTCGAGTAGCTCAGCAGCGCGATTCTCACCCGCGCGCCTCCCGGTAGACGTCGGCCCTGCGTTCGCCGAGGTGATGGAGGATCCGCCGGGCGCGGTCGATCTCGGCGGAGACGTCGAGCTCGGCCACGGCGAGCCCGGCCTTCGACCAGGTGCGGGCGAGCACGTCGCCCCCCGGCCCGACGACCTTGGCCTGGCCCAGGAACCGCATGCCGCCCATCACCCCGGTCTGGTTGGAGGAGGCGAGCACGACCTGGTTCTCGGCGGCCCGCGCCTGGTCGTACAGGTCGAACAGCCGGGACTGCCGGTCCTGGGCCATCCGCGGCGCGCGGTTGGTGACGCTGGTGGGCCAGGCCGACAGGCAGGCCAGGATCTGCGCGCCGTCGAGCGCGAGGCTGCGGGCCGACTCGGGGAAGGTCTTGTCGTAGTCGATCAGCATGCCGATGCGCCCGGCCGGGGTGTCGAAGGCGTCGAAGCGGTCACCCGGGCCGTAGGCCGCGGTCTCGCCCGCGGGCAGGTGCACCTTGCGATGCAGGCCGAGCACCCCGTCGCCGCTGACGCACACGGCCGCGTTGTAGCGGACGTCGCCGCCGTCCTCGCAGAATCCGACGCACACCACCATCTCGGCGGCCAGCGCCGCCACCCGCGCGATCACCGGGTCGTCCGGCTTCAGCGCGGGTGGCAGCGTGTCGGGGTCCGGCCTGCGCAGGTCGGCGAGGTAGCCGCCGAGCGCGGCGTCGGGCAGCACGAGCAGCCGGGCGCCCGCGGCGCGGGCGTCGTCGATCAGTTTGGCGATGCGGGCCAGGTCGAAGGCGAGGTCGCGGCCGAAGTGGGCGGCCGCCGCCGCGATCCGCAGAACGGTCACGCCGCGTGCCCCGCCGTTCCGTACGTCTCCGGCCGGCGGTCGCGCAGGTGGCCCATCGACCGGCGCGCGGCCTCCAGCGCCCGCGGCACGTCGATCTCGGCGACGGCCACGCCCGGCCCGACGCCCGTCGCCGAGACGATCTCGCCGCCGGGGTCCACGACCTTCGCGCTGCCGACGAAGCGCAGCGACCCGAACGCGCCCGCCTGGTTGGCCGACAGCCACACGATCTGGTTCTCCAGCGCCCGCGCCCGGTCGAACAGGTCGAAGCGGCGCTTCCAGCGGTCACGCTCCAGGTCACGCGCCGCGTTCGTCCGCGAGCCCGGCCAGGCCGACACGCACACCCCGATCTGCGCGCCGTCAAGGGCCAGCGCACGGGCGGACTCGGGGAACGCCTTGTCGTAGCAGATCATCATGCCGATCCTGCCGACGGGCGTGTCGAAGGCGCGGAAGCCGTCGCCCGAGGCGTAGCTGGCGTTCTCGCGGAGCGGCTGGTGCACCTTGCGGTGGTTGCCCAGCACGCCGTCGCCGCTGACGCACACCACGCTGTTGTAGCGGGCGTCGCCGCCGTCCTCGCAGTAGCCCGCGACCACGACCATGTCGCCGGCCAGCGCGGCCAGCCGCCGGATCTCGGGGCCGTCCACGGCGAGCGGGGGCGGCCCGGCGTCCGCGGCGTCGCCGTCGAGGCTGAGCAGGTAGCCGCCGAGGCACGCCTCGGGCAGCGCGAGGAGCCGCACGTTCGCGTTGCGGGCCTCCTTGACGAGGCGTTCGACGATCGCGAAGTCCTCGTCGAGGTCGCGGCCGAATGCGGCGGACACCGCCGCCATGCGCAGGGCGCTCACGCGGTCCCCAATCCGGTCACCGGGCCGCCGACGGCCTCCGTGACCTGTCCGTCGGGCCAGCGCAGCGAGACGCCGCTGCCGGTGGTCAACTCCCCGCACACCGCGGAGGCGGCCGGCCCCGCCGCGGGCGCGGGCGCCCCCGGCTCGTCCGCCGTGAGCATCGCGAAGCCGGGAAAGCAGGTGAGCCAGTCGCCCATGGAGGCGGCGGCCGGGCGCGGCACCGCGGCCACGTCCAGCACGGCCGCGCAGCCGCTCGCCTCGGCCAGCATGCCGAGCGTGCCGGCGATCCCCGCCATCGACACGTCCTTGGCGGCGGCGGGGCGGCCGGCCGCGACCGCGCCGAGCATCACCCGCAGCTCGTCCGTACGCCGGGAGGTGGTCGAGTCCCACTGGCGACCCCGGTAGCCGGCCCGCCAGCCGCCGCCGAGGTCCGCCGTGAGGCGCACGGCGTGGCCGGGACGTCCGCCGCCGCCGGGCACGGGACGCGCGGCGCGGCCCAGCGCCGTCACCGACAGCGCGGCCGGCACCCCGAGTTGTGTGTGCCCGCCGAGCACCGGCACCCCGTACGCGCGGGCGGCCCGGGCCAGGCCGTCCAGCACCCGGGCGGCGTGCGCGGCGTCGGGCGCGGCGAGCGCGTCGAGCAGCCCCACCGGGGCGGCGCCCATCGCGGCCAGGTCGTTGAGGTTGACCAGGACCGAGCACCAGCCGGCCCACTCCGGGTCGCGTTCGACCATGGACGGCACGATCGCGTCGCAGGCGGCAACGACGTCGCCACCGGGCACCGGCGCTCCGTCGTCGCCGACGAAACCCGGGCCGCCGAGGGCGTGCGGGGCCTGCCCGGCGAGGGCGGCGAGCAGCGGCCCGAGCGCCGACTTGGCCGCCGCGGCGTGGGCCGCGACCCGGCCGATCGGGTGACGCATCAGCACGTGCGGCGCGTCCGCGACCGTCACCGGCCGCACGCGGGTCCAGCCCAGGCGGCGGAAGAACGTCTCGGCCCTGACCTGCACGGTCGCCTCGAACCTCAGCACGCCCTCCGCCTCGGCGCGGGCGCACGCGGCCCGCACCAGGGCCGCGCCCACGCCCCCGGAACCACGCGCGGAGACCAGTCGCCCGCCCGTCCACCAGCCGATGTCGGGGCCGTCGCAGGCCGGTCCGAGCCGCACTCCGCCGACGACCGTGCCCGCCGCGTCCCTGGCCACCAGCGTGACCGTGCGGGGATCGTCGTCCCTGTCGTCGAGGTCGTGCTTCTCGAACAACCCCTGCTCCCGGACGAACGCCTCGTGCCGCAGCCGCCGGTAGGCCCGGAGGGTCGCGGCGTCGGCCGCCTGCTCGATCCGGAGAGCCGGGCGGCGCGCCAGCGTGCTGCGGTCACCGAGCAGCGCGAGGATGTCGGGCGCCGTGTCGCCGTCGAGGTGCATCGGCCCTCACCCGCCCGCCGCGCTCAGCACGCCGCACGCCCCGCAGGCGGCGCAGCCCGCTCCCTGGTCCGCGCCGCGCATGCCGGCCGCGCGCAGCAGCGCCGCCACGCCCTCGGTGACGTACGTCAGCAGGCCCGCGCCCGGGGCGCCGATCCCGTCGCGGGCCGCGAGCGTGCCCCGCATCGGGCGGAACGGGACCACGAAGGGATAGACACCGCGCCGGATGAGGCGCCCCGCGCCCGCGATCAGCTCGTCAGGGTCCTCACCCAGCCCCACCAGCAGGTACGTCGAGACGTGGTTGCGTCCGAACACCCGGACCGCCTCGTCCCAGGCGGCCTCGTACTCGGCGAGCGGCACCGACGACTTGCCCGGCATCCAGCGCCGCCGGACCTCCTCGTCCAGCGACTCCACGTGGATGCCGATCGCGGTGGCCCCGGCGTCGCGCAGCGCGCCGATCCAGGCCAGGTCGCCCGGCGGCTCGCACTGCACCTGGATCGGCAGGTGCGGCACGGCGTCCAGCACGGCGCGCACGCACCGCGCCAGGGTGCGCGCGCCGCGATCGGGCCCGGTGGTCGTGCCGGTGGTCATCACCATCTGCCGCACGCCGTCGAGCCGTACCGCCGCCTCCGCCACCTCGGCGAGCTGGGCGGGCGTCTTCGCTGCGACCGTCGCGCCCGACCTCAGCGACTCCTCGATGGTGCAGAAACGGCAGCGGTCGGCCTCGCCGTACCGGACGCACGTCTGCACGACGGTCGTGGCGAGCACGTCCGCGCCGTGCAGCCGGGCGATCTTCTCGTACGGCACGCCGTCGGCGGTGGTCAGGTCGTAGAAGCTCGGCCGCCGCACGGGCACCAGGGAGACCCCGGTGTTCTGCTCGCCGAGCCAGACCGTGCCGTCGCGAACCGTGTAGGGGCTGCCGGGATCGATGGGCAGCGCCGCGCCGGCGCCGTCGACGAGGACGTGGCCGTCGCCGCTGGGCCCCGCGCCGTCCGGCCGCCGTACGGGCGTGTCGAAGGCCACGCCGCGCAGGGCCAGCTCGGCGCGGGTCATGATCCGCAGATCGACGGTCACGGCACTACAGCTGGTAGGTGGAGTTGATGATGGCGCCCTTGCGGGCGTAGTGGATCAGCGCGTCCTGCACGTCCAGCGGGTGGGTCGGGATCACGCCCTCGATGAGGTCCTCCTCGCGGGCGCCGTGCAGGGACAGGCCGAACCGGCAGCAGTAGACCTTCCCACCCTCGGCGATGAACGTCTTGAGCTGGTTGTTGATGTTGTGCTCGCCCGGGAACGCCGAATTGCCGGTCGTCGGGAAGCCGCGGGTGGCCAGGCAGTTCAGCGATCCCGGGCCGTAGAAGTAGATGGCGGTCTCGAAGCCCTTGCGCAGCGCCCGGGTGGCCTGCAGCACGGCCACGAAACTGACCGACGACTCGTGCGCGATGCCGTGGACGAGCGTGAAGTACGACTCGCCGTTCTCGGCCTTGTAGTCGGGGAAGACCTTGGTCGTGCCGTAGATGCTGGAGCCCTCGGGCAGGGACGGGTGGGGGATCTCCTCGATGCTCTTCTTCTCGAGGTCGGTCATGTCGACGGACATGGTGTCTCTCCTTTGGCTGCAGGGGGGTGAGATGGGGTCAGTCGTAGAGGGAGGCGAAGGTGCCGCGGAAGACGAGCGCGCCCAGCTCCCCGTCCCCGGCCGCGGCGCGCATCCGGGCGTGCTCGCCCGCGAAGTCGCCCCACGGCTGGTCGCTGGCGAACAGCACGCGGTCGTGCCCGAGGCCGCGCCGCTCGATTTCCCGGGCCAGCCAGTACGGCGCGAAGCCGATGGCCCAGGACAGGTCGGTGTAGACGCGTTTGCCGGCCGCGATCCAGTCGAAGAACCGGGAGCCGGTGAGCTTGATGTGGCCGCTCATCCCGCCGCCGAAGTGCACGAGGTGCACCGGCACGCGGTCGGCGTACCACTCGACCAGGTGCCCGATCTCATCGACGTCCGAGGCGGCGCCGGGTGAGGTGTGGACGTGGACGACCAGGCCATGGCGCTGGGCCGCCGCGAAGATCCGGTCGAGGCCGGGACGGCAGGCGGGGTCGGTGGGCCGCCCGCCGAGCAGGAAGCTGAGCTTGAGCGCCCGCACGCCCCGCTCTCCCGCCAGGGCGAGGGCGCCGGCGGTGCGTTCCGCGTCGCGGGGCAGCGGCGAGACCCACAGCCCGGCGCGGATCCGGTCGTCGGCCTGCGCCGCCTCCAGGACGAGGTCGTTGAGGGCGAAGGCGACGGCCGGGTCGGGCACGCCGTAGTTGGGCAGCACCAGTGCGCGTTCCGTGCCCTCCGCGTCGAGGTCGGCGATCAGCTGCTTGACCGTGGCCCGCGCGGTGACGTCGGGGTTCACCGCGGGGCCGCCGTAGAAGGGATGGGCGGGCAGCACGCCGATGTGCCGGTGGGCGTCGAAGACCATGCCGGGGGTCATGTCGTGGACCATGGGACTCACCCGACCGGCAGCGCGGGTGAGAGCTCGGCGGGCGCGCCGGTGAGCGCGCCACAGACGTCGGCCAGCCGCCGGGACGCCTCGATGTGGCCGGCCAGGAACTCGGCGTCCCGGCCCACCGCCTCGAACCGGCCGGAGCCCCAGGTGTGCTGCCAGGGCAGCCCGAGGAAGTAGAGCCCGGGACAGTTCGTCACGCCGCGCCAGTGCATCGGATAGCCCCGGCCGTCGAAGGCGGGGATCTCGATCCATCGGTGGTCGCGGGTGAAACCGGTCGCCCAGACGACCGAGGTGATCCCGGCCGCGGCCAGGTCGAGGGCGCGTACCGGCTCGCCCGGTTCCCACACCGGCACGTAGCGGGGCTCGCCGGGGGCGTCGATGCCGCGCGCGTCGATGTACGCGTCGATGGCGTCCTTGATCCCCTCGGCCACCGCGTCGGCCCGGTCGAGGTTGTCCTTCAGGTCGGCGGCGAACTCCAGCGTCGTGCCGGTCACGCCGGTCAGCCGGCCGTACAGGCGCATCCCGTCGCGGGCGAAGGCCCGCAGGTCGATGTCGCGCCCGCCGTCGCGCCCGGTGACGTAGTGGTTGGCCCGCAGGCGTACGGCGTCCGCGTCGTCGAACTCGTCGATGCTCCTGGCGTAGTGGCCCATGTCGTGCAGCCACGCCACGCAGTCCCTGCCCCGGTAGAAGCGGGCGACCCGGGGCGCGCTCCCGACGGCGAGGTGGACCCGGCGTCCGGCCAGATGCAGGTCCTCGGCGATCTGGCAGCCCGACTGCCCGGTGCCGATCACGAGGACCTCGCCCTCGGGAAGCTGGGCGGGACGGCGGTACCGCGAGGAGTGGATCTGCGTGATCCCCGCGGGCAGCCGCTCGGCCGGCCGGGGGACGGCGGCCGCGTGATAGGGGCCGGTGGCCACCACGACCTGGTCGGCGGTGAGGTCCCCGGCGGTGGTCGAGAGCTCGAACGTCCCACTCGCGGCCCTCCGCAAGCGGGTGACGCGCACGCCCTCGGCGAGCGGGGGCCCGAAGGAGGCGGCGTAGTCCTCCAGATAGCGGACGATCTCCTCGCGGACCATGAAGCCGTCGGGGTCGGGCCCGCGGTAGGGGAAGCCCGGCAGGTCGCACTGCCAGTTGGGGGTGACCAGGCAGAAGGAGTCCCAGCGGCGCTCGCGCCACTCGTGGCCGACCCGCCGCGCTTCGATGACGACATGCTCGATGCCGCGCCGGCCCAGGCAGTGGCTGACTGACAGCCCTGCCTGGCCGCCGCCGACGACCGCGACCGGGTAGTGGACTCCGGCGATCCGCGGTGTGCTGGTTTCTGCCGCCGATTGCATGACGGCCACTTCAGTCCGCCCCGATTACCAGACCACGGCATCCGGAATAAAAATCCGTTACCGGTACGTCACCCCGCGATCCGTCAGGTGATGAGGCGGGTCCGCCTCGTGCCGGGTCCCGGCGAATCCCGCCTTGACGGCGAGCGACCTGGGCGAGTGCCTTGGTCATGCGCCTTGGACGATTGTCCAAAACCGTGTCGCCGGACATGAGGCCGCCGTCGCGGGGGATGGCGGATACATGGGAGACCCGGCCGCCGAGGGGAGTGACCGATCATGACGCCGAGGGCTCCGGCGGGCGGGGCGCCGCCGTGATCGTCACGGTGATTCTCGGCCTGGCGGCCGCGGCTCTCCTCGGCCTGGGCTGGGTCGCGCAGCAGCACGTCGCGTACACCGAACCGCTGGGCGAGATGCTGCACGTGCGCCTGCTGTTCGACCTGGCGCGCAAGCCGGTGTGGCTGGCCGGGATCGCCGCGATGGTCGGCGGGCAGGTCCTCGGGGCCCTGGCCCTGCGACGTGCCGACGTGGCCACCGTGGAGCCGCTTCTGGCGACCAACCTCATCTTCGCCCTCGCCGCGGCGGCCCTGTTCTACCAGGAGCGCCTGGGCGCGGCGGAGTGGCTGGGGGCGGTGCTGGTGAGCGGCGGTGTGGCCGCCTTCCTCCTGGCCGGGCGTCCCCAAGGGGGAGGGATGCCGGCGTCGGGCTCCGTGGTGTGGATCGCGGTGCTGGTCGTGGCGGGATTGGCCGCCGGCATGGTCGCCGTGGCGCTGCGGGCGCCCCTGCAGACCAAGGCGATGCTGCTCGCCGCGGCCGCGGGGGCGTTGTACGGCCTTCAGGACGCCCTCACCCGCGGGTCCCTGCTGACGCTGGCGCACGGACCGGTGGCGCTGTTCACCTCCTGGGAGCCCTACCTGCTGCCCGTGATCGCGGCGACCGGCATCCTGCTCAACCAGAGCGCCTTCGACGCCGCGCCGCTGCGGATCTCGCTGCCCGCCACCACCGCGACCGAGCCGATCGTCGGGATCGTCCTGGGAGTCGTGATCTTCGGCGAGCGGCTGCGTGTCGATCCCCCGGCTCTCGCGGGAGAGGTCGGCGGCCTGGTGGCGCTCGTGGTGGGCATCGTCATCCTCGGCCGCTCGCCGTTCCTGGCCAAGTCGGAGCAGGGGCAGCAGGCCCCTCGCGACCGGGAGTGAATGAAACGTGCACGGTGATCGAGCCATCCCGAGGAGAAAGTCGCAGGTGAGAAAGTTCGGCCTCATGACCAATGTTAGTCGCCTGGCCGAACAAACGCCGGTCAACTATCGTCACTGACGACGTCAGGGAGCGCTCCCCATCTGGCCCGGAATCCCCCCACCGGAAGATGGAGACCCAACAGTGCACGCGCATTCACATCCCCGGATCCGCCGCTGGGCCCTGCGCATCACGGCCCTGCTGACCGCGTCGGTCGCCTGCCTGGTCACCTGGGCGGGCGCCGCCTCCGCCCACGGCTCGGTCGTGGACCCGGCCTCCCGCAACTACGGCTGCTGGCTGCGCTGGGGCAGCGACTTCCAGAACCCGGCGATGGCCCAGCAGGACCCGATGTGCTGGCAGGCGTGGCAGGCCGACACCACCGCCATGTGGAACTGGAACGGCCTCTACCGCATGAACCTCGGCGGCAACTTCCAGGCCGCGATCCCCAGCGGCCAGCTGTGCAGCGGCGGCCACGCGGAGAACGGCCGGTACAACGCCATGGACGTCCCCGGCGCGTGGAAGGCGACCGACGTCCGCAACAACTTCTCGATCAAGCTGTGGGACCAGGCCGGCCACGGCGCCGACTACCTGCTCGTCTACGTCACCAAGCAGGGCTTCGACCCGACCCGGCAGGCGGTCGGGTGGAACGACCTGCAGTTGCTCACCAAGACCGGCAAGTACGCCCCCGGGCAGTACTACTCGGTCAACCTCAGCACGTCGGGCCGCAGCGGCCGGGCCGTGGTCTACACGATCTGGCAGGCCTCGCACATGGACCAGACGTTCTTCTTCTGCAGCGACGTGAACTTCACGGGCTGACGACCCCGTGAAACGGGCCCCGCCGGACGTCGTCCGGCGGGGCCCGCTCGTACGGCTACCGCATACGGATCAGCGCGGGGATCACTGGGCGGGCGCGTCGTGCGCCTCGCCCACGTGGGCGGCGGACCGGGCGGCGGCCGCAGTGGTGCGCGCGGCGGCCGCGGTGGTGCGGTTGTCAGGACCGGGCAGGTCCCGGCTGAAGGCGTAGACGGCCGCGGCGGTGGCGATCGCGCCGGTGTTCAGCGCGAGGGCCTTGTCGTTGATGTTGGCGAGGGTGTCGCAGGCCTGGTGGTAGCAGGAGTCGTACGCCTGGCCGGCGGTGCCGCCGAACAGCGCCTGCTCCTCGGGTGTCTTGACGCCCTCGGCGCCGGTGAACGTCCCGCCGGACGGGATCCCGGCGTCGATGAACGGCCCGTAGTCCGACCGTCCGTCGAAGTCGGTGCCGTTGTGGCCCTGACGGAGCGTGTCGAAGTACTTCTCGAAGAGCTTCTCGATCTCGCCGGAGCCCTCGGGACCGGGACCGGCGCCGGTGGCGTCGGAGTCGTCGCCGTCGTAGATCTTCAGGGCGTAGTTCGGGGAGGCGACCATGTCGAAGTTCAGGTACAGCTTGATCTTCGCCAGGTCGGCGGGGGACAGGCTCGCGACGTAGTGCTCGGAGCCGAGCAGACCCAGCTCCTCCGCGCTCCAGAAGGAGAATCGCAGCTTGTTCCTGGTCGGGATCTTGCCGAACGCGGTGGCGACCTCCAGGATCGCGGCGCTGCCGGAGCCGTTGTCGTTGATGCCCGGCCCCGCCAGCACGCTGTCCAGGTGCGCGCCGAGCTGCACCACCTTGTTCGGGTCGCCCCACCGCGAGTCGGCGATCACGTTGTGGGTCTTACGGATCTCGCTGACGGTGTCCGTCTTCACCCGTACGGACGTCCCGGCGGCGGACAGCTCCTGGCCGACCGCGAAGCTCACGCCCACGGCGGGGATGTGCACGGTGGGCTCGCCCAGCGTGCCCTGCAGGGTGTCGGTGCGCCCGGGCTGGCCCTCGTTCATGATGATCACCGCGGACGCGCCCGCGGCCTGCGCGTTCTCGGCCTTCACCTGGAAGGTGCAGGTGCCGCGCTGCACCAGCGCGACGGCGCCCGCCGGGAAGCCGGCGAAGTCGGCGGCCTCGCAGCCGGAGGTCGACGTGTTGGGCGTGGGTCCGGGAGGCAGCACGAGGTCGACGTTCCGGACGGCCGCGGTGACGTCTCCCGACCCGGAGTAGGTCATCGTGGCGAAGTCGCCGACGCTGCTGCCGTCCGGCGGGGTGGGCGCGTACGTCTTGGGGGAGGGCGCGGTCCGCTGCAGGACCGCGGTGGAGTTCTCCTTGAAGAACGGGAAGTCGAACTCCTGCAGGGTCACCGTGTAGCCGGCCTTCTTCAGCACCCCGGCGACGTAGTCGCGGGAGGCCGCGAAACCGGGAGTGCCGGCGGCGCGGGTGCCGCCGTTGGCGTTCGCGATGTCCTGCAGCTTGCGCAGATGCTTCTTCACGGCCGACGCGACCACCGTCTGCGCGATGTGGGCGGGGTCGGGGTCGGCGTTCGCCGGCGCGGCCGGCAGGAGGGGAAGCACGAGGGCGGACGCCGCGGTGGCGACGGCGGCCCGCATGCCGAGCGAGGCACGCATTGGGCTCTCCTTCGGGTCCAATGACGGTCCGAACGGTTCAGTGATGAGGCCCCCGATGGACACTGATCGGGAACCTAACGGGGTTTGACCGATTCGGGAAGGCCCTGTTTTCTGTCCCGCGGGGGTATTGCGCGGGCCCGCCTCGCCGTACGTCTCAGCGGTCGGTCGCCCAGTCGAGCAGCGTCTCGGCGGTGTCCCAGCGGCGGCTGGCGACGTCCTCGCCGAGGATGATCCCGATCAGCCGGCGGCCGTCCCGGTCGGCCGCGAACGCCAGGCAGAACCCGGCGGCGTTCGTGGAGCCGGTCTTCACACCGATCGCGCCCGGCAGTCCGAGCATGTGGTTGGTGTTGTACCAGTCGTACCGGCCGTCCTCGGTCGAGTGCTCGCTGGTCGAGGTGACCTTCTTGAAGACGGGGTTCCGCAGCGCGATCTCCGCGAGCCTGGCCTGGTCGCGGGCGGTGGAGTAGCCGTCGCCGTGGGACGTCGGGAGCCCGTCGGCGTTGACGTACAGGGTGTCGTTCAATCCGAGTTCGCGCGCGGTGGCGTTCATCTTGTCCACGAAACCGGGCACGCCGGGGCCGTACACGCGGGCCAGGGCGTGCGCCGCGTCCGCGCCCGAGGGGAGCAGCAGGGCGTACAGCAGTTCACGGACCGGCAGGGTGTCGCCGGCCTCGAGGTCGGCCGTCGAGCCGTCGTTGTCCCAGGCGTACTCGAGGTCCTGCTGCTTGATCGTGACCTTGTCGTCGAGGTTCGCGTCCCGCAGGACGACGTACGCGGTCATCATCTTGGTCAGGCTGGCGACCGGCATGCGCTCACCGGCGTGCTTGTCCAGCAGTTCCTGCCCGGTCGTGGCGTCCCACAGATAGACGGCCCGCCCGTGCACGTGCGGCGCCGCGTACGCGTGCGTGGAAAGGTGCTGCGTCAGGCCGGGAGCGGCCAGGGCTGGAGACGCGAGAACTGGCGACGCCACCCCCGTGACCAGGGCAAAGGCGGCCATGGAGACACCAAGAGAAAGCTTCCGAGCGAACATGCGAATCAGCGTGCCATGGCTATTCGGACTTCCAAGACGAAACTTCGCAAAATATCGGCAAAGCGCCTGGACTTATGTGACTTAAGAGGTTTCAGATGGCTTCTCGGGTAATCGGCCGTGACCTGTCCGGGTGCGCCGAGGGTTCCGCTGACCGGGATCACGCTTGGCCGGCGGCGGGGGGACGGACACCATGAGCCCCTGACCCCGTGAACCCAGATTC
This sequence comes from Microbispora sp. KK1-11, assembly GCF_006874435.1. NCBI lineage: Bacteria > Bacillati > Actinomycetota > Actinomycetes > Streptosporangiales > Streptosporangiaceae > Microbispora > Microbispora sp. KK1-11. The sequence goes on along the minus strand of NZ_VIRJ01000017.1, from coordinate 13,852 downwards.
CGGCACGCGAACGGGAGAGCGCATGGGAACTCCGGTCATCGTCGACGCCGCGCGGACGCCGTTCGGACGCCGGGGGGGATGGCTCTCCGGGCTGCACGCCGCCGAGTTGCTCGGCGTGGCGCAGCGCGGGGCGCTGGAGCGCCTCCGGCTCGACCCGCACCTGGTCGAGCAGGTCATCGGCGGCTGCGTCACCCAGGCGGGGGAGCAGTCCGGCAGCGTCACCCGTACGGCCTGGCTGCACGCCGGGCTGCCGGAGGAGACCGGGGTCACCACCATCGACAGCCAGTGCGGGTCGGCGCAGCAGGCGGTGCACCTGATCGCCGCGCAGATCGCGGCGGGCGTGATCGACGTCGGCATGGCCTGCGGCATCGAGGTCATGTCGCGGGTGCCGCTGATGGCCAACTTCGGCGAGGGCGCCGGCCGGCCCCGGCCCGACTCCTGGGACCGCGACATGCCGGCCCAGTACGTGGCCGCCGACCGGATCGCCCGCCGCCGGGGCTTCACCCGCGAGGGACTCGACGCCTTCGGGCTCCGCTCCCAGGAGCGGGCCGCGCGGGCGTGGGCGGAGGGCAGGTTCGACGGGCAGATCATCCCGGTGACCGTGCCCGCCGACCTGCCCGCCGACCTGCCCGGCGACGACGGGCCCGCCGCCGTCACGAGGGATCAGGGGCTGCGCGAGACCAGCATGGAGGCGCTGGCCGGCCTCAAGCCGATCCTGGAGGGCGGCCTGCACACCGCGGGCACCGCCTCGCAGATCTCCGACGGCGCGAGCGCGGCCGTGCTGATGGACGAGGAGCGGGCCCGTGAGCTCGGGATGCGCCCGCGCGCCCGCATCGTGGCGCAGTGCCTGGTCGGCGCGGAGCCCGAGTTCCTGCTCGACGGCCCGGTCAGGGCGGCGGAGAAGCTGCTCGCCCGCACCGGCATGAAGATCTCCGACATCGACCTCTTCGAGGTCAACGAGGCGTTCGCCTCGGTTCCCATGTCGTTCGCGCAGGTCCACGGTGTCGATCCGGACCGGCTCAACGTCAACGGCGGCGCGATCGCGATCGGTCACCCCGTCGGGGCGACCGGCATCCGCCTCGTCGCCGCCGCGATGGCCGAACTGGAGCGGCGCGACCAGGAGACGGCGATGGTCGCCATCTGCGCCGGCGGCGCGCTGGCCACCGGCGCGATCATCCAGCGGGTCTGAGGCGTCGACGCGGAATGGCCAACGCCGGCACCGCCGGATCCGGCCCGGTCAGACGCCGAGTACGGCGGGGGCGAGGCGGGCACGGTGCCAGGCGGCGTCGCCGAACAGCTTCGCCGCCGAGTGGGCCCGCTTGAAGTACAGATGCGCCTCGTGCTCCCAGGTGAAGCCGATGCCGCCGTGCAGCTGGATGGTGTCGGCCGCCACAGTGGAGAACGCCTCGGCGCAGTACGCCTGCGCCGCCGCGGCCCGCACCGGCAGGTCGGCGGCGTCCTCGGCGAGCGCGCGGGCCGCGTCGTAGCTGACGGACCTGGCCGACTCGACCAGCACGTACAGGTCGGCCAGGCGGTGCTTGACCGCCTGGAACGAGCCGATCGGGCGGCCGAACTGCTCCCTGGTCTTCACGTACTCCAGCGTCATTTCCAGGCAGCGCGACGCCCCGCCGAGCTGTTCGGCGCTCAGCGCGGTCGCCGCCACGGCGAGCAGGCGCTCCAGCGCGCGGTGCCCGTCGGCGGTCAGCAGCCGCGCCGGGGCGCCGTCGAAGACCACGCGCGCCTGCGGCCGGGTCCGGTCCAGCGTCACCAACGGCTCGATCCGGACGCCCCCGTCCATCATGTTCCGAGCAGCGGGCTCGACCGCGTATACGCCGAGACCGCCCTCGGGGGTGGCGGCGGGCACGAGGAACAGGTCGGCGCGTGCGCCGTCGAGCACGTGCTCCTTGACGCCGGTGAGCCGGCCGTCCGCCACGCGGGCGCGGATCGCCTCCGGGTCCCACGTCCCGCGCTCGGCCCAGGCCAGCGCGCCGACGCGGGTGCCGTCGGCGATGCCGGGCAGGTCGGCGGTCGCGCCGCATGTCAGCAGCGCGTCGGCGGTGAGGACGGCCGAGCCCAGGTAGGGCACCGCGGCGAGTGCGCGGCCCAGCTCCTCGCACACCACGTGGGCCTCGGCGTACGAGAAGCCCGCCCCGCCGTGCTCTTCGGGGACGGCCAGGCCGAAGGCCCCCACCTGGTCGGCGAGCAGCCGCCAGACGGTCTCGTCGTACTCCGGCGTCGCGTCGGGCCCAGGGCGGGCCGGGGGATTGCGCTCGAGCAGGGCGCGGACGGTGCGCCGCAGCTCCTCCTGCTCCTCGGTGGTGAACATAACAGTCATTCTAACAACTGTTTGGTAGAGTTTCAGAGGTGAACAGGAGCGAGACGTTCAGGGCAGAGGTGCGGGCCTGGCTGGAGGACAACCTGTCGGGCGAGTTCGCCGGCGCCCGGGGGCTGGGCGGGCCCGGCCGCGAGCACGAGGCGTTCGACGTGCGGCTGGCCTGGGAGCGGCACATGGCCGAGGCCGGCTGGACCTGTCTCGGCTGGCCCGAGCAGTACGGCGGGCGGGGCGCGAGCGTCGAGGAGCAGGTCGTCTTCCACGAAGAGTACGCGCTGGCCGGCGCGCCCGCCCGGGTCGGCCACATCGGCGAGAACCTCCTCGGCCCGACGATCATCGCGTTCGGCACCGACGAGCAGCGCGCCCGCTTCCTGCCGCCGATCGTGGCCGCGCGGGAGCTGTGGTGCCAGGGCTACTCCGAGCCGAACGCCGGCTCCGATCTGGCCAACGTGCAGACCCGCGCCGAGATGGACGGCGACCGCTGGCGGGTCACCGGCCAGAAGGTGTGGACCTCCCTGGCCATGGAGGCCGACTGGTGCTTCGTGGTCTGCCGCACCGAGCCGGGCTCGGCGCGTCACCACGGCCTGTCCTACCTGCTCGTGCCCATGCGGCAGGACGGAGTGGAGATCCGGCCGATCGTCCAGATGACCGGGACGAGCGAGTTCAACGAGGTGTTCTTCGACGGCGCGGTGACGGACGCGGCGAACATCGTGGGCGCCCCCGGCGACGGCTGGAAGATCGCCATGGCGACGCTCGGCTTCGAGCGCGGTGTGGCCACGCTCGGCCAGCAGGTGGGTTTCCGCCGCGAGCTGGAGGCGATCATCGCGCTGGCTCGCAGGACAGGCGCCGTCGGCGACCCCCTGCTGCGCGACCGGCTCGTCCGCTCCTGGATCGGCCTGGAGGTCATGCGGCTCAACGCGGTGCGCACGATGGCCGGCATCGCGGCGGGCGCGCCCGGCCCGGAATCGTCCATCTCCAAGCTGGTGTGGGGCGTGTGGCACCGCGAGCTCGGCGAGCTGGCCATGGACGTGCTCGGCGCGGCCGGCATGGTCGCCGACGGCCCGCCGTACGACCTGAGCGACGAGCAGCGGCTCTACCTGTTCTCCCGGTCCGACACCATCTACGCGGGTTCGAACGAGATCCAGCGCACCATCATCAGCGAGCGCGTGCTGGGCCTGCCCCGCGAACCCCGGTAGCGGATACGTATTCCTGCCGATGTGCCGGACGGGCCGCGGTCTCTACCGTCGAGGGCGCCGACGAGACCCCGAGGTGAGCCATGCGCGTGCTGACCGCGTTCCTGTCCGCCCTTCTGATGACCTCCTCCCTCACTGTCACCTCCACGGCCGCCGAGGCCGTGACCAAACCCCCGCCGTCCGCCGTCGACGTCGTCTACCAGCGGGCCCACTTCGGCCCCGGCCTGCGGGAGGGCGTGAAGGCGGGCAACACCCTGTCCTTCGCCGCTCCCGTGGGCACGATCTCCTACAGCGACGCACTCGGCACCAAGACCTGGGAGTACGCCCGGTGGACCGGCCCCGAGCGGCCCATCGGGTTCGCCGCCACAGAGCTGGTGGCCTCCTGGAACGCCGACGTGCCCGCCGGCAGCTGGCTGCAGGTCGAGATGCGCGGCCGCCACCCCGCCGGGCAGACGAAGTGGTACGTGCTCGGCCGCTGGGCGTACGGCGACGAGGACATCCGCCGCACGTCGCTGTCCGGGCAGCGGGACGCAGACGGCACCGTGTCCGTGGACACGTTCGTGGCCGCGGCGGGCAAGGCGATCACCTCCTACCAGCTGCGCGTCACGCTGTACCGCGCGCCCGGCTCGGCCGTGAAGCCGGTCGTGCGCGAACTCGGCGCGATGGCCTCCGCCGTGCCCGACCGGGCGACCGTCCCGGTCAGCCCCGGCGGCGCCGCCTGGGGCGTCGAGCTGCCCGTGCCCCGCCGCTCGCAGAACGTCCATGAGGGCCACTACCCCGAGTGGGACGGCGGGGGAGAGGCGTGGTGCAGCCCGACCTCGACCACCATGGTCCTCGGCTACTGGGGCAAGTGGCCCAGCAAGCAGGACACCTCCTGGGTGGACCCCTCCGACCCCAACCCCGAGGTCGACTACGCCGCCCGGTACACCTACGACTACGCGTACGAGGGGGCGGGCAACTGGCCGTTCAACGCGGCCTACGCGGGACGGTACGGTCTTGAGGGATTCGTCACCCGGCTCCGCTCGCTGACCGAGATGGAGCGGCTGATCCGGGCCGGCATCCCGGTCGTCACCTCGCAGTCGTTCAAGGCCGAGGAACTGCCCGGCGCGGGATACAGCACCAACGGCCACCTCATGGTCATCATCGGCTTCACCGCCGACGGTGACGTGATCGCCAACGACCCCGCCTCACCGGACAACGACGCGGTCCGCCACGTCTACCCGCGGGCCAACTTCGAGAACGTCTGGCTGCGCAGCACCGGCAGCGGCGGGATCGTGTACGTCATCCACCCGAAGAACCGCCCCCTGCCGCCCACCACCCCGGGGCTGCCGGCCAACTGGTAAAGGTCGCGCCGGGCCCGGCGGTGTACGGCCGCGGGCCCGGCCCTCCTATAGTTAGTCAGGTGACTGACTCGACGAGTGCCCGGGTGAGGGCCGCCGGCGCCAAGCGGCAGCGGCTCATGGCGGCGGCCGCGCAGGTGGTGCACCAGCAGGGCGCGGAGCGCACCACCATCGCCGACATCGCCCGCGCGGCCGACGTGCCGGTCGGCAACGTGTACTACTACTTCAAGACCAAGGACGAGCTCGTCGCCGCCGCGCTGGCCGAGCACGCCCGCCACCTGCGGGATCTCACCGAACGGCTGGAGCGCCTGCCGGACCCCCGGGAGCGGCTCAAGGGCCTGGTGGAGATGTGGGTCGGCCAGCGCGACCTCGCAGCCCGGTACGGCTGCCCGACCGGCACGCTCGCCGCCGAGCTGGACAAACGAGACGAGGGCGGCCTGGACACGGAGGCGGGCAGGGTCATCCGGCTGCTGCTCGACTGGGTCGAGCGACAGTTCCGCGAGCTCGGCCTGCCCGAGCCCGACGGCCTCGCCCTGACCCTGGTGGGCGCCTACCAGGGCATGTCGCTGCTGGCCAACGCCCTGCGTGATCCAGAGATCATGACGCGCGAGGGGGCCCGGCTGACCGGCTGGCTCGACTCACTGTGTGGTTCATCCGGCGTCTGACCCGGACGTACGCTTCGCGAACAGCGTGGTCAGCGCCGCGGTCCGCGCGTCGTCCCACCCGTCCGGCGGCGCGATCCGCGCCCACGCGGCGATCACCTCGCCGTCGTAGTCGTGCCCGTGCCCCGGCGGCGCGTCGAGGGAGAACACCAGGTCGGCCGTGATCTGCCAGAACGTCACGAACGGATACCACCGGATCCAGGGCAGCACGTCGTCGCCGCGCCGCTCCTCCAGCCAGTCGGGCCGGGCGAGGACGAGCCGGGGCGTCCACCACACGATCGGGTCGGAGGGGTGCTGGAGGTAGACGACCCGCGGCGCGTTCCACGGTGACGCGGGGAGATCCAGGTCCGAGGGACGGTTGGCGAAGCGCACGGTCTCGCCGTTCCGATAGACGGGCAGCGCCTCCCTGCTGCCGGGGTCGCGGCCGTCGACGAGCCGCCGCCACAGCGCGCTGCTGTCCGGCGGCCCGACGAACAGCGCGCCGTCGGTGCGCTCACGCAGGTCCCGGTCGCCGCCGAACGCCGACTCCGCGCCGAACGCCCCCAGGCTCTCCCCGAAGACCAGCAGCTTGGGCCGGTGACCGGCGGGCAGCGCCGACCAGCGGGCGTACACCTGGTCGAACAGCTCGCGCCCGGCCGCCCTGGCCCGCTCGCGGTCCACCAGGAACGACAGCCAGCTCGGCAGGTAGGAGTACTGCATGGAGACCAGCGCGGTGTCGCCGCCGTACATGAACTCCAGGGCGGCGGCCGCCTGCGGGTCCACCCAGCCGGTGCCGGTCGTCGTGATCACGCAGAGCACCCTGCGGCCGAACGCGCCGGTCCGCTCCAGTTCCCGTACGGCCAGGGCGGCCCTTTGGCGTGTGGTCTCGGCGGAGTCGAGCCCCGCGTAGACCCGGATCGGGGAGACGGCGGGCCGCTCGCTGAAGCGGCTCAGCTCGCCCACCGTCGGCGCGTCCGCGACGAAGGCGCGGCCCTCCAGGCCGAGGGACGCCCAGGAGACGAGCGAGGCGGGGCTGCCCGACAGCGTGGCGGCCGTCGGCGGGGTGATGCCGGGGGCGGTCTCGGTGTTGATCGCGGCGAAGCTGCGGTCGGCCCCCTTGAGCAGGGCCTCGGTGAGGATCCCGTCGGTCAGGAAGACGGCCAGCACGCCCACCCCGAGCCCCGCGGCTAACTGCGCGGCCGTCGCGGGGAACCACCGCCCCAGGAGGCGGCCCAGCGCCCGCGCCGCGATCCGCAGCGCCCGGGCGGCGGCCAGCAGGACGAGGAACAGGGCCGCCGCGATCAGCGGGACGCCGATGTAGTTGAGCCGTTCCGGCGGGTCCAGCCCCATCAGCACGTAGATGTCCCGCTGCGCCCGCACGCCCAGCACCAGCGAGGCCGCGCCGAGACCGCAGCCGAACGTCGCGACCAGGCGCCGGACCCGCCGCCGTCCCTTGCGGTTCCACGCCGCGCGCCACTTCGCCGGGAGCCGGGCCGCGACCGGGCGCATGAGTGCGCCGGCGAACACTCCCGCCAGGTATCCGGTGGCGGTGAGCACGCCCGCGATGATCCCCTGCAGCGTCCAGGGCCGGGGCAGCAACGACGGCGTGAGGGACAGGGAGAAGAAGGTGGCGGCGAGGACGATCCCGGCCGTGTCCAGCGGCGCGTTGAGACGCAGCCGCCGTCTTTCCCCCATCAGGTCCCCGATCCACGCACCGTCCGCCGGCCTACTCCGCTGGCCTACGGAGCAGGCAGGCTATCAAGGTCACGAACAGGTAACGGCGCGGGTGGGGGCGCGTCCCGGTCATCGGGAGCGGTCCGATCCCGCCCCGGGCCGCGCCGATAGCGTCCCCGCGTGAGCGGAGCGATGAAATACGCCGTGCAGGCCCCCGTGGCGGCGGACACGACCGCCGACCCCGAGTGGATCGCCGGCTTCGCCCGGCATGCCGAGGCATGCGGGTTCGAGTCCGTCGTGGTGGTCGAGCACACGGTCGTGATGAGCCGCTACTCCAGCGTCTATCCCTACGACAGCTCCGGCCGGATGGAGCTGCCGGACGACTGCGACATCCCCGACCCGCTCGACCTGCTCGCCTTCCTGGCCGGCCGTACGAGCGAGATCGGGCTGGCCACCGGCGTCCTGGTGTTGCCCAACCATCACCCGGTCGTGCTGGCCAAGCGCCTGGCGACCGTGGACGCGCTGTCCGGAGGCCGCCTGCGGGTGTGCGTCGGGATGGGCTGGATGAAGGAGGAGATCGAGGCCTGCGGCGCCGACTTCGCCACTCGCGGCCGACGGGCCGACGAGCAGATCCGCGTGATGCGCGCGCTGTGGGCGGGTGGCGGCCCGGACGGGGTCGGCCACCACGGCGAGTTCTTCGACTTCGACGGCGCGATGACCTATCCCAAGCCGGTCCGCGGCGCGGTGCCCCTCCACATCGGGGGGCACAGCGTCGCCGCGGCCCGCCGCGCCGGACGCCTCGGCGACGGCTTCCAGCCGCTGGGCGTCGTGGGAGACGACCTGCGCCGCCTGCTCGGCGTGATGCGCGCCGAGGCGGAGGCGTGCGGCCGCGACCCCGAGGCGCTGGAGCTCACCCTCGGCCACATGGTCTCCCGCATCACCCCGGAGAAGGCCGCCTCGCTGGCCGCGCTGGGAGCCGGCCGGATCCTGCTGTCGCCCACGCCGACGGCCGACCTCGCGGCGGTCACGGAGGAACTGTCGGCCTGCGCCGCTCGCCTCGGGCTGAAGGCGAGATGAGCGATGTGACGGCGGCCGACGCCGCCGCGCTGGCCGACCTCGTGGCGCGGTACGCCTTGTACGCCGACGAGCGCGACACCGCGCGCCTGACCGGCCTGTTCACCCCGGACGGGGTGCTCGTGCTGCCGGACCCGCCGCGCGCGCTCGGCCCGGTTCTCACGCGTACGGGCCACGAGGAGATCGCCGCCGCGATGACCGCGCTGGAGAGCCTCACCATGACCTTCCACGCGCTCGCCGGGCAGGTCGTCGACCCCGGTCCTGAGCCCGGCACCGCCACGGGCGCGGTGGCCTGTGTGGCCCACCACTTGTCCGAACGAGCTGACGGGCCGTCGGACCTGGTCTGGCACCTGAGGTACGCCGACACCTACCGGCGGCTCGACGGCGCCTGGCGCATCGCCCGCCGCGAGGTGCGGATCGACTGGATCGAGACCAGGCCGGTGCGGCGCGTACGCGGCCGGGAGGGAGAGCCATGACCGTCCCTGTGGTGACTGTCTCTGTGGTGACCGGCGGCGCGCTGGGCATCGGCGGCGCGGTCAGCCGCAGGCTCGCCCGCCGGGGCGACCTGGTGGTGCTCAACGACATCGACGCCGAGGCGGCCGAGCGGACCCGCCGCGCCATCGAGGCCGCCGGGGGGCGCTGCGTCACGGTGATCGGCGACGCGAGCGACGAGGAGACGGCCGACCGCGTGCGGGACGCCGCGCTCGACGCGGGCGGCGGCCGGGTGGACGTGCTGGTCAACAACGTGGGCGACTTCCGCCCCGCGTCCAGGACGTTCCTGCGCAGCACCCCCGCGCAGTGGCAGCGCCTGTACGAGCTGAACCTGCGGCACGTGTTCACCCTGACCCACGCCATCCTGCCGGTGATGGTCGAGCAGGGCTCCGGCTGCGTGGTGAACAACTCCACCGTGGAGGCCTTCCGCGGCATCCCCGGCCACGCCGTCTACTCCGCGTACAACGCGGGGGTGTCGGCCTTCACCAAGAGCCTCGCCGTGGAGGTCGGCCGCTACGGCGTGCGGGTCAACGCGATCGCGCCCGACCTGGCCGACACCGAGCAGACCCCGGCGAGCGCGATGCTGCGCGGACGCGATGCCGGGCTGATCCCGCTGTGGGTGCCGCTCGGCCGGTTCGGCGAGCCCGACGACTACGCCGCCGTCGTGGAGTTCCTCGCCTCCGACGAGGCGCGGTTCGTCACCGGCCACACCATCCCGGTGGACGGCGGCACGCTCGCCGCCTCCGGCTGGTACGGCCGCGCCGACGGCAAGGGCTGGACCAATATGCCCGACCACCCCTGAAACGCGCGTCCGGCTCATCCCCACCGGGTGAGCACGGCCGTGGCGATGGCGACCTGCACGGCGTCCAGCGCCGTCTTGCCGTCGTCGACGTCCCACAGCGCGTTCTGCAACACCCGGCCGAGGGTCCAGCCGGCCGCCCGCCTCCGGTCGAGACCGACGACCTCGGTCAGCAGGTCGAAGCGGCGGAGCACCGCGCGGGCGACGTCGCCGGTGGCCGCCACCTCGTCCCACCGGTTGTCCAAGGCGGGCAGCAGCTCGAATCCGGGGTCGCCGGCCAGCGGTTCCGGGTCGATGGCGAGCCAGGGTTCCCGCTCCCCGGCGAGGACGTTGTCGTAGTGCAGATCCCAATGCAGCAGGCGGTCGCCGGGTTCGCCGGCCAGTTCGGCCACGGCGGACGCGCAGACGCGCACCAGCCGCCGCTCGCCCGGCTCGCGCAGCGCGCGTACGGCCCGCGGGACCTGGTCGAGCATGGCGGCGGCGACCGCGGCGAGCCCCCGCACGCCCTCGGGCGCGGGCACCGCGGTCAGGCGGGCCAGCAGTTCGGCCAGGATCCGCAGGGCCGCGACGTCGTCGGCCACCGAGGACAGGGGCCGGCCCGCGTCGAGCCGTTCCAGCAACTGCGTGCCGCTCGGCTCGTCATGGTCGAGCAGGCGCACGACGCCGTCGCCGTTCCACGCCCGCAGTCCGGCGGCCGCGCCGGCGGTCTCCTCGCGCAGCCGCTGAAGCTTGAGCACGGCGGGTGTCCCGTCGGCCCGGAGCACGGGCAGGACCAGCGACGCCATGCCGTGGGCCGCCCGGCCGTCGGGCCGCAGCCTCCAGCGTTCCAGGAACTCGCCGCCCAGACGGGGCAGCTCGGCGATCCAGGCGCGCTCCTCGGCGCCGTGCGCGCCGTAGGAGGCGGCGAACGCGCCGGGAACGTCGATGCGGGATGAGGTGGTCATTGATTCTCCTTCGCGGTCAGCCGTGTTCGTAGTCAGCCGTGATGAACGAAGGAGAACCGAAGAGGAGCCCGATCACCGGGCAGGCGTCAAAGCATGCCCCCACCCTACCGAGCGGCACGGGGGCTCAGCCGGGCTGGAGAACGCCGAAGTCGCCGGCCGCCATCGTCATGTCGAACACCCGGGACGCGAGCAGCCGGCCCTCGGGCGTGCGCTCCCAGCGGTCGTCGTATTCGCCCAAGCACTCGTAGAAGCGGCCCTCGTACGCCCCGGCGCCCTGGTGGTAGACCCGCGCGTACGTCAGCGACCTGGCGCGGTCGCCGTCGATCTCGACGCGGTGGTTGCCCAGCAGGTGCTGCGAGGGGCCGCAGCCGCCGAGGTGCGCCCGGATCGTGGTGACGATCTCCGCCCGGCCCGTGCGGCGGTAGCCGGTGGCGTCCGGGGTGAAGGCGGCCGCGACCGCGTCCCAGTCGCGCCGGTCGAGCGCCGCGGCGAACGCGGCGAGCCGTTCGACGATCTGCCGCCGGTCGTCGTCCGTCATGCCCGCTCTCCGTCCGTCACAGGAGCGGAGACGCCGCTCGCGAGCAGGGCGGGGGACTCGGGGCGGCCGTCCAGTACGCGGGCGGTGCGGGTGACGATCCGCCATCCGGCGTCCGTGCGGCGCAGCGTCCAGTGGTTGGCCGTCGCCCGGCGGAGCACGAACCCGCCGTCCCCGTGCGTGACCATCAGGGAGTAGGAGAGCGCGGTCGCGTCGTCGCCCGCGAGGGTCACGCGCGGCGGACCGACGAAGTGCGCGCAGCCGCCCGCGATCCATCCTTGGTGGGCGTCGGAGCGCACCATCGCCGCGATCTGATCCTGCCCGCGCATGAGCAGTTCGTCCACGTCGTACACGCCGTCCGCGTCCCACAGGCCGGCGACGGCGTCCGCGCTGCCGCTGTCCACCAGCGGGCCGTAGGAGAGGATGAGCCGGGTCACCTCCCGCTCGTCCTCCAGCGCGCGGGTCCGCTCCTCCAGGCGGGCCAGCCGCCGTCCGATGTCGGTCCCGGTCGTCGCCGTGTCAGCCATCGGTCCTCCCCAAGTCGACGCCCATCGCGGCGGCGAGGTCGTGCAGCGCCTCCAACTGCTCCCGGTAGTGGTCCGCAGAGGTCGCGGCGACGGTGACGCCGGCGACGGTCGCACCGGCGTCGCGCACCCGCTCCAGCGCGTGCCGCGCGGCGTCCGGGGCTGCCTGGGGATCCACCGGCCGGCCCGCCGCCAGCACGACGTCGAAGGCGTCCGGCAGGTCCGCCTCGCGGACCATCGACGCGAGTGTCTCCAGGGGCAGTCCGAACGGCACCCACCCGTCGCCGTACGTCGCCGCGCGGCGCAGCGAGCGCGGGGTGCGCCCGCCGATCCACAGCGGCACCCGGGGCTGCACAGCGTGCGGCTCCACCACGAACCCGGAGAAGTCGTAGAACTCGCCGTGGAACTCCGGCTCCCCCTGCGACAGCGCGGCGCGCAGCGCCGCGATCGCCTCGTCGGCCCGCGCCCCCCGGCCCTCGAACGGCACGCCGAGCAGGTCGAACTCCTCCTTGAGGCTGCCCACGCCGAGGCCCAGCGTGAGCCGCCCGCCGCTGACGCGGTCGAGCGTGCCGTACCGCTTGGCGATCGCGAGAGGGTGGTGGTAGCCCAGCACCAGCACCTGTGTGACCAGCCGGATCCGGCGGGTGCGCGCCGCGAGGTAGCCGAAGGTCGCGAGCGGATCCCAGTAGACGGCGCCGCGCTCGGCGGCGACGCCGGCCGGGACGGCCACGTGCTCGCTGCAGGTGAGGTGGTGGTAGCCCAGCCGGTCGGCGGTCTCCGCGATCCGGGCCAGGTCGTGCACGGCGGCCTCGCGTTCCCACTCGGAGTGGACCCCGGGCAGCCGGACCACGACAGGACTGACGATGCCGATCCGCACCGGCGCACCTCCCCATTAGCACCATGCTTCGCAGAAATCTTTCTAGTGGAGGCCGACACCCGAGCCGCCGCTCGTCCCGCTGACCGGAACCGGACACGAGGCAGCAGAACGGGATGACTCTTCCCCCCTTCCCAGGGGCGTGATGCGTTGCTACATTCCGAAGCAAGAATTCATTTCAGTTTTGGGAGGTGTGATGACCGCTCTCCGTGCCGAGCACGAGGCGACGGCGCCCGCTCGACGAGAGCTGCCGCCGTCGATGGTCGAACGGATGACGTTGATCATGGACGCGTTCACCGGTCGCTCCACCCGCCTCACGCTCGAGGACGTGGCTCGCTGCACGCACCTTCCGCGCTCGACGGCTCATCGCATCCTCGACCAGCTCGTACGGCTGAACTGGCTGGACCACACGTCGTTCGGCTACAGCCTGGGCAAGCGGGCGCTCGGGCTCGGCGGCCGGGACGGCAGTCACGGCGAGATCCGGGAGGCCGCCGCGCCGTTGCTGCACAACCTGCAGATCAGGACCGGTATGGTCGTCCACCTCGCCGTGCTCGACGGCGCCGAGGTGTTCTACCTCGACAAGGTCGGCGGCCGGTTCGCCCTGTCGGTGCCGTCACGCGTCGGCGGCCGGGCCCCGGCCCACTGCACCGCGCTCGGCAAGGCGATCCTCGCCTGGCTGGAGCCCGAGCAGGTCGAGGCGCTCATCGATGGGCACATCAGCCGTCTGACCAACCGGACGATCGGTGACATCGGCACGCTGCACCAGGAGCTCAACCGCATCCGGCAGCGCCGCGGGCTCGCCTTCGAACGGGGGGAGTGCTTCCCCGACATCTCCTGTGTCGCCGCGGCGGTGCGCGGCCACGAAGGGCCGGTGGCCAGCATCTCCCTGGTGGGCGATGCCCGCACGCCGCTGGAGAAGGTGGCCCCGCTCGTGGTCGACGCCGCGCGGCAGGTCTCGCTCGCCCTCTTCCCCGACCTTGACTCCCAGCGCAGGTCCCGGGCCGTCCACCGCGTGCCGGACCGCACCTGGTCCCCGGAGACCATGAACCGCCTGCTCGCCGTCGGCCAGAACGGCGACTGGCTCTGAGCCGGCCCACCGCATCCTCCCGTCGCGGCCGGAGTGATCGGAGCGACCGGCCGGATTCGGCCTGACCGCATCTAGATTCGCAGCCGCCTGATCTGGCTCGGCTGGTAGGTGAAGGCCCAGCGGTCGGTGCCGGTCTTGCGGCGGGTGTAGCGGTCGGGGTGGCGGTAGCGGTCGCGGTTGTGGAATTGGCAGGCGGGTCCGAGCAGTTTGAGGTTGGTGAGGCCGCCGGTGCTCCAGTTGTCGGCGTGGTCGATCTGGCACATGGTGGCGGGTAGTGGGCAGCCGTCGATCCAGCAGGTGGCGTAGCGGGTGTAGATGGCTCGTCGTTGGGCGGGGGTGGCCA
>NZ_VIRJ01000172.1:0-359 GCF_006874435.1 Microbispora sp. KK1-11 | reverse complement strand
GGTAAGGCGCAGTTCGGCGGCCAGCGCTTCGGCGAGATGGAGGTGTGGGCGCTGGAGGCCTACGGCGCGGCGTACGCGCTGCAGGAGCTGCTGACGATCAAGTCCGACGACGTGCTGGGCCGAGTGAAGGTCTACGAGGCCATCGTCAAGGGCGAGAACATCCCCGAGGCGGGCATTCCCGAGTCCTTCAAGGTTCTCATCAAGGAGATGCAGTCGCTCTGTCTGAACGTCGAGGTTCTGTCGAGCGACGGCATGTCGATCGAGATGAGGGACACCGACGAGGACGTCTTCCGCGCGGCGGAGGAGCTCGGCATCGACCTGTCCCGGCGTCCCCACGAGGGCGCGATGACCGTCGACGA
>NZ_VIRJ01000171.1:0-376 GCF_006874435.1 Microbispora sp. KK1-11 | reverse complement strand
ACACATCCCCCCGGCCACACCCCAGCTCACGCCCCGCCGACCGCAACAACCCCACCGCGTTGCCATGCGAGACCACCACCCCCTTCGGCCGCCCCGTCGACCCCGACGTATAAATCACATACGCCGCCGAACCGGGACCCACCCCGCCAGGCCCGCCCACCTCCTCCACGTCATCGACCAGCACGTCACCGGCCGGCACGTCACCGGCCAGGAGGTCGTCGACCAGCACCACCGGAGCCGGCATCGCCCCCCGAACCCGCTCATCCACCGACACCGACGACACCACCGCCACCACACCGGCATCGGCCGCCATGAACTCCAGCCGCTCCACCGGATACACCGGATCCAGCGGCACATACGCCGCCCCCGCCTTCAA
>NZ_VIRJ01000170.1:0-377 GCF_006874435.1 Microbispora sp. KK1-11 | reverse complement strand
CCCGAACCCGCTCATCCACCGACACCGACGACACCACCGCCACCACACCGGCATCGGCCGCCATGAACTCCAGCCGCTCCACCGGATACACCGGATCCAGCGGCACATACGCCGCCCCCGCCTTCAACACCCCCAGCAACACCGCCACCCACCACGGCGACCGATCCAGACACACCCCCACAAACGACTCCGCACCCACCCCCAACCCCCGAAGACGAGCAGCCACCCCACACGCCCGCTCATCCAACTCCCGATACGACCACTCCACCCCCTCACCCACCACCGCCACCGCATCCGGCGACACCCCCACCCACCGCTCGAACAACCCATGCAACGACCCCTCCACCACCACCGACCCCGCCAACGACAACGGCTCG
>NZ_VIRJ01000169.1:0-380 GCF_006874435.1 Microbispora sp. KK1-11 | reverse complement strand
GCGCGAGCTCGCCGCATCCCACGACCAGTCCGCGCGCGCCGCGTATTACGGCTCCCCCGCGATCGCCGCCCAGGAGGCCGACGAGGCCGCTCTGAACGACGACATCCGTGCCCATCTGAAGGACAAGCAGGGCGGGGCCGCCGCGTGAGCCACCGGTTCGGGGAACTCTGGACGGTCCAGCTCGGCGACCGCGAAGAGGTACGTCTCGTCGTATCCGGCGACTTCTACCACACCCTCTACGGCGACAACGTGCTCACCGCATACGTCGAAGCCGCCGACATGGCCAGCGCGTTGACGGCGTTCTCCATCGACGTCGGTGGAGGCCGGGCGGCGATGGTCGACCGCATCGCAACCGTGCACAGCGGCCGGCTGAAGGAGAA
>NZ_VIRJ01000168.1:0-380 GCF_006874435.1 Microbispora sp. KK1-11 | reverse complement strand
GCCCGCCTTCACCATGGGCAACGCCTGGCAGTTCTTCATGGGCTACCGCTTCGCCATCTTCAACTACGCCACCCAATCCCTGGGCGGCGCGGTCACCGTCAACCGCTTCGACCTCACCACCCCCTGACACCACCACGACGGCCCTCAGGGACGCGCATCGCACCCCTGAGGGCCGTCGCCACGGGCGACGTCTGACGGCCGCCCGGTTGCTGGATCGGTTCAACCGCGAAGATCGCGAGGTGTCACCGGAGTGCTAGACGAGTAAGTCCTAAGTCGCTGTGAGGCGGGCTGTGGGAAAGGGCGAAGGGTGTCGATGATCCGTTTGTGACGACAGACATCAACACCCTTCTCACCGCACTGTACGTCAAGATCGATGACTG
>NZ_VIRJ01000167.1:0-382 GCF_006874435.1 Microbispora sp. KK1-11 | reverse complement strand
GCATTTCTCGTTAGTCGATTTCTGTTTTACATGGGGGCGGCATTCCGCGCTTCAACTCAGCCGTGGATAATTTTGTCCATCGCGCGGGCAGGCAGCAGGCGCTTAAGCATCGCCACCGCGTGGGTGACCAGGGTGACCGGATAGCGCAGCTTTGGTTTATCGCTGGTAAAAGCATGGCGCACTTTTTCCACCACCGCCTCCGGCCCGAGGGTAAAGCGGGCGGCGATGCCCGGATTTTCTACGGGCTTATCGCTTTGCGTCTGGTTGACGTTATCGGTAAAGCGGGTGCGGATCGGGCCCGGTTCAATCAGGCTGACCTGAATACCGCTGTGGCGCAGCTCCATGCGCAGCGCGTCGGACCATGCCTCGAGGGCATAGTTAC
>NZ_VIRJ01000166.1:0-383 GCF_006874435.1 Microbispora sp. KK1-11 | reverse complement strand
GAGTGCTACGGCTCCTGGCAGGCGGTGTACGCCCTGTTCCGCCGCTGGCAGCGTGCCGGTGTCTGGCAGAAGATCCTCACCGGGCTGCAGGCCCTGGCTGATGCCGCCGAACTGATCACCTGGCAGGTCGGGGTCGATTCCACCATCGTGCGGGCCCACCAGCACGCGGCAGGCGCGCCGCGTAAGCCCTGCCTGCAGGCCGAACCGCCGGGCGGAGTCAGCACCGAGCCGGCCGACCACGCGCTGGGACGCTCACGCGGTGGCCTGTCGACCAAGCTGCACCTGGCCTGCGAGCAGGGCCGGCGGCTGCTGTCGCTGGTACTGACCGCCGGACAGCGGGGCGATGCCCCACAGTTCGAGGCGGTCATGGCCGGCATCCGCGT
>NZ_VIRJ01000165.1:0-384 GCF_006874435.1 Microbispora sp. KK1-11 | reverse complement strand
AGAAAGGCGGCTCAACGCTGTACTACACGGCCGGCGTTTATAAAAAGCGCAGCGGCGGCGGGATGACTGAAACCGGCTTGTTACAACGCGGAAGCTTCAAGACATCAACGCCGCTGAAGTCGTTTAGTGCGAAATCGATCCGCAGCAAGACCGGCAAAGGCACCTACGTTATTCAGATCGACTGCTATTCGGATTCAGGAAAGCGCAAATACGTCGGTACGTTTGAGTCAGCGAAATTCAACGTTAAATAATGAACGAACTGAGCCGTTTCAAGCTTTCGGATACCTATCGTACCTGAACGCGTCTGAAGCGGCTCTCTCGTTGTAATTTCGTGGTATAATCGTTCTATACAACGATGTAGGACACGGAGGTACAGCGAAAATG
>NZ_VIRJ01000164.1:0-386 GCF_006874435.1 Microbispora sp. KK1-11 | reverse complement strand
CTGATTTCCCTGCTGACGCGCGATGAGTATCGCCATCAGGCGGTCCATACGGTTCATGTTTTTCACCTCTTCACGCTGTAGAATCATTGTATCAGCTTATTGGTGACAACTTGGATGTCACTAATGTTTGGCCGAGTTTTCTTTTTTAACATAATGCAAAAGTTGTCGAATGACGCGGTTTAAGGCGCTGGCAGGACTTTCCCTTCGGCCCCGGCTCAGTTATAATGCATTGGGAAGAGCCATACAATAGCATAAAAGCGAGTCAAACGACTGGACAGGATATGAAGAAACGCTGTGACCGACGCGGCGGCTTTATCAGAACATGGACGCAAGGAGGAGAATACCCGTCATGTCCAACTTTTTCAACAAAATCAAGCAGGGCGTTT
>NZ_VIRJ01000016.1:0-212843 GCF_006874435.1 Microbispora sp. KK1-11 | reverse complement strand
CCGCGCGCCTGCGGCGGGGCAGCCGCGGCGGTCGACCCTTCGCCTTCGATGCCCACGACTACCGCGCCCGTCATGCTGTGGAATGCGGCATCAACCGGCTCAAACGCCACCGCGCCATCGCAACCAGGTACGACAAACTCGCCGTCCGCTACCAAGCCGCCATTCTCATAACCGCGATAGACGACTGGCTCACCAGGCTTTGAGACAGGCCCTAGCGAAGGTGGTCCGAGAGGTAGCGGCGGACGAGGCGTTTGCATTCGGCGATGAGCTCGGGGTCGCCGTCGGGGTGGGCGCGGAAGGCCAGCTTGAGAACGGCGTCGGCGGCCTCGACGGCGACCACGAGGGCGCGGGACAGGCCGTCGCCCGGCGCCACGCCGAGCAGGTCCACGATGAGAGAGCGCAGGCGGTCGGCGACGACCACGTTGTTCTCCAGCGCCTCGTCGAGCATCCGCTGGGTGCCGGGCAGGGCGGGGCCGCCGGGAGCGGCGAGCACCTCGCCGAAGTCCACCACACCGAAGCCGGGGGTGGTCCGCTTCATGCGCACGAACTCGTCGACGACCAGGTCCACGACGCCGGTCCAGTCGGACAGCGGCGCGGCGGCCAGCCGGGACGCGACCCGGTCCAGGTACGCCTCCAGGTTCCGCAGCGCGAGCGCGCGGACCAGGCTCTGCTTGTCGGTGAAGAACTGGTAGAAGGTCCCGATCGGCACCTCGGCCCGGCGGGCGACCTCCTTGGTGGTCAGGGCGGCGTACCCCACCTCGTCGAGCAGCAGGGCGCACTCGTCCAGCATGCGCTCGACCCGCTCCTGACTGCGGCGCTGTGCTGGTCGTCGGCGCAACGCTCCCCCTGTTGTCATTCCGCCATTCTCTCCCGCTTTTCGGACAACCGAGCTAACATGAGTTCACCTCATATTAACTGAGAGGCGGCACCATGTTCCTCTGGGGTACGGCCACCGCGTCCTACCAGATCGAAGGGGCGGTCACCGAGGACGGCAGAGGGCCCTCTGTCTGGGACACCTTCTCCCACACTCCCGGCAAGGTCCGTGACGGGCACACGGGCGACGTGGCCTGCGACCACTACCACCGTTACCCCGAGGACGTGGCGCTGATGGCCGGTCTCGGCGTGAACGCCTACCGCTTCTCCATCGCCTGGCCGAGGGTGATGCCCACCGGCGCCGGCCCGGTGAACCAGGCCGGGCTCGACTTCTACGACCGTCTCGTGGACGCGCTGTGTGAGCGCGGCATCGCTCCCGTGCCGACGCTCTTCCACTGGGACCTGCCGCAGGCGCTGGAGGACGACGGCGGCTGGCTCAACCGTGACACCTCCCGCCGTTTCGCCGACTACGCCGCCGTCGTGACCGGACGGCTGGCCGACCGCGTACGCATGTGGATCACGCTCAACGAGCCGTTCGTCCACATGGTGGAGGGATACGGCCTGGGCATACACGCCCCGGGCAGGGCGCTCATGTTCGACGCGCTGCCGGTGGCCCACCACCAGTTGCTCGGGCACGGCCTGGCCACGCAGGCGCTGCGGGCGGCCGGCGCGGAGCAGGTGCTGATCACCAACAACTGCACTCCGGTCTGGCCCGCCTCGGACTCCCCCGAGGACCTGGCCGCCGCCGAGACGTACGACATCCTGCACAACCGGCTGTTCAACGACCCGGTCCTCACCGGCGCCTACCCCGATCTGTCGGCGTTCGGCGTCGAGATCCCCGTGAAGCCCGGCGACCTGGAGACGATCGCCCAGCCCCTCGACGGGCTCGGGATCAACTACTACAACCCCACCCGGATCGGCGGGCCCGGCGGGGACGGCCTGCCGTTCCGGTTCGAGGAGATCTCCGGCGTTCCCCTGACCGCGTTCGGCTGGCCCGTCGTCCCCGACGGCCTGCGCGAACTGCTCGACTCCCTCAAGGCCCGGTACGGCGACGCGCTGCCGCCCGTCTACATCACCGAGAACGGCTGCTCGTACGACGGCCTGGACGACCAGGAGCGGATCGCCTACCTCGACGGCCACATCACGGCGGCGCGCCGGGCGGACGTGGACCTGCGGGGCTACTTCGTCTGGTCACTGCTGGACAACTTCGAGTGGGCCGAGGGCTACCACCAGCGGTTCGGCCTGGTCCACGTCGACTTCGAGACCCAGCAGCGCACCCCGAAGGCGTCCTACCACTGGCTGCGGAAGTTCCTGGAGGCTCAGAGCACCGACACGTGAACGTGGTCGTAGTGGTTGGCGGTGATGCCGCCGCGGTCGGACATCATCCGCCAACCGGCACGCGTACGCATGTCGTAGTAGCGCTGCTGCCAGATGATGTACATGATCCCGTACTCGCTCGCGTGCTGGATGCACCACTGCGCGAGGGCGTCGCCGCGCTCCTTGGCCACGGCGTCGGGCATGCGGCCGCCGCTGCTCATCATGAAGTCGCAGGCCCGGCCCTTGCCGTGCTCTCCCGGGTCGCCGGGCCGCAGGCAGCCCACACTGAAGGGCATCGGGAACTGCGACATGATCGCGTTGCGTACGGTGATCATGCGCTGCGTCAGGCCGCTGCCGGCGTCGGGCGTCTGGAAGCCATACTTGGCCATCAGCCGCTCGATCTCGCCGCGCCTCGACTTGAGCTCCTTGATGTGGGCCTGCAGCTTGTCGATCTCGTCGGCGGCCGAGGCGGCCGCCTTCCTCTGCTTGGCGACGAGGTCCTTGACGCCGTTGAGCCGCTCGGTCCTGGCGGTGCCCAGGTAGGCCAGCGTCGCCAGCGAACTCGGGTCGACCGACAGGGAGAAGAGCCGGGAGGCGTCCGCGCCCCCGCTCATGTACGAGGTCTGGGCGAACGCGGCCACCTGCCGCTGGGCCGCGAGCAGGTCTCCCTTCAGCTTCTTGACCCTGCTGGACGCCTTCTGCGCGGCCCTCTTCGCGTCATCCAGGCTGAGGATCTCGCCGCGGTACTCCTTCTGGAGCGCCGTGGCCTCCTGGGTGAGCTTGCGGAGCTTGGCCTGCTGGTCCGGCTCGGCCTCCGCGGTGAGCGCACCGGAAACGGACGGTGCGACGAGCATCACGGTGGTGACCACCGCCAGCTTGGTCCAGCGCCGCACGCGACCTCCACTCGGATTCGGCCTGAAACTATAGAAGACGATCTTTACGTCTGCTACCGGAACAGGTGAAACTCTTGGGTCCAAAGCGGACAATCGCCGAATTCCCCGCGCTGTGACCAATTCGAGACTTACGCGTCGCCTTACCGCACTTGAACGCGATTTGCCCCCGACAGAGATTCGGGAGATCGTCACCCCCCACGAAGGGCTCACCGATGTCCCGACGAGAGATCGTCTCGACTCTGGCCGCCGCGGCTCTCGGCGCGGCGCTCCTGCTGCCGGTCTCCCCGGCGCAGGCCGGCCAGGGCGACCCGCTCCCCCCGGCGGACCAAGCCGACCTCTACCAGCTCGACAGCGCGCCCGGCACCTCGGGCACGCTGACCCAGAAGGGCTTCGACGTCGTCCAGCGGCACCTCACGGGCGACAAGGAGCACGTCGAACTGACGGCGACCCCCGCCGAGCTCAAGAAGCTCCAGATCCTCGGCTACCGGCCGCAGCCGGTGCGCAACCCGCAGGGCCAGACGCAGTTGCAGGCCGCGAAGGCGCAGGCGGCCGGCGGATACACCGTCTGGAAGTCCTACTCGGAGAAGGGCGGGATCGCCGACCAGCTCCGATCCATCGCGGACGCCAACAAGGACATCGCGAAGCTGGAGACGATCGGCAAGACCCTCCAAGGGAAGGACATCCTCGCGCTGAAGCTCACGAAGCTGGCCCGGGTGCTGCCCGACGGCGTCAAGCCGTCGGTGCTCTACTCGGCCACCCAGCACGCCCGTGAGTGGATCGCGACCGAGGTCGACATGCGGCTGCTGAAGTATCTGGTGGCCAACAAGGGCAAATCCGACGTCGGAAAGCTGCTGACCACCACCGAGGTGTGGTTCGTACCGGTCGCCAACCCCGACGGCTACGACTTCACCTTCACCGAGGGCAACCGGCTCTGGCGCAAGAACCTCCGCGACAACGACGGCGACGGCCAGATCACGGGCAACGACGGCGTCGACCCCAACCGCAACTTCCCCACGCGCTGGGGGTACGACGAGGAGGGCTCTTCCAGCGTCTTCAGCAGCGAGACCTACCGCGGCACCGGCCCGGCGTCGGAGCCCGAGACCCGGGCCATGGACGGCCTGCTCAAGCGGCTGCGCTTCAAGGCGCAGGTCAACTACCACTCCTTCGGCCCGCTGCTGCTGTATCCCGAGGGCTGGCAGGTCGAGACGAAGACCGCGGACGACCCCGTCTACCTGGCGCTGACCGGCACCGACGAGAACCCGGCCGTCCCCGGCTTCGACCCCGGAGTCGGCGCCGAGCTCTACACGACGAACGGCGAGACCACCGACCACGCGCACAAGGCGTACGGCACGCTCGCCTGGACGCCGGAGCTGGACGAGGGCTGCGACGGCTGCGGCTTCGTCTTCCCCGACGACGAGGCGCTGGTGCAGGCCGAGTTCGAGAAACAGCTTCCCTTCGCGCTCGACGTCCTGAAGTCGGCGCCGAACCCGAGCGAGCCGGTCAGCCACCTCGGCACCACCGTGCCCGACTTCGTCGTGGACGCGTTCGACGCCAGCTACGGCACCGACCAGGTCGTGCAGGTGGACGCCAAGCGCAAGCTCGGGCCGGTGTTCCTCAACTACCAGGTCAACGGCGGCCGCACCAAGATCGTCCCGACCTCCGAATGGAAGGGCGGGGAACGGTACGGCGACGGCTACGACACCTACTTCCACCAGCTCAGGGGCACGGTCAAGGGCACGAAACCCGGCGACACCGTGAAGGTGTGGTTCCGCTCGCTCACGGAGAAGAGCGAGGAGTTCACCTACAAGGTCGCCACGGACCTCGGCGGCAAGGTCCTGATCGTCGCGGCGGAGGACGTCACGGGCATCAGCCCGGCCCAGGGCGTCACGGAGGCGAAGTACGCCGACGACTACGCCAAGGCGCTCGCGGAGGCCGGCTACTCCTCCGACGTGTACGACGTGGACAAGAACGGCCGCAAGGCGCCCCACCCGCTCGGGGTCCTCAGCCACTACAAGGCCGTGGTCTGGGAGACCGGCGACGACATCATCCCCCGCGCGTCCGGGCAGCCGGGCGGCAGCGCCGCCAATCTGGCCGAGGCCCTGGAGCTGGCGTTCCGCGACTACCTCAACGAGGGCGGCAAGCTGCTCGCCACCGGAAAGTACGCGCTGTACGCCCAGAACACGAACGGCTCCTACTGGTATGAGCCGGACTATCCGGCGCAACCCGAGTGCACGACGCTGAGCAAGCCGCCGTGCCTCTCGCTGAGCAACGACTTCGTGCAGTACTACCTGGGCGCCTACACCTACGTGGAGGGCGGCGGCCAGGACTCCGGCGGGAACACGCTGCCGCTGCGAGGCGCGGGCGGCGCCTTCGCCGGCTTCACCGGCACGCTCAACGGCGGCGACTCGCCGGGGAACCAGAACCGCACCGCCTCGTTCGTCACGACCTCCTCGGTCCTGCCGGCCGACCGGTTCCCGCAGTTCGCCAGCTCGGCCCCGCTCAAGTGGCAGTACGGCGCGGGATCGCCGTTCAGCCCGCGCACCGGCTCCTGGGACGTGCAGAGCGGCCAGGCCGACGTGTCCTACAAGCGCCTGACCAGGACGATCGACCTCACCGGCAGGACCAGCGGCGAGCTGTCGTTCTGGACGTCGTACAACACCGAGCCCAACTGGGACTTCCTGACCGTCGAGGCGCACACGGCGGGCCAGGACGACTGGACGACGCTGCCCGACGCCAACGGGCACACCTCGCAGGAGGCGGGCGACAGCTGCGCCAGCGGCTGGGTGGACATCCATCCGTTCACCGCCCACTACCAGACGTACGACGGCGCGTCGTCCTGCACCGCCACCGGCACGACCGGCGCGTGGCACGCGGCCACCGGCTCGTCGAACGGCTGGCAGCAGTGGTCGGTGGACCTGACGGCGTACGCGGGCAAGAAGGTCGAGGTGTCGATCTCCTACATCAGCGACTGGGGCACCCAGGGCCTCGGCGTGTGGCTGGACGACATGACCGTCAAGGCCGACGGCGCGACCGTCGCGGAGACCTCGTTCGAGGACGACCTGGGCGACTGGACCGTCGCCGGGCCGCCTCCCGGGTCGGCGACCGCGCTGAACGACTGGGCACGCAGCGACCGCGCGCTCGACGACGGCGCGGGCATCACCACGAAGGACACGGTCTACTTCGGCTTCGGCGCGGAGGGCGCGACGACGCAGGCGATGCGGACGGACCTGGTCCGGCGGTCGATGGCCCACCTGCTCGGGCGGGCGCTTCCGTAGGGCCCGCGGTCCGGCCCGCACCGCCCGGCGCGGGCCGGACCGCGGCAGCTCTTGCCAAGGCCGAGCAGAACATGGTTCGGTCTGACTGAGTGCGCGAAGGCGCGCCCGATCAGGAGGCAGGCATGCTGCAGCACGACACGCTGTTCATCGGGGGCGACTGGGTGGCCCCCGCGGGCACGGGCACGATCGAGGTGATCTCTCCCCACAGCGAGGAGGTCGTCGGCCGCGTGCCGGACGGCACCGCCGCCGACATGGACCGGGCCGTCGCGGCCGCCAGGGACGCCTTCGACAACGGGCCCTGGCCGCGGATGACGATGGCCGAGCGCGCGGCGATCGTGGGACGGCTGGCGGAGATCTACGAGGCGCGCCAGGCCGAGATGGCGGAGATCATCACGACGGAGATGGGCTCTCCGATCACGTTCTCCCAGCTCGCCCAGGCACCGCAGCCGCTCGGCATGCTCAAGTACTACGCGGGCCTCGGGGCGACGTTCCCCGAGGAGGAGGAGCGGCCCGGCCTGTTCGGCCCGGTGATCGTCCGCCGCGAGCCGGTCGGCGTGGTGGCGGCCGTCGTCCCCTGGAACGTCCCGCAGTTCGTCACCATGACCAAGCTGGCCCCGGCGCTCGTCGCGGGCTGCACCGTGGTGCTCAAGCCCGCTCCCGAGACGCCGCTCGACTCCTACCTGCTCGCCGAGATGATCAAGGACGCCGGCGTCCCCGCCGGGGTCGTCAACATCGTCGCGGCCGGCCGCGAGGCGGGCGAGCACCTGATCTCCCACCCCGGCGTCGACAAGGTCGCCTTCACCGGCTCGACCGCCGCCGGCCGCAGGATCGCGTCGATCTGCGGCGAGCAGCTCAAGCGCTGCACGCTCGAACTCGGCGGCAAGTCGGCCGCGATCATCCTGGACGACTGCGACCTGCCCTCGGCCATGGGCTTCCTGTCGATGGCCTCGCTGATGAACAACGGCCAGGCGTGCGTCGCGCAGACCCGCATCCTCGCCTCCCGCAACCGGTACGACGAGGTCGTCCAGGCCGTCGCCGAGATGGTGACGAGCCAGCAGGTGGGCGACCCCGCCGACCCGGCCACCGGGATCGGGCCGCTGGTGGCCAGGCGGCAGCAGGAGCGGGTCGAGGGCTACATCAGGATTGGCATCGAGGAGGGCGCCAAGCCCGTCGTCGGCGGCCTCGACCGGCCGTACGACCGGGGCTGGTACGTCGCCCCGACCGTCTTCGCCGGGGCCACCAACGACATGCGCATCGCCCGTGAGGAGATCTTCGGCCCGGTGCTGGCGGTGATCCCGTTCGAGGACGAGGCGGACGCGGTGCGGATCGCCAACGACAGCGACTACGGCCTGTCGGGCTCGGTCTGGACCGCCGACACCGACCACGGGATGGACGTCGCCCGCCGGGTGCGCACCGGCACCTACGGCGTCAACATGATGCACACGCTTGACCCGAACACGCCGTTCGGCGGCTTCAAGGCCAGCGGCCTCGGCCGGGAGCTCGGACCCGAGGGCCTGTCGGCCTACCTGGAGACCAAGTCCATCGCCCGCCTGGGCTGAACGCGTCCCGGCGGAACGCGTCCCTCCGGCCCGGTACGGCGTGCGTGCCGTACCGGGCCGGTGAAACCGCCCAGCGCGCCCCCGCGACGCTGGGCCACACCGTGTGAAGGTGTGCGCCGATCCCCAATCGGCGGCGCGGATGGAGGGGTTCCGAATCCGCACAACCCGTATAGACGACCCTTATGGGGTTTTGGTTCGCGAGATCCAGTGACCAATTTTCCGGACCAGGTCAGGGGTCGCCGCCGCCTCCGCGTGGCCGTAGCCGGGCTCGATCCACAACTCCTTCGGCTCGGCGGCGCACTCGTACAACTGGTAGGCGTGCTCGGTGGGGAAGAACGGGTCGCTGTCACCGTGGACGATCAGCAGCGGCGTGGGCGCGACCAGCGCCGCCGCCTCGTACGGCGGGAGCGGGACGGGGTCCCAGCCGCCGCGCGCGATCCTGGTGCGCTTGGCCAGCCGGGCCGCCAGCCGGCCGTGCCAGCGTTCGATCGCCCAGTGGACCTGCCGCATGGGTTTGGTGCCCCGGTAGTACCAGCGGGCCGGGCCGCTCACCGACACCACCCTGTCCACGCCCCGGTGCAGTGCGGCGTGCCGCACGACCACGGCGGCGCCCATCGAGAAGCCGATTGTGGCGATCCGGCGGTAGCCGATGGCGCGGGCGTGCTTGACCGCCGCGTCCACGTCGAGGACCTCCAGGTCACCCACCGTGGACCGGCCGCCGGAGCGGCCGTGCCCGCGGAAGTCGAACGACACCACGCCGCCGAACTTCGACAGGGCGTGCACGATGCGCCGGGTGTCCGGCCCTCTCCACGTGCCGGTGAAGCCGTGCGCGACCACGATTCCCAGATCGAGAGAGCGGTTGGGCGTGTGCGCCGCGTCGATGCGGACACCGTCCGCCGTGCGCAGCATCGCCCCGTAAGCAGCAGCGAGAGCCATGCCCCCGACCTTATTTCCCACCGCTTCACCCCCTGAGCGACGGGGATCTCTCACAGGTCGGCCGTCGAGCGCAGCCGGTCCCAGGCGACCCCCAGCCTGACCTCCTCGTCGTCGAGTGACTCGATCTGGTCCCACTCGGCGTACCGGATCTCGCCGTGCATGCGCCGCACGAGGGCGCCGAGCAGCGACGGCCGCCACAGCCCGGGGCCGCGCTCGTACCCGAAGAGCTGCCCGGCACGCCGCCGGGCGATCAGCAGCCCGGCCAGCCGGAACGCCTGATGGACCTCCGCGAGCAGCGGCCCGTCCTGGACCAGGCGGACGTCCACCGTGTCGCCGGCGACCTCCCCCGACGGCCCGCGGACGGTGCGGCCGAGCAGTCCGCCGAGCCGCATGGTATTGGGCCTGTCCTCCCACCTCTCCCGCACCTGGAGGGTCTTCTCCGGCGCGTCCTGCTCCTCTGTGCCTGCCGCTCCCGGGATCCGGCTGACGACGTTCCTGGTCAGCCAGCGCTCCAGCGCCAGGTCCTGCCGGTGGCCGGCCACCCGTACGGCGCTGCCGATCTCGGTGACCACGCTCATCTCGATGCGGTACGGCCCCGGCCGCTCCTCCCCCCGGAAGAGGCGGTCGGTCTCGGTCATCAGCCATCCCGGCAGGCCGCCCAGCCGCGGGCCGAGCGCCAGCGGCCCGGACAGGATCGCGGTGACGTACGGCCGGTCGCCCGGCTGCACCTCCAGGTCGTCCACCTTGCACAGCAGGCGGTCGTCGCTCTCCCTGATGACCTGCCGGTCGAGCAGGTGCAGGCGGGCGTGCAGCACCCGTGCCGGCTCACTCACCGATCGTTCACCTCCTCGTACCGCGCCGTCACTGTCCCGCCTTCGTCGCGAGCATCAGGGGGATGGCCGCGAGCGCCACGACGAGAAGCAGCACCATGTAGAAACTTCCCAGCACGTTGCTGAATCTGCCGTTGGCCTTCTCCCCCATGTAGTCGGGATCGTTGGCGATCATGAGAACCGGCAGGTAGGTGAGCGGGAGGGCCGCGGCCGAGAAGACCAGCGAATACTCGGTCACCTTGATCGGATCGATGGTGGTGAGGATCAGCGCGGTCGCGACGATCACCGAGGCCAGCACCGTCACGTGGAACCGGGCGGCGCGGCCCGGCACCACGTACTTGCCCCACTGCCAGCCGAAATACTGGCTCAGCGAGTAGCCCGACGACAGGGCGGTCTCCAGCGTCGCGCCGAACGTGGCCGCGAACACCCCGAGGATCACCACCCCGAGCCCGATCTTGCCCAGTCCCTCGGCGACCGGCAGCACCATCTGCCCGAGCGAGTCGGGCTCGGCCTCGACCGGCATGAAGACGGTCGCCGCGCACGCCGCGATCGTCAGCGACAGCGCGCCGCCGAGGGGGAAGCCGACGAACACGTTGGCCCGCGCCGTCACCAGGTCCTTGCGCGTCCACTTCTCCTCGACGCCGCCCGAGGAGAAGAAGAACACCTCGTACGGCGTCATCGCCCCGCCGAGCAGCGCGATCGCGTAGTAGAGGTAGGTCGGCACGCCCTCGTCCTGCGGCGGCCGGACGAGCTGCGTGGTCAGCTCGCCCCAGTCGGGCCCGAGCTGCCACAGCGCGACGATGAACACGACGAGCGCGAGCCCGGCCAGCCCGAAGACGCGCTCCATGGTCTCGAACTTCACCCGCCACATGACCAGCCAGGCGACCAGGGCCACCGGCGGCACCCACAGCAGATAGTTGAGGCCGGTCACCAGCTCGAGCGCGAGCGCCGAGCCGCCGATCTCGGCCGCGAGCGTGAGCACGTTGATGAAGAACGACGCGCCGAGGTTGACCAGCCCGGCGCGCGGGCCCATGCGCTCGCGGACGAGGTCGAAGACGGGCCGCTGCGACACCGCCGCGATCCTGCCGGACATCTCGGCGAAGACGCAGATCCCGATGATGCCGACGACCACCACCCACGAGAGGGACATCCCGAACCTCGACCCCACGACGGCGTTGGCGACCAGGTCGCCGATGTCCACGAAGCCGCCGAAGGCCGTCAGGATGCCGAGCGTGACCGCGACCAGTTTCTTCACTTGTGCTTCTCCGCGAAGTCGCTCAGCTCGCTCGCGAGCCTGTCCAGCTCCCGTACGGCCGCCTCCGGGTCCTTCACCCCGTCGCGGCGCGCCTGGATGAGCAGGTCCTCCACCTCGCTCTCGGCCTTCTCGGTGAGGCGCAGCGCCTCGTCCCTGATCCGGCCGGCGGCGTCCGAGGGCGGCTGCACGCCGCCGAACTGGTCGTTCACGCTGCTCAGGTCCTGCACCGCCTCGGTCAGCACGACCTCGGCGTACGGCCCGGTCATCCGGTCGCGGTACGCGACGGCGGAGCGGGCGAAGCGCACGGCCGAGACGGCCGACTCGGCCGTCTTCCCGGCCTTGAGCGCGTAGTCGTGGTCGTCCCACGCGGGACTGACGCAGGCGGACAGCAGGAGTGCCGTCAGGAGGACGAGCGGCGCCAGCCGGGCCGAGGGGATCATGTGCGCCGCCGCAGCAGGAGGTAGGCGAGGACGAGGATCGGCACGAGCAACTCGGCCCAGGCGATCAGCAGCACGAGACCTTCATCCGTCACAGCCGACCCACCTGCCCGTACGGCACGCATTTAGACAGGATGGAATGCGACTCGCGCCGACGGCGTTGCCATCGAGGGTCCCTTACGGCGGCGGCGTGTGGCGGCGATCGGGATCAACTAAAATGGCTGGGCCGTGTCATGCGGCGGATGTGCGTCTCGCTTCGGTCCCGGGACGCGGACGACACCCCGACGAACCAGAGCGAGAACTTCACTATGCCTATGAACACCCGCGACGACCTGCGGAACATCGCGATCATCGCGCACGTCGACCACGGCAAGACCACGCTGGTCGACGCCATGCTATGGCAGTCCGGCGCGTTCCGGGCCAACCAGGACGTCGACGAGCGCGTCATGGACTCCAACGACCTGGAGCGCGAAAAGGGGATCACCATCCTCGCGAAGAACACCGCGGTCAGGCACGGCGGCATGACCCTGAACATCATCGACACGCCCGGCCACGCCGACTTCGGCGGCGAGGTCGAGCGCGGCCTGTCGATGGTGGACGGCGTGGTGCTGCTGGTGGACGCCTCCGAGGGCCCGCTGCCGCAGACCCGCTTCGTGCTGCGCAAGGCGCTCGCCGCGAAGATGCCGGTGATCCTGTGCATCAACAAGGTGGACCGGCCGGACGCCCGCATCGCCGAGGTCGTCGACGAGGTCTACGAGCTGTTCATCGACCTCGACGCCACCGAGGAGCAGATCGACTTCCCGATCGTGTACGCCTCGGCCAAGGCCGGACGGGCCTCGCTTGAGCGCCCCGCCGACGGCGGCATGCCGGACTCCCCCGACCTCGAGCCGCTGTTCGAGACGATCAAGAACACGATCCCGGCGCCGGTCTACGACCCGTCCGCACCGCTCCAGGCCCACGTCACCAACCTCGACGCCTCCAGCTACCTGGGCCGTATCGCGCTGTGCCGCGTCCACCAGGGCACGATCCGCAAGGGCCAGCAGGTCGCGTGGTGCCGCACCGACGGCAGCGTGCAGCGCGTCAAGATCTCCGAGCTGCTGATGACCGAGGCGCTGGAGCGCAAGCCCGCCGAGGAGGCCGGGCCGGGCGACATCATCGCGATCGCCGGCATCCCGGACATCATGATCGGTGAGACGCTGGCCGACCCCGAGGACCCGCGCCCGCTGCCGCTGATCACGGTCGACGAGCCGGCGATCTCCATGACGATCGGCACGAACACCAGCCCCCTGGTCGGCAAGGTCAAGGGCGCCAAGGTCACCGCCCGCCTCGTGAAGGACCGTCTCGACAAGGAGCTGGTCGGCAACGTCTCGCTGCGCGTGCTGCCCACCGAGAGCCCGGACGCCTGGGAGGTGCAGGGCCGCGGCGAGCTGGCCCTGGCGATCCTCGTGGAGCAGATGCGCCGCGAGGGCTACGAGCTGACCGTCGGCAAGCCGCAGGTCGTGACCAGGGTCGTCGACGGCAAGGTGCACGAGCCGGTCGAGCGCCTCACGGTCGACTGCCCGGAGGAGTACCTCGGCGCCGTCACCCAGCTCCTGGCCGTGCGCAAGGGCCGCATGGAGCACATGACCAACCACGGCACCGGCTGGATCCGCATGGAGTTCCTGGTGCCGGCGCGCGGCCTGATCGGCTTCCGCACCGAGTTCCTCACCGAGACCCGCGGCACCGGCCTCGTGCACCACGTGTTCGAGACGTACGAGCCGTGGTTCGGCGAGCTGCGCACCCGCAACAACGGCTCGCTGGTCGCCGACCGCGCGGGCCAGGTCACCGCGTTCGCGATGCTCAACCTGCAGGAGCGCGGCACGCTGTTCGTCTCCCCCGGCACCGAGGTGTACGAGGGCATGATCATCGGGGAGAACTCCCGCTCCGACGACATGGACGTGAACATCACCAAGGAGAAGAAGCTCACCAACATGCGCTCCTCCACCAGCGAGGAGACCGAGAAGGTGATCCCGCCGCGCGTCCTGTCCCTGGAGCAGGCCCTGGAGTTCATCCGCGACGACGAGTGCGTGGAGATCACCTCGGAGACCGTGCGCATCCGCAAGGTCGTCCTCGACGCGTCCAGCCGTGGCCGCGCCGCCGCCCGCGCCAAGCGCGGCAGCTGATCCCGCCCCGGCCCGCCACGCGGGCCGGGCGCCGAAGCCCTCGCCGGACGATCGGCGGGGGCTTCGGCTTTTGTCAGGAGTCTCCCGTGGGCCAGGTCAGCCGGCCCGCGCGCAGGTCGTCCACGACCGACCGCAGCCAGCGCTCCTCCGCGCCGGCGACCGCGAGCATGTACTCGCTCTCGATGGCGGTGACCCTGGGCAGGTCGCCCGTCTGCGCCGCCAGGGAGGCCTCCAGGCCCGCCCTCGTCTCCGCCAGCCGCTCGGCACGGCGTTCCAGCAGCCGCAGCGCGTCCTCCGGCGGGATCATCATCAGGTGTGACAGTGCCGCGGGGAACTGCGGGAACTCCTGCTTGGGCTCCGCCAGCATCTGGTCCAGCCACTCGCGGGCGACGCGCCGTCCCGCGTCGGTGAGCTCGTACACGGTCCGCTCCGGATAGGCCGGGTCGCGCGAGGTCTCGCGGACCGCGATCAGCCCCTCGCCGTGCAGCCGCTCGATCGTGCGGTAGAGCCCGGCCCGCTGGCTCACGTTGACGACCTGGTCCTTGCCCCACTGCTTGATCAGCCGCTGCACGGCGTACGGGTGCATCGGCTCGTGGTGCAGCAGCGCCAGCACGGTCAGCGCGAGCGGGGAACTGCGGAGGGAAGCGCTCATGTCCCGCATCCTAGCCTCAAGCGAACTAGTTGACGGACAACTAGTTGCAATGTAACTATTCCATTGCGGGCGAACAACGGCTCGCGGCAGACGAGGAGTGGTGAGCATGAGCAAGGTGACCAGCGCATTGGTGATCGGCGGCGGCATCGCCGGGCCCGTGACGGCGCTCGCCCTGGCCAGGGCCGGCATCCGGGCGACCGTGCACGAGGCCCACGACAGCGCCGCGGACGGCGTCGGGGCGATGCTCAGCCTGGCCCCGAACGGGCTCGACGCGCTGCGGATCGTCGGAGCGGACGAGGTGGTGCGGGCAGTGGGGCAGCCCGTCCCCGGCGTGGTGATGGCCGACGGCGCCGGAAACCGGCTCGCCGAGTTCGGCGGATTCCCCGGCCTGCCGCCCACCCTGGCGATGCCGCGCGCCGCCCTCTTCCGGGCCCTGGCCGATCACGCGGTGGCGGCGGGGGTGCGGATCGAATACGGCAGGCGGCTCGTCTCCGCCGAGGAGACCTCCGAGGGAGTGACCGCCACGTTCGCGGACGGCACCACCGCCACCGCCGACGTGCTGATCGGCGCCGACGGCATCCGGTCCACCGTCCGCACGTTGATCGACCCTGGCGCTCCCGGCCCCGAGTACGGCGGGGTCCTCAGCTTCGGCGGCTACGCCCACGACGGCGGCGTACGGGCCGAGCCGGGCGTCATGCACTTCGCCTTCGGCCGCACCTTCATCGGCTACTGGCGACTGCCCGACGGCCGGATCTGCTGGTTCGCGAGCCTGCCCCGCACCGAGCCCCTCACCTACGCCGAGGTCGTCCGTGTTCCCGCCGCCGACTGGCTGGCCCGCCTGCGCGACCTCTACGCCGGTCACGTCCCGGGCGAGAAACTGCTGGCGGGCACCGACCCCGGCGACCTCATGATCACCGGCCCGATGGAGCGCATGCCGTCGGTGCCGCACTGGCACCGCGGCCGCATGGTCCTCGTCGGCGACGCGGCCCACGCCCCGTCGTCCAGCTCCGGGCAGGGCGCCTCGCTGGCGGTGGAGAGCGCCGTCGAACTGGCCCGCTGCCTGCGCGACCTGCCGCTGCACGGAGCTTTCGGGGCTTTCGCGGCGTTCGAGCGTCTGCGCCGCCCTCGGGTGGAGATGGTCGGCGGCGACGCCGCGGCCAAGAACAAGGCCAAGGCGGGCCAGGCCGGCGACCGGCCCGCCATGCCGACCCCCGAGCAGATGTTCGCCCCCGTCCACCTGCACCACATCGACTGGGACGCGCCCGTCATCGCCTAGGCCGGCGGGGCCGCACCGGCAAGAGCCGGTAAACGGCCGGTACGGATGACGTCGTGTGCCGCTCCCCGCCGCGCCCGCCCGTGCTCTGCTGTCGCAGGCAACGAGTGTCTGAGGAGGAGCGACCATGCCCCGCACAACCCCTTTCGCCCTGGCCGCCGGGCTCGCCCTGGGACTCGCCGCCGTGGCCGCCCCGGCCGTGCCGGTGCTGTCCGCCGGCATGGCGGCGGCCTCCGCCGCGCAGACCCGCCCCAGTCAGCCCGCGGGTGAGTCGGCCCGCGAGCCGGCGGGGGAGTCGGCGGGTCAGTCGGCGACCGCCGTCATCAAGAACACCGCCGGGCGCGTCCTCGGCACCGTGCGGGTCGAGCGGTACGACGCGAAGAAGTCGAGGGTCAGCGTCAGCGTGCGGGGGCTCACTCCCGGGTTCCACGGCTTCCATGTCCACGCCGCCGGCGTGTGCGACGCGCGCTCCGTCGACCGGGCGACGGGCAGCGCGTTCTCCAGCGCCGGAAGCCATCTCGGGCCTGGGGAGCACGGCGACGGAGCCGGGGACATGCCGCCGCTGCTGGCGGCCGCCGACGGCACCGCCTCCGCGTCGTTCGTGACCGACAGGTTCACCCTGGAGCAGTTGGGCGACGCCAACGGCAGCGCGTTCATCGTGCACGCCGGGCCGGACAACTTCGCGCACATCCCGGACAGGTACTTCCACCGGCCCGACGCCACCGGCGCCACGGGCCCGGACGCGACCACGCGCAAGACCGGCGACGCCGGTGCCCGGATCGGCTGCGGGGTCGTCAAAGTCCGCGCCTGATCCGGGTCCGTCGCTTCGCGGGCGGCGTCAGGAGATGTGACGGCGCAGCCAGTCGACCAGCGGGACCAGCGCCCGCCAGGTCGAGCGGACCCGGTCGAGCGTCTCGGGGGTGTGCAGCCACGGCTCCGGCTCGAACCGCCGCCCGGCGTGCAGCGTCTTGTGCCGGAGGAGTTCGAGCCGGGGGTGGTCCTCCGCGGTGCCGCGGGGGCGGGTCTTGAGCCGTTCGCCGCCGACCGTCAGATCATCGGGCAGGGCCGCGAGGATCTCCTCCAGCAGGGGTCCCGCGGTGTCGTCGTCCAGGGCCTCGCGGAAGCGTGCCACCTGGTCGCCCGGCATCCACCAGCCCGCCGCCACGTAGAGGCCGTCCGCGTCCACCTGCACGTAGTAGCCGACGCCCTCCACGCCCACTCCGCAGTAGGCCCCTTGATGCGTCTTGTACGGCGACTTGTCCTTGGCGAACCGGACGTCGCGGTGCGGCCGGAACAGGTGGGCCGGTCCGAACTCCGGCTCCAGCTCGTCCATGAGCGCGAGCATCGGCGCCCGGACCCCGGTCTCGTACAACTCCTTGTGGGCCGTCCAGTACGCCTTCGAATTGTCGGCGACGAGGCCCTCGTAGAAGATGAGCGCCTCGTCAGGGAACCCGCTGAAACCCATGCCACCCACCTTCGCACGCCCCACCGACAGTCCCGGGCCCGGGACCGCGCGGACGCGCTCAGCGCCGCCGTCTCGCCGTGCCGAAGATCGTCCTGGTGATCTCCCGGCCGAGCGCGGTCGCGGCGGTGCGGGCCAGCGACCGGAACTCCTTCGAGGCGAGCATCTCTTCGAGCGCCGACTGCCTGGGAGTCTTCGCCGGTCTTTCCGCCGGCCTCTCCGTCGGTCTCTCGGCCGGCGCTTCCTGTTCGGGCTCCTGCTGCCGGGCCAGGCGCGCGGTGAGGATCTCGTACGCCGACTGCCGGTCCACGGCCGTGCCGTACTTCGACAGGAGCGGGGACGCGGCGATGGCCCCCCGCACGACCGCCGGGGCGGACGGCGCCATGAGCGACCGCGGCGCGCGCAGCCGTGTCCAGGTGACCGGCGTCGGCGCCCCGGTCTCGGACAGGACCGTGACGACCGCCTCCCCGATGCCGAGCTCGGTGAGCAGCCGTTCGAGGTCGTAGGAGGAGGCGGGGAACGTCGAGACGGTCGCCTTCAGCGCCTTGGCGTCCTGCGGGGTGAAGGCGCGCAGGGCGTGCTGCACGCGCGCGCCGAGCTGGGCGAGGACGTCGGCCGGCACGTCCTTGGGCGTCTGGGTGACGAAGAAGACCCCGACTCCCTTCGACCTGATCAGCCGCACGGTCTGGGTGATCGACCTGAGGAACGCCTTGGACGCGTCCTCGAACAGCAGGTGCGCCTCGTCGAAGAAGAACACCAGCGACGGCTTGTCGGGGTCGCCCACCTCGGGCAGCGTCTCGAACAGGTCCGCGAGCAGCCACATCAGGAACGTGGAGAACAGCTGCGGCCGGTCCTGCACGGCGGGCAGCTCCAGGACGGAGATCACGCCGCGTCCGTCCGGCGTGGTCCGCAGCAGGTCGTGCACGTCGAACTCGGGCTCGCCGAAGAACGCCTCCGCCCCCTGGGCCTGGAAGTTCACCAGGGCACGCAGGATGACCCCCGCGGTGGACGCCGACAGCCCGCCGATGCCGCTCAGCGCCTCGGGCGTCTCGGTCAGATAGCGGATGACGGCGATCAGGTCCTTGAGGTCCAGCAGCGGCAGCCCGTGTGTGTCGGCGAAGTAGAAGATCAGCCCGAGCGACGACTCCTGGGTCTCGTTGAGTTCGAGCACCCGCGACAGCAGCGTCGGCCCGAACGCGCTCATGGTGGCGCGCAGCGGGATGCCCTCCCCCACGCCGCCGAGGGAGAAGAACTCGGTCGCGCAGCCCTCAGGCGCCCAGTCCTGCCCCACGTCGGCCGCGCGGCGGGCGATCCGGTCGCCAGGCGTCCCCGGCGAGGCCAGTCCGGACAGGTCGCCCTTCACGTCGGCGAGGAACACCGGCACGCCCTGACCGGCGAGCTGCTCGGCCATGAGCTGCAGCGTCTTGGTCTTCCCCGTGCCGGTCGCCCCGGCCACCAGGCCGTGCCGGTTCATCATGCGCACCGGGATGCGGACGCGCTCGGAGGGGTCGGCGGTCCCGTCCTCGCGTACGAGCGCGCCCAGCTCCAGCGCCGGCCCCTCGAAGTCGTAGCCCTTCACCGGTTCGTGTACTTCTTGCCGGGCGTGGCGCTGCCGAGCAGCTCCGAGACGGTCACGTACGTGAAGCCCTTGTGGTCGAGCTCGTCGAGCACAAGGGGCAGCGCCTGCACGGTGGTGGGGTGGATGTCGTGCATGAGCACGATGTCGCCGGGTTTGGCCGCGGCGCTGCGCTGGGCGATCACCGTGGGGTTGCGGTTGAGCCAGTCGAGGGTGTCGACGGCCCACAGGATCTGCGCGAGCCCGGTCTGCTTCGTCTCGTTGTCCACCGCCTGGTTGGTCGCGCCGTACGGCGGGCGCATGAGCCGCATCGTCACGCCGGTCACCTTCCGCACGGCCTCCTGCGTCCGGTCGAGCTCGCGGCGCAGGCCGTCGGACGACAGCCCCGGCAGCGAGGCGTGGTCCCAGGAGTGGTTGCCGATCTCGTGGCCCTCGGCGGCCATCCGCCGGACGAAGTCCCGCGTCTCGCCCGTGATCATCTGCCCGAGGATGAAGAACGTGGCCCGGGCGTGGTGGGCCGCGAGCAGGTCGAGGACGTGCCCGGTGTACTCGGCGGGCCCGTCGTCGAACGTCAGCGCCACGCATTTGTGCTGCCTGCAGTCGACGTGCCGGGGCGGCGGGACCGCGGGCATGCGCGGCCCGGGCGCACCCCGCTGCGTCCCCGCGAGCCGGAAGCGCAGCAGGTCGGCGTCGAAATGCCGCGGCGTGCCGAAGCGCGGATGCGGCGCCGCGGGTCCGGGCCGTTCCCCCGAAACCGGTACGGTCCTGGCCTGGGCACATCCGCCGAGCAGCAGCAACGACAGCAGAACGGATCCGATCCGCATACGACGACCCCCCGGAGCAGGCGGGGGGCCACGAACGCTACGGATAGCCTCCGGCCGCTCCCCCCCGCAGAACCTTTTCCAGCTCCTCCCACCAGGGCGGCACATCCGCTTTGAGCTCGGCGTACCTGCGAGCCACCCGGATGGCGCATCCTCCGGGGTCCGTACCCAGGTGCCGGCACTTCACGGCACCCTCGCGCCAACGGTAAAAGCCCTCACGGAAGGTCACGACCAGGCCTATCCAGACGGAGAGAGTAGCCTCGTCACCGATCTCGTAGGCGTCGGCCACCCCGAGCGCGGCGAGTTCCGCGCGAAGTTTTTCCACCGCGACTCGCGATTCACTCACCGGCCACCGCCCCCTGCACAGCAGACACGCACAAAAAGGGATGTACCCAACCTTGGAGCGGCGCTTGCGGATTCATTCTGTAATCATCGGCTACTAAGCGTCACCACGCAGCCCTTACTGGTCAGTCATGTGCGGATTCTCCGCCATCAGAGGGCTCACGCACGTCGGGCGGCTCGGGTGGCTCGGTGACCACCATCACGAACCGCAGCGGTTCGTCGTGCTCGTTGGCGTACCGGTGCGGCCGGTCGGCGCTGAACACGACGGCGTCGCCGGGGCCCACGACGTGGCTCCTGCCGTACACGGTCAGCGTCAGCCGTCCCTCCAGGACGGTGAGCATCTCGCGGGTGCCGGCGGGGTGCGCGTCGCCGTCGTGGTGCTCGCCCGGCTCCAGCCGCCAGTCCCACAGCTCCAGGATCGCGGGCGCGTCCGTCCCCACGAGCAGGCGGGCCGACCCTCCCCCGGGATGCCGGAACGTCACCACCTCGGACTCGTGCACGACCCGGACGACCGGGGTGTCGGCGACCTCCACCAGCCGCGCGAGGGTCACGCCCAGCGCGTCGGCGATCCGGGTGAGCGTGTTGACGCTCGGGTTGGTGCGGCCCTGCTCGATCTGGATGAGCATGCCGCGGCTCACGTTCGACCTGGCCGCGAGCTCGTCGAGGGTCATCCCCCGGTGGGCCCGCTGGCCTCGTACGTTCGCGGCGATGGCCGCGGCGATCGTCGCAGGATCAGCCATGGGTACAGCGTAGTGATCTCCCACTACAATCCATTGCACTATTGAGGCGATCTCTTGGGGGATCTGTGACGGCGGTGGCCCTCGCTACGGCATGCGCGGTGATCTTCGGCACGGCCGACTTCTTCGGGGGTCTCGCCACCAGGCGGTCGAAGGTGCTGGCCGTCGTCGTGCTCTCCCAGCTCGGCGGCCTGCTGCTGGTCTCCGCCCTCCTCCCGGTGCTGCCGGGCCACGCGAGCACGGCCGCGCTGGCCTGGGGAATGGCCTCCGGGGTCGCCGGCGCCTTCGGCATCGTGCTGTTCTACCGCGGCCTGGCCACCGGCATGATGTCGGTGATCGCCCCGACCACGGCCACGACCGCGATGGCCGTCCCCGTGGTGTTCGGCCTCCTCACCGGCGACCGGCCATCCGCCCTGGCGCTCGTGGGCGTCGCGCTCGGCCTGTTCGCCGTCCTGCTGGTCAGCCGCGAGCCGAACGGCGGGGCGAGCGGCCCGAAGGCCGGGCCGATCCTCGCCGCCCTGGTGTCGGGAGCGGGCTTCGGCGGGTTCTTCGTGCTGCTCAAGCTGGCCCCGGCCGACTCCGGCACGTGGCCGCTGCTGGGGGCGAGGATCGCCTCGATCACGCTGGTCGCGCTGCTGGCCCTCGCGACGCGCAGGAGCCTGCGCCCGGTGCCCGGCAGCCTCACGGTGACGATCACGGCCGGAGTGCTCGACATGGCCGCCAA
This sequence comes from Microbispora sp. KK1-11, assembly GCF_006874435.1. NCBI lineage: Bacteria > Bacillati > Actinomycetota > Actinomycetes > Streptosporangiales > Streptosporangiaceae > Microbispora > Microbispora sp. KK1-11. The sequence goes on along the minus strand of NZ_VIRJ01000016.1, from coordinate 191,719 downwards.
CGTGCTCTATCTCTTCGCGGCGCAGCGGGGGATGCTCACCCTGGTGGCCGTCCTGGTGTCGCTCTATCCGGCGAGCACGCTGCTGCTCGCGCGGTACGTCCTGGGCGAGCGGCTGAGCCCCGTGCAGATCACCGGCGTCGGGTTCGCGCTCGGCGCGATCGCCCTCATCGCCGCCGCCTGAAACCGCCGCCCTAAGCGCCGCCCGAAAGCGGGCCCCAGCCGTGCCCCAGCCCTGCCCCCGCCGTGCCCCCGCCGTGCCCCCGAGCGCGTCCCGGCCCGGGGCCCGCGGGCGCGGGGTTACGTCCCGGCGCTCCTCACGGGCCCGTTCGGGCGCGGGTCAGGCCGCGCAGACCTGCTCGGGGATGCGTACGACGCCCTCCTCGCGGGCGTAGTCCTCCAGCATGCCCCGGAGCTGACGGCGGCCCCGGTGCAGCCTGGACATGACGGTGCCGATCGGAGTGCCCATCCGGTCGGCGATCTCCTTGTACGCGAAGCCCTCGACGTCGGCCAGGTAGACGGCCACCCGGAAGTCCTCCGGCAGGGCCCGCAGGGCGTTCATCACGACACTGTCCGGGATCTGGTCGAGCGCCTCGGTCTCGGCCGAGCGCAGCCCGGTCGACATATGGGACTCGGCTGCGGCCAGCTGCCAGTCCTCGATCTCCTCGGCCGCCGACAGCTTGGGCGAGCGCTGCTTCTTGCGGTAGTCGTTGATGAAGTTGTTGGTGAGGATGCGGTGCAGCCACGCCTTGAGGTTCGTGCCCTCGCGGAACTGGTGGTATGACGTGAACGCCTTCGCGACGGTCTCCTGGACCAGGTCCTCGGCGTCGGCGGGGTTGCGCGTCAGACGCATGGCGGACGCGTAGAGCTGGCTCGTCACCGGCACGACCTCACGCTCGAACCATGCCTGCCGCTGCTCGTCGGTCGAGATCATCTCTTCCCCCTACGGAACTTCTCCCCCGTTACCCGTCCGGCCGGAACACATGCGAGGTCGCTCGTTCATCGTTGTGCCAAGGACATCGTGCCGATTGGGGCCTAAGCACGGTGTTAATGTCGTCCGGCCTGGTCAGCGTCATCGCCGTGAAGACCAGGCCCGCGCGGCCAGGTCACGCGCAAGCCGAACAAGTCTCAGTAGCGTAACACTGGAGCCTCAATCCGGAGTAAAATGTGGCAGATTTCACTCGCCGCCGACACGCACAGGCCGACGAAGGCGGAAAGCCGCGGAAGCTCCGCCTCTTTGGTGCTCATGCCGTGGAGCGTGTCAGAGTGGCGGCATGAACCACCTGGATCGCCACGATCCGGTCACGAGGGCATGGGTGGCCGACGCCATCCAGGCCGTCGAGGCCGACGCCAACCGAAGCTGTGACACTCACCTGCATGTGTTCCCGCTCCCCTCGCACTGGGGTGTCGACCTCTATCTGAAAGACGAGTCGGTGCACCCGACCGGTTCACTCAAGCACCGTCTCGCCCGGTCCCTCTTCCTTTACGGCCTGGCCAACGGCTGGATCGGGCCTGCCACCACGATCATCGAGGCGTCCAGCGGGTCCACCGCCGTGAGTGAGGCGTACTTCGCCCGGCTGCTCGGCCTGCCGTTCATCGCGGTGATCCCGGCGAGCACCTCGCCGGAGAAGCGGGAGATCATCGAGTTCTACGGCGGCAAGTGCCACCTGGTGGACGACCCGAGAGCGATCTACGACGAGTCGCACCGGCTCGCCGCCGAGACCGGCGGGCACTACATGGACCAGTTCACCTACGCCGAACGGGCGACGGACTGGCGGGGCAACAACAACATCGCCGAGAGCGTCTTCCAGCAGATGGCGCTCGAACGGCACCCGGAGCCCGCGTGGATCGTCGTCGGCGCGGGCACCGGCGGCACCTCGGCGACGATCGGCCGCTACATCCGTTACCGCCGCCACCAGACCCGGCTGTGCGTGGCCGATCCCGAGGGCTCGGCGTTCTATCCGTCCTGGATCTCGGGCGAGGATCACGGCGGCGCCGGATCGCGGATCGAGGGCATCGGCCGGCCGCGGGTCGAGCCGTCGTTCCTGCCGACGGTCATCGACCGGATGACCCAGGTGCCGGACGCCCTGTCGATCGCGGCCATGCACTGGGTCAGGGAGGTCACCCGCAGGGAGGTCGGCGGCTCGACCGGCACCAACATCGCCGCGGCGGTGCAGATCATCCGGGAGATGCGGGAGCGGGGCGAGCGCGGCAGCGTGGTCACGCTGATCTGCGACGGCGCCGAGCGCTACCGCGACACCTACGGCGACCCGCGCTGGCTGTCGGAGCGGGGCATCGACATCGCGCCCCACCTCGAAGAGCTGCGCGCCTTCCTCCGGAGCTGACGGGTGGCGGGCCGGGGAATCCCGGCCCGCCACGGTGTTCCTTGCGTTCTCGTGTCAGTCGCCGAGCAGGGCGTCGACGAAGACCTCGGGGTCGAACGGCGCGAGGTCGTCCGGCCCCTCGCCGAGACCCACCAGCTTCACGGGCACGCCCAGCTCACGCTGCACCGAGATCACGATGCCGCCCTTGGCCGTGCCGTCCAGCTTGGTCAGCGCGATGCCGGTCACGTTGACCACCTCGGCGAAGACCTGCGCCTGGCGCATGCCGTTCTGCCCGGTGGTCGCGTCGAGGACGAGGAGCACCTCGTCCACCGCCGCCTTCTTCTCGATGACCCGCTTGACCTTGCCCAGCTCGTCCATGAGGCCGGTCTTGGTGTGCAGCCGTCCCGCGGTGTCGATGATGACGGTGTCCGCCTTGTCCTCGATCCCCTTGGCCACGGCGTCGAACGCCACGGACGCCGGGTCGCCGCCCTCCGGGCCGCGCACCACGCCCGCGCCGACGCGGTCACCCCACGTCTGGAGCTGGTCGGTGGCCGCCGCGCGGAAGGTGTCGGCGGCGCCGAGCACGACCTTCCTGCCGTCGCCGACCAGGACCCGGGCGAGCTTGCCCGAGGTCGTGGTCTTGCCGGTGCCGTTGACGCCGACGACGAGGACGACGGCCGGCCGCTCCCCGTGCGGCTGGGTGTGCAGGGTCCTGTCGAGGTCCGGCGCGACCTGCGTCAGCAGTTCCTCGCGCAGCAGCTTGCGCACCTCATCGGGGGTGCGGGTGCCGAGCACCTTCACCTTCGTCCGCAGTTCCTCCACCATCACACGGGTGGGGGCCACGCCGACGTCGGCCGTGATCAGAGTCTCCTCGATCTCGTCCCAGACCTCGTCGTCGAGCCGGTCCCGCGACAGCAGTTCGAGCAGGCCCCGGCCGAGGACGTTCTGCGAACGGGCGAGCCTGCCGCGCAGCCGCACCATCCGGCCGGCCGAGGGCGGCGGGACCTCGATCTCGGGAGCCTTGATCAGCTCTTCGATCGGAGGGGCGGGCGGCGGCAGTGTGGTCGTCGTGCCGCCGTCCTCTTCGCCCAGCCCCGTCTTCGCGGGCTCCTCCACAACGGGAGCCTTCGGCTCGGGCGGGGCCGGCGGGGCGGGCGGCAGGTCCTTCGCCTTCGGCCGGAACAGCAGCCACAGGCCACCCACCGCCAATATGGCGACGATGGCCACGATCACGATGATGCCGAGGTAACCGTCCACACCATGCAGTTTCCCAGATGACCCGCATTACTCCAGCCAGGGGCGAAGTCCTCAGACCTTCTCGCGGAGGCGCTGGCTGACGACCTGGGTGACGCCGTCGCCGCGCATCGACACGCCGTACAGCGCGTCGGCGATCTCCATCGTGCGCTTCTGGTGCGTGATCACGATGAGCTGTGAGGTCTGTCTCAGTTCCTCGAACAGGGTGAGCAGCCGCTGGGTGTTGGTGTCGTCGAGCGCCGCCTCGACCTCGTCCATCACGTAGAACGGCGACGGGCGGGCCTTGAAGATCGAGACGAGGAACGCGACCGCCGTCAGCGACCGCTCGCCGCCGGACAGCAGCGACAGGCGCTTGACCTTCTTGCCGGGCGGCCTGGCCTCGACCTCGACGCCCGTCGTCAGCATGTCCTCCGGGTCGGTCAGCAGCAGGCGGCCCTCCCCGCCGGGGAAGACCCGCTGGAAGATCTCCCCGAACTCGCGCGCCACGTCCTCGAACGCCGCCGCGAAGACCTGCTCGACCCGGTCGTCGACCTCCTTGACCACGAGCAGCAGGTCGCGCCTGGTCTTCTTCAGGTCCTCGAGCTGCGAGGTGAGGAAGGCGTGCCGCTCCTCAAGGGCGGCGAACTCCTCCAGCGCCAGCGGGTTGACCTTGCCGAGCTGGGTCATCTGCCGTTCGGCCGTCCTGGCCCGCTTCTCCTGCTCCTCCCGCACGTACGGCACCGGCGGGTCGCCGGGCACCGGCACGCTCGGCCCGTATTCGGCGATCAGTGGTTCGAGCTCGATGCCGTACTCCTCCAGGGCACGCTGCTCCATCTGCTCCAGGCGCAGCCGCCGCTCCGTCCTGGCCATCTCGCTGCCGTGGACCCGGTTGACCAGGGCGTCCAGCTCGGAGCTGAGCTCACGTACGCGCAGGCGCACCTGCTTGAGCTCGGCGTCGATCTGCCCGCGCGCCCGCTCGGCCTCGTCGCGCTCCTCGGCGGCCCGCGCGAGCGAGCCCTCCAGGGCGCCCAGGGCGGCACGCGCGCCGTCGGCCACCGCCGCGGCGATCTCCGCCTGCCTGCGGCGGCGCTCCCGGTCGGCCGCGGCCTGGGCCCGGTCCTGCCGCTCGCGCTGGGCCGCGCGCAGCAGGCCGTCGGCGCGGCCCGCGATGCCCCGCACCCGCTCCTCGGCCGTACGGACGGTCAGCCGGGCCTCCATCTCGGCCTGCCGGGTGACGCCGCAGGCGGCCGCCAGCTCGTCGCGGGTGTCGGTGGTCGGCTCCGCCTCCAGCTCGGCGGCGTACTCGGCCTCGGCCAGCTGCTCCTCCAGCTCCACGACCGCGGCCTGCGCCTGCTCGCGCGCCTCCTGGGCGTCCACCACGGACCGGCTCAGCCGGGCGGCCTCGTCCTGGGCGGCCTTGACGGCGGCCTCCAGCCGGGCGAGCTGCTTGGCCGCCGCCGCGGCCCGCTGGTCGGCCTCCCGCTGCCTGCCACGCAGGCGGTCGAGCCCGGCCTGCGCCGCGTTCAGCCCGTTCTGCGCGGCGTTGACGCCGCTCTGGGCGGCGCTCACGCCGCTCTGCGCCTCCGTGACGCGTGCCTGCGCCGCCTCCAGCGCGAGCTGGGACTCCCGCTCGGCGGTCACGGCCCCGGCCAGCGCCTCCGCGTGCCGTTCGGCCTCGGCCCTGGCGGTGGCGAGGTCGGCGGCGGCCTCGTCCAGGGCCGTGCGCATCTGCAGCAGGGAGGAGCCGCCGCCCGAGCCGCCGTGCGCGGCATGGACACCGAGCAGGTCGCCGGACGTCGTGACGGCCCGCAGCTCCGGATGGGCGTCCACGACCTTGCGCGCGGTGAGCAGGTCGGGCACCACGACCACGTCGGACAGCAGCGCCTCCACGGCGGGGCGCAGCTCGTCCGCCACGGTCACCAGGTCGGCGGCCCATTCGGCACCCGCGACGGGCACCTCCTGCCGCCTGCCGGCGCTCTGCCGGTCGCCTGCGATCAGGAGGGCGGCGCGGCCGGCGTCGGCCTCGCGCAGGTGCTCGACGGCGGCCACGGCGGCGGTGAGCGAGGCGACGGCCACGCCGTCCACGGCCAGCACGGCCGCGACGGCCGCCTCCGCCCCCGGGCGTACGGCGAGCAGCGTGGCGATCGGGCCGAGCAGGCCGGGCAGACCGGCGCCGAGCAGCGCGGCGGCCCCGTCCGCTCCCCCGGCCAGGCTCATCTCCAGGGCCTCGCACCGCGCCTGGAGAGCGGCGACCGTGCGCTGTGACTCCTGGTCGGCCGCTCGGGCCGTGCTCACGGCGGCCTTGGCGGCGGCGAGCGCGTCCCTGGGCGCGGCCAGGTCGGCTCGCGCCCGCTCCACGACGGCCTCGGCCTGCTCGGCCACGGCCCTGGCCTCCTCCACCGCGGCGCGGGCGAGGTCCACGCCCTCCTGCGCGGCCTCCAGCTCGGCCGCGAGCTCGGGATCGGCCGGCGGCTCGTCGAGCGCCTGCGCGTCGAGCTCGTCCTGGGCCTGCTCCGCGCGCCGGGTGGCGTCCTCGACGGCCTTGGTGAGCCTGCCGATCTCGTCTCCGGCGGCCCTGGCCCGGCTCCTGGCCGACTCGACCTGGCCGCGGAGGCGGGCCAGGGCCTCGCGGCGGTCGGCCGCGGCGCGGGCGGCAACAGTAAGGCGCCGCTCCTCGGCGGCCAGCGCCTCCTCTGCCTCCGCGCGGACCTCGACGGCGGCCTCGAGCCGCTCGCGCGCCTCGTCCAGCTCCTCCGCCAGCACCCGCTCCTGCTCCCGCACCTCGGCGGCCTCGCGCTCCAGGTCCTCCGGGTCGCGCCCGCGCCGTTCGACGGACGCGGCGTCCGCGGCGTGCCGCCGCCGTTCGGCCGCGAGGCTCTCCACGCCGCGCAGCCGCTCCCGCAGGGCGGAAAGGCGGTAGAAGGTCTCCTGCGCGGCCTTGAGGCGCGGCTGGGCCTCGTTCTCTGCCGCCTCCAGCTCGGCCTCCCGCCGCTGGCCCTCGGCCAGCTGCGCCTCGACCTGGGCGCGCCGCGCCTGTACGGCCGCCTCGTCGGCCTCCTCCCGCTGCAGCGTGTCGCGGAGGATGATCACGTCGTCGGCGAGCAGCCGCAGCCGCGCGTCACGCAGGTCGGCCTGGATGACGGCCGCCTTGCGGGCGATCTCGGCCTGCCGGCCCAATGGTTTGAGCTGGCGGCGCAGCTCGGCCACGAGGTCCTGGACGCGGTTCAGGTTGGCCTGCATCGCGTCGAGCTTGCGGAGGGCCTTCTCCTTGCGTTTGCGGTGCTTGAGTACGCCCGCGGCCTCCTCGATGAACGCCCGGCGCTCCTCCGGACCCGCGTGCAGCACCTGGTCGAGCTGGCCCTGGCCGACGATGACGTGCATCTCCCGGCCGATGCCGGAGTCGGACAGCAGCTCCTGGATGTCGAGCAGGCGGCAGGTGTCGCCGTTGATGGCGTACTCGCTCTGGCCGGACCGGAACATCAGCCGGCTGATCGTCACCTCGGTGTAGTCGATCGGGAGCGCGCCGTCGGTGTTGTCGATCGTCAGCGTGACCTCGGCGCGGCCGAGGGGCGGGCGGCTGGAGGTGCCCGCGAAGATCACGTCCTCCATTTTGCCGCCGCGCAGCGACTTGGCGCTGTGCTCGCCCATCACCCACGCGAGGGCGTCCACGACGTTGGACTTGCCGGAGCCGTTGGGGCCCACCACGGCGGTGATGCCCGGCTCGAAGCGGAGGGTGGTGGCCGAGGCGAAGGACTTGAAGCCGCGTAAGGTGAGCGTCTTCAGGTACACGTCCGCCCCCCTCGGTGCCGCCTGGCGTTCGGGGGGAAAGACTACAGCTCCCAAGGCCCGGGTACGCGGGGATAGGCACCGGCGGCCCGCCTGGGAATGAATGCGGGTAAGGCAAGCCGGGCGGTTCGCCCATCCCGCCCACGGCCCGTTTATTTATGATCAGTTAGCCGTCGAATCAATTGCCGGGGAACGACGGCGGAAATGGCAAGGGACGCCTTTGCGGGGCGTCCCTACAATCCTTTCCCGTTTCCTGCCGGTCCTCAGGTGAGAGCCGGCTCGCGATCCTGCAGCCGGACCAGGGCCTCGTCACGAGTTTGCGCCGCGAGCGCGTCGTTCTGGGCCTGGAGCCGGGTGAGTTCTGCCTCGAGGTCGCGGATGCGCTGCTGGAGACGGCGCATTTCCGAGATCATCCGAGGGTCAGGACCGCCGACGTGGCCGAGTAGAGCCTTCGCCATAGTAAAGGGTCCTCCACGCTGAGTGACCAGACTGGTTCGCGCACTTCATGCCGCGGGAGGGGTGCGCGTGGTTCCTCTCAAGAGTCGCACCGGCAATGGAGACGGTCAAGTTGAACGCTCCGCACAGACGTGCCGGTGGGCACTCTCGCTAGATAAATATACCGGATTTGAGGGGTTTGAGGGAAGCCCTACCTCTCGACAAACCCGGCGATACCTCTCTTCGCATCGCTCCAGCGCTCGACCACCCCCTCAACGCGGCCGGGCGTGTCTCCGGTGCGTAACAACGACAGGAGCCTCTCGCACGACTCCCTCGGGCCCTCGGCGACGACCTCGACCCTCCCGTCGGCCAGGTTCGAGGCCCACCCGACGAGCCCGAGCTCCAGTGCGCGGGCACGGGTCCACCAGCGGAACCCCACACCCTGCACCCGTCCCCGGACCCATGCCGTCAACCGAACCACGCCTACAAGTATCCAGATCGACTTCGGCCGCCACAGCGGGGGGTGCCGGGTGTCGCTCAGGGCGACGCGACGGGACGAAGAGCGGCGGGAGGGGCGCTAAGGGCGGGCGTTGCTCGGACGGGGCTGGCACTTCGGGCAGCTGTAGGAGGACCTGTTCATGAACGCCTCCCGCCGGATGGGCGACCCGCAGCGGCGGCAGGGCTCGTCCCGCCTGCCGTACACGGCGAGCGAGCGGTCGAAGTAGCCGCTCTCGCCGTTGACGTTCACGTAGAGGCTGTCGAAGGACGTGCCGCCCTGCCCCAGCGCCTCGGTCATGACCGCGCGGACCGCCGCCAGCAGCTCGGCGATCTTCGGCCGGGTCAGCGTCTCCGTCGGCCGCGCCCAGTGCAGGCGCGCGCGCCACAAGGCCTCGTCCGCGTAGATGTTGCCCACCCCGCTGATCAGCGACTGGTCGAGCAGCGCCCGCTTGATCCCCGTACGGCGCAGCCGCAGCCGCACGGCGAACTCCGCGTCGTCGAAGGCGTCCTCCAGCGGGTCGGCGGCGATGTGCGCGATCGGCTCGGGCACCGGCCGCCCTCGCCCGGCGGCCATGGGCGCCACCAGGAGGTGCCCGAAGGTGCGCTGGTCGACGAAGCGTAACTCCAGGCCGCCGTCGGTGAAGCCCACGCGCACACGCAGGTGCTTCTCGATGGGCGACAGCGGGTCCACGACGAGAAGCTGGCCGCTCATGCCGAGATGGGCGATCAGCGCCTCACCGGGCTCCTCCTCGCCGGAGGCGCCGTCCCGCAGGGGCAGCCACAGGTATTTGCCGCGCCGCTCGGCCGACGCCAGCGTGCGGCCCTTGAGCTGGGCGGGCAGCTCGCCGACGTTGCGGCGGACCGCCCGGGGGTGCAGGACCTCGGCCGCGGCCACCGTCCGGCCGGCGACCCAGCTCTCCAGGCCCCTGCGGACGACCTCGACCTCGGGCAGTTCGGGCATGCGCCGTCTCCCGGGCTCAGGCGCGTACGGGACCGGCGCCCTCGCGGGCGTCGCGCAGCGCGCGGATCGCGGTCCAGGCCGCCTCGGCCGCCTGCTGCTCGGCCTCCTTCTTGCTGCGCCCGGAGCCCTTGCCGTACTCCTTGCCGCCCACGCGCACGATCGCGGAGAACGACTTGGCGTGGTCGGGCCCGCTCTCGTCCACGTGGTACTCCGGCACGCCGAGCATCTCGGCGGCGGTGAGCTCCTGCAGGGACGTCTTCCAGTCGAGCCCGGCGCCCAGCGACGCCGACCGCGTGATGAGCGGGTCGAACAGCAGGTGGACGACGCGGAACGCCTCGTCCAGGCCCTTGTCGACGTACACCGTGCCGATCAGGGCCTCCAGCGTGTCGGCCAGGATGGACGACTTGTCCCGGCCGCCCGTGCCCTCCTCGCCGCGGCCGAGCCGCAGGTATTTGCCGAGGTCGAGCGTCCTGGCGACGTCCGCGAGCGCCCGCATGTTGACCACGGCGGCGCGCAGCTTGGCGAGCTGACCCTCCGGCAGGTCCGGGTGGTTGCGGAACAGCGTGTCCGTCACCACGAGACCCAGCACCGAGTCGCCCAGGAACTCCAGGCGCTCGTTCGTCGGCAACCCGCCGTTCTCGTACGCGTACGAGCGGTGCGTCAGCGCCCGTTCGAGGATGCCGGTGCTGAGCCGGACGTCCAGAGTCTGGAACAGCTCGTCCCTTGCGACTTCGACGGGCACGGGCTTGACAGACGGCGCGGCCATGAAATCCTCCCAACTCCTAGGTGCAGGCAGGGCCGTGCACGGGAGGCAGGTGGACCGGCCGAAGGCCCGAAGGCGTGGTGGACGCCGGTCCGCCGGGAGCCGATGGCCCCGGCGTCCACCACGGCCGCGGGCGTGCATGTCGGTGCGTACCGTCCAACCGCCACCGCACGTTCCTTGAAGCACGGTAACGCCGACCGGCTCGTTTTGACGATCCGGCCGGCGCCCCGATGGCTACGCGCGATCAGGCCGACGGCTCGACGACCTGACGGCGGTTGTAGGTGCCGCAGGTCGGGCACGCGACATGCGGGCGCTTGGGCGAGCGGCACTGCGGGCAGCTCACGAGTGCGACCGCCGCCGCCTTCCACTGGGACCTGCGGGCGCGGGTGTTGCTCCGCGACATCTTCCGCTTGGGGACGGCCACGTCAACCCTCCTGATCGTCTTCCTGTTCCACAACCAAACCCTGCAGCGCCGCCCAGCGGGCGTCGATCGAGTCGTGCCGGTGGTCAGGGCCGGCCTCCGCCAGCCTGATCCCGCACTCCGCACAGAGACCGGGGCAGTCCTCACCGCACACCGGGCTCAGCGGCAGTGCGAGCACCACCGCGTCACGGAATACCGGCTCGAGATCGAGCAGTTCACCGTCGAGGAGCAGATCGTCCTCTCCGGCGTCCTCCGCCGAGTAGAAGTAGAGCTCCTGGAAGTCGACCTCGATCTCCGAGGTCAACGGATCCAGGCAGCGCGAGCACTCCCCCGTCAGGGGAGCCTGCCCCGTGCCCGTAACGAGCACGCCCTCCATCACCGCCTCGAGCCGGATGTCCAGCTCGACGTCGGCGTCCTTGGGAACGCCGATCATTCCGACCGCGAGATCCGCCGGTGCCGGGAGGACCGGGCTGAGCGTGCGCATCGATCCCGGTCGGCGCCCCAGGTCGTGGGTGGAAATCACCCAGGGGGCTCGGGGATCGAGGCTGTGCAGACTCATCCTGCTCTCGTTAGGCATGGCGAATCACCGCCGTCGTGCAAGGCTGAAAGGCAAGAATACCAGCCCCGGTTCAGCCTCTGAGCCGCTCCACGAGCAGCTGGTGGACGAGGTCGGGGACCAGGCCGGACACGTCCCCACCATACCGGGCGATCTCCTTGAGCCTGCTGGACGACAGGAAGGAGTACTCGGGGTTGGTGGACATGAACAGCGTCTCGACGCCCGACATCCGGTAGTTGAGCTGGGCCATCTGCAGCTCGTAGTCGAAGTCGCTGACCGCCCGCAGGCCCTTCACGATGGCCGGGATGCCCTGCTGCCTGCAGAAGTCGACCAGCAGGCCGTGGAACTTCTCGACCCGGACGTTGCCGTACTCCTTCGTCACCGCCTGGAGCATCTCGATGCGCTCGTCGACGGTGAACAGGCTGTGCTTCTCGATGTTGATGAGCACGGCCACGACGACCTCGTCATACAGCCGTGACGTCCGGCCGATGATGTCCAGATGTCCGTTGGTCACGGGATCGAACGACCCCGGGCAGACGACACGACGCAAGGCGCACCCCCATAGATTCACGGGTTCCCGGCTGCGTGACCGTACCAAACGGCCGCTTCGCCGTATCGACGGACCCTGTCTTCGGTGAAGCCCGCGGGCCACACCAGGTCCTTACCCCTCGACTCCCGCTCGACGGCCACGAGCGCGCCCTCCGCGAGCCAGCCGTTGTCGCGCAGCGCCTCCAGCACCCGGGAGACCGCCTCGTCGGAGACGGCGTAGGGCGGATCGGCGAAGACGAAGTCGTACGGCTCCTCGCACGGCCGGCCCACCACCCGCTCGACCTTTTCGGCCCGCAGGGACGCCCCCGGCAGCCCGAGCGACGTGATGTTCTCCCTGATCGTGCGTGCAGCCCTGGCGTCCGACTCGACCAGCAGCGCGTGGGCGGCCCCCCTGCTCAGCGCCTCAAGCCCGACGGCGCCCGACCCGGCGTACAGGTCGAGGACCCGGATCCCGTCCAGCGGGCCGAGCGCGGAGCCGACGGTGGCGAATAGGCCCTCCCGGGTGCGGTCGCTCGTCGGCCTGGTCGATCTCCCCGGCGGGACGGCCAGCCTGCGTCCCCCCGCCGTCCCTGCGATCACCCGCGTCACGCCTTCATTGTCCCGCCCGCGGCGGCCTTCCCCGCACGGCGGGGCGAAGGACCCGGAAGATCGCGCGGGTCAAGAGTGGGCAAGCGGCGGCGACGAATGAGTAAGAGTCGTATCGCGGGCTCCGTCACATGCGCATCATGAGTTCTGCGGCCTTCACGGTGACCCAGGGGAAGGCCGGCCGGCGTGGTCGTGAGCCCTTCCGCACGTCGGCGCCCTCGGCACCTGACCCGAGGGCGGGCCCAGCCGGGGGCGGCATTCGGGGGGAGGCCGTCCCAAGGCTGGGCCCTGGGTCGTCAACGGGCGTCGTGTTCACACGGCGCCCGTTTCAATTTCCCGCCCTCACGCCGGCGGTCACGCCTTTTCGAGGAACTCGGCGCGCTCGTCGGCGACCATGGTGTCGATCTCGGCACGCAGGGCCGGGTGGGCCGACAGCTCGGAATCGGCGGACAGCAGGGCGGTCGCCTCGGTCCTGGCGCTCTCGATCACGTCCTCGTCGCGCAGAAGCTGCAACAGCTTGAGGGAGGACCTGCGCCCCGACTGGGCGGCGCCGAGCACGTCGCCCTCCCGGCGCTGCTCCAGGTCCACACGGGACAGCTCGAACCCGTCGAGGGTCGTGGCCACCGCGTCGAGCCTGCGGCGCGCCTGGGTGCCCTCCGGGGCCTCGCTCACGAGCAGGCACAGCCCGGGCAGGCCGCCCCGGCCCACCCGGCCGCGCAACTGGTGGAGCTGGGAGACGCCGAAGCGGTCGGCGTCCATGATGACCATCACCGACGAGTTGGGGACGTCGACGCCGACCTCGATGACCGTGGTCGCGACCAGGACGTCGATCTCGCCCCGGGCGAAGGCGCGCATCGCCGCGTCCTTGTCCTCGGGCGCGAGCTTGCCGTGCAGCGCCTGAATCCGCAGGCCGGCCAGCGGACCCTCCCCGAGCATGCGCGCGACGTCGAGCACCGCCAGGGGCGGCCTGCGCTCGTCGTCGTCCTTCGCGAGGTCGCCCTCGTCGCCCTCCTGGTCGCCGATGCGCGGGCACACCACGTACGCCTGGCGGCCCAGGCCGACCTCCTCACGGACCCGCTGCCATGCGCGGTCGAGGAAGTGGGGCTTCTCCGCGGCGGGCACCACGTGCGTGGTGATCGGGGCCCGGCCCGAGGGGAGCTGGGAGAGCGTGGAGACCTCCAGGTCGCCGAACACGGTCATGGCCACCGTGCGCGGGATCGGCGTCGCCGTCATGACCAGCACGTGGGGACGTCCGCCGCCGCCCTTCTCGCGGAGGGCGTCGCGCTGCTCGACGCCGAACCTGTGCTGCTCGTCCACCACGACCAGCCCGAGGTCGGCGAACTGGACGTGCTCCTGGAGCACGGCGTGGGTGCCGATCACGATGCCGGCCGCGCCGGAGGCCGCGTCGAGCAGCGCGCCGCGCCGCGCGGCGGCCCCCATCGAGCCGGTGAGCAGCGCGACCGCGGTCCCGCCGAACATCCCGCCGGCCGCGAGATCGCCCAGCATGTTCACGATCGACCGATGGTGCTGCTGGGCGAGGACCTCGGTGGGGGCGAGCAGCACGGCCTGCCCGCCGGAGTCGACCACCTGGAGCATCGCGCGCAGCGCGACCACGGTCTTGCCCGCGCCGACCTCGCCCTGCAGGAGCCGGTGCATGGGGTGTTCACGGGCGAGGTCGGCGGCGATCTCCTCGCCGACCTGCCGCTGCCCCTCGGTGAGCTGGAACGGCAGCCGCTTGTCGAACTCGCGCAGCAGCCCGTCGTCGCGCCCTGGGCGGGCCCTGGCGAGCCAGGCGGACGCGGCCATGCGCCGCCGCACCAGGACGGCCTGCAGGACGAACGCCTCGTCGAACTTCAGCCGGTCGTGCGACCGGGCGACGTCCGACTGGCTCCGGGGCCGGTGGACGCGCCGCAGCGCCTCCTCGATCGGCAGCAGCCCCAGCCGCTCCCGTATCTCGGCGGGCACCGGGTCGTCCAGGCTGAGCACGTCGAGCACCGTGCGCACGGCCCGGCGGATCTTCCAGCTCGGCAGCCCCTGGGCGGAGGGGTAGATCGGCACCAGCGCGGAGGCGAACTCCTCGGCCGTCTCCTCCGTCTCGTCGAACGACTCGTACTCGGGATGGGTGAGCGAGACGCGCCTGGTCCTCCCGCCGACGAAGACGCCGACCTTGCCGGAGAACATCGCCTCCGTGCCCGGTGTGAGCCGCTGCTCGGCGACGTAGGCGCCCTTGCCGAAGAAGGCCAGGTGCAGCTTCTCCTTGCCGTCGGTCACCTCGATGTCGAGCCAGGTGCCCTGCCGGTTCTTCATCGGCCTGCGCACGGCGGACGACACCTTGGCGACCACGGTGACGTGCTCGTCGTGCTCCAGGGACGCGATGGGCGTCAGCTCCCCCCGCTGCGCGTACCGCCGCGGATAGTGGCGCAGCAGTTCACCGACCGTGCTGATGCCCAGCGCGCTCTCCAGCGGGGCGGCCGACCTGCCGACCACCTTCTTGAGCGGCTCGTCGAAGCTCGTCACGACACCAATTCCTACCCGTACAGGCCGACAATCCGGCTACTCGACGCCGATGAGGAGGGGATAGCCGCCCTGCCCGCCCTCGTACACGACGATCTCCAGGTCCGGTCGGACGCGCTCCAGGTGGTCGCGCACCGCCCGCAGGAGCGCCTCGGGCGCGCCGGCGCCGGTGACGAGCGTGACCATCTCGCTGCCGCCGGAGACCAGGCGCCGGACGACCTCCACCGTGGTCGCGGCCAGGTCCGCGCCGATCAGCGCGACCTCGCCGTCCACCACCCCGAGCACGTCACCGGGACGGCAGATCCCGGCGCTGGTCATCGCCTCGCGATCGGCCACCCACACGTGCCCGTGGCGGGTGTGCCCGGCGGCGTCGGTCATCGCCACGATGTCGTCGTCGAAGCGGCGCAGCGGGTCGTGCACGGCCAGCGCGGCCAGGCCCTGCACCGACGCCCGGGTGGGCAGGACGCTGACCGTCACGCCCTCCTCCCTGGCGATCTCCGCGGCGGCCACGGCGACGTCGTGCACTGCCGCGTCGTTGGGCAGCACCGCCACCTCGGTCCCGGCCTCGCGGACGGCCCGTAACAGGGCCGCCGCCGTCGGGGCCGAGCCCGGCTCGCGCCGCACGACCACCGCTCCCGCCTCCCGGAACAGGGCCGCCAGGCCGTCTCCCGCGGCGACCGCGACGACGCCCCTCGCAGGGCCCGGCTCGTGCGGCCGTCCCCCGAGGTAGGTCACCTTGATCCGATGCGGGCGTCCCGCCCGCAGCCCGGCCTCGATCGCCGCGCCCGCGTCGTCCACGTGGACGTGGACGTTCCACAGACCCTCCCCGCCGACGATCATCAGGCTGTCCCCCAGCGCGTCGAGCTCGCCTCTCAGCCGGTCCACCTCGTGCGCGCCCGCGTCCAGGAGGTACATGACCTCGTAACCGGGGCCGCCCGCGTCCCGCCGCCCGAGCTCCTCAGGCGCGATCCGCCCGGCCGGGGCAGGCACCTCGTGCCGCTCGCTGTACGCCTCGGTCACCACCTCGGCCAGGCTCTCCAGCAAGATCACCAGCCCGGCCGCGCCCGCGTCCACCACGCCGTTGCGGGACAGCACGCCGAGCTGACCCGTCGTACGGCGCAGGGCCCGCCGTGCCTCGTCCGCCGCCCGGCAGGCCACCTCGGTCAGGTCGTCGGGCGCGTCGCGTACGGCATGCGCCGCGGCCGACAGCACGCTCAGCACCGTGCCCTCCACGGGCCGGACCACCGCCGCCCTGGCCATCTCGGCCGCCCTCGTCAGGCCGTCGCGCAGGTCGGCGCCGCCTCCCTGTGCGCGCCCGAGCACCTCGCCCATGCCCCTGACGGCCTGGCTCACGATCACCCCGGAGTTGCCCCGCGCGCCGAGCAGGGCCCCACGCGTCAGGGCCTCCCACGTGGCGCCCGCGTCCGCGTCGCCGGGCAGCGCGTCCACCGCCTCGGCCGCCGACAGGATCGTGAGGTGCAGGTTCGTGCCGGTGTCCCCGTCGGGCACGGGGAACACGTTGAGCGCGTCGATCTCCGCCCTGGCCCGGCCGAGGGCCGCCGCGCAGTGGCGCGACCAGCGGCGCACCGCGGGGGGATCGAGCACCTTGAGCATCAGGCCGACCTTCCTTCCGCGCGCTCCTGCCCCTCGATGCGCTACCGTTGGCGGGTACGAGACTATCCCCGTTCGCCGGAGTCCCGTTTGGCGTGCACCGGCGAACATCGGATATCCTCGTGTGGCCAGCCGGTTGTCCCGGCATTGCTCGGACGAGCCGCTGCACCGGCGCCGGGCCGATCGACTGATTCAAAGGAGCGATTACCGTGGCTTCCGTCTGCGACGTCTGCGCCAAGAAGCCGATTTTCGGCAACAACATCTCCCACTCGCACCGCCGCACCCGCCGCCGCTGGAACCCCAACATCCAGACCGTGCGCGCGGTGGTCAACGGGACGCCGAAGCGGATGAACGTCTGCACCTCCTGCATCAAGGCGGGCAAGGTCTCGCGCTGACCGTCTGACTCCCTCGAGAGCCCGCCACCGGATCGGTGGCGGGCTCTCGTGCTCCTGCGACCGGCGACGGCGAGGGCGTGAACCGGAATAACCCCGGCACGGTGCGGTTGATCACGGTCATGGCCCAGATCCTCGTGACGGGCGCGACCGGCAACGTCGGCCGGGAAGTCGCCGCTCAGCTCATAGACGCCGGTGTCCCGGTGCGCGCGTTCGTCCGCGATGCCGCCCGGACGACCCGCCTGCCGGAAGGCGTGGAGATCGCGACAGGAGACCTGTCCGAGCCGAAAACCCTGGAAAGGGCGCTGAGCGGGATCACGACGGTGTTCCTGGTCTGGCCCTTCCTCACGTCCGAGGGCGCGCCGGCCGTCCTCGCCACGATCGCGGGCTCCGCCCGCCGCCTCGTCTACCTGTCGTCGTCGGGCGTGAACGAGGGCGCCGAGCGGCAGACCGATCCGATCAACGCTCTCCACGCCGGCATGGAGAGCCTCATCGAGGCGTCGGGCCTGGAGTGGACCATCCTGCGTGCCGACACGATCGCCTCCAACGCCCTGGGGTGGGCCGGGCAGATCCGGCAGGACGGTGTCGTACGCGGCCCCGACATCGCCCCCACGGCGGTGGTCCACCCGGCCGACGTCGCGGCCGTGGCGGCACGCGTGCTGACCGGCGACGGGCACGTGGGCGCCACGCACGTGCTGACCGGACCGCAGGTGGTGAGCAGGGCCGACCAGGTCCGCGTGATCGGCGAGGCGATCGGCCGTCCGCTGCGCTTCGAGAAGGTCCCCGTGGAGGCGGCACGGGAGCGGATGCTCGCGGACGGACGGCCGCCCGCCCTGGTCGAGGCGCTGCTGGCGAGCACGCGTAGACCCCGGTCCGACCTGATCACGTCGACGGTGGAGGAGATCGTCGGGAGGCCCGCGCGATCATTCCGGCAGTGGGCCGTCGACCACGCCGCAGACTTCCGCTGACGACTCAGGCGTCCGCCCGCATCCGCCAGCCGTGGTCCACGGGGCCGATGCCCGCGCCCAGGGGGAAGCCGTGCGCGATCGCGCCCGTGACGTACTCCTTGGCCCGCCGTACGGCGCCGGGCACGTCCTCGCCGAGAGCGAGGTACGACGCGATCGCGGAGGCGAGCGTGCAGCCGGTGCCGTGGGTGTGCCGGTTGTCGTGCCGCTCGGCCGTGAAACGGTGCGCGCTCGACCCGTCGGTGAGCAGGTCGACCGGCTCCCCGGGGAGGTGGCCGCCCTTGATCAGCGCCCATTTGGGGCCGAGGGCCAGCACGGCCTCGGCGGCGCGGGGCAGGTCGTCCTCATCCTCGACCTTGACGCCCGTGAGCTGCTCGACCTCCCACAGGTTGGGGGTGACCACGGTCGCGGTCGGCAGCAGCATGCTCTTGACGGTCTCCACGGCCTCCGCCGCGAGCAGGCTGTCGCCGTGCTTGGACACCCCGACCGGGTCCACCACGACCGGCGCGGCCACGCCCGCGAGCACCTCCGCGACGGTCTCCACCAGCGCGGACGACGCCAGCATGCCCGTCTTGATCGCCTGGGCTCCGATGTCGCCGAGGACCGAGTCGAGCTGTGCCCGCACCGCCTCCGGGGGCAGTTCCCAGTAGCCCTGCACGCCCAGTGAGTTCTGCGCCGTCACGGCCGCGATGACGCTCATGCCGTGCACGCCGAGGGCCAGCATGGTCTTCAGGTCGGCCTGGATGCCGGCGCCGCCGCCGGAGTCCGAGCCCGCGATGGTCAGGACACGTGGTGGGGTGGTCATGCGCCCATCCAATCAAAACGCCCGCCGCTCCCCCGAAAACGCCCCGTCCCCGGCCGGGCGGACCCGACGGGGGCGGTCAGTCGCCGCGCCGGGACGGGCCGGGGCCGGTCACCTCGCATCGCCCCTCGGAGAGCACGCAGTCGGCGGGTGCGGCCGACGCGCCGTCGGCGTGGACGGTCAGCGTCAGCGTGCCGCCCTCGTCCAGCCTGGCCTGCGAGCTCAGGGTCAGGGTGTCGCCCTGCTGCCGCCAGTCCGCCCCCTCGACCGCGGTCACCTGCCCGCCGACGGCCAGCCGGATGGTCCATGCGGGCATGGCAGGTCCCTCGTTGCGTACGGCGATCCGGGCCGTGTAGCCGCTCCGGTCACGGTCTGTCACCGTGAAGCGCACCCCCACGGCCGGACCGCCGCCGGCGAGAGCGGATCTCGTCCGCGCCGTGTTCGTACCGGTCGTGTGGTTCGTGCCGGTCGTGCGGTCGGGGCGGGTGCCGGCCTCGTCCGCGCCCGCGGTGTCCCCGGCGTCCCCTGTGCTCCCGGTGTCGTCGGTGTCGTCCAGCGCGGTCTCACCGGGCGTCGCGCCGTCATCGGACGCGGTGCCCGTCGTGTCGTCCGGGGCGGCCGTGACGGCGGCGGGAGCATCGCCCACCCGCGGAGACGCGTGGGCCGACGCACGCGGGGCGGCGGTCGACGGGGTGCGCGTACGGGCGGACGCGTGGTCGCGGTCCCGGCCCTTCGAGGCCGCGGTGGAAACCGGCGTGGCCTGAGGAGCCGCCGACCCGCCCTGCGCCGCCTTGTTCTTCCCCGTGTCGTTCTGGTCTGTGCCACCCTGATCGGCACCGGTCGTGCCGGAGTCCTCCTGGCCGTCCTGGACCGGGTCGCCGGTCGGATCACCCGGGGCGGGCGTCTCGCCGAGGGCCTGGCCGGATCCGGACGCTCCGTGCGGCCCGTCCGCGGCGGCGCAGTTCTCCGAGGTCGGGCAGGCCGTCGTCGGCTGCTCCATGGTGAGGGAGGTCCGCCCGGCGATCAGCCGGGCGCCGCCGGTCGTGACACCCACGGCCAGCAGCACTGACAGCCCCGACACGAGCGCCAGCCGCCGCATCCGCCTCGGCTGCCTCGCACGGTCGTCCCGGTCCTGCCCGGGAAGGTCACGGTCCCCGGCGCCTCCGGACGTCACCAGACGCTCGGACGGCGGCGTCAGGCTCCCGGACCCCAGGCTCCCGTGCTTGAGACTCTCCGGCGTGAGGCTCTCGGACTCCAGCCTCTCGGGCGAGAGGGCGGCGAACATCCCGGTCGTCGCCTCCGACGGCGGCACGGGCCACGGCACCGCGGCACCGGCTGTCACAGCTCCACCGGCTGTCACAGGGCCTCTCACAGGGCCGCCGGTCGTCTCCGATGGCGGTGCCGGCCAGGGCGCGTGCCCGCCGCCCGGCCGCGGCCCGGAGTGGGCCTGCGGGGTGTCATCCGGCGTCGCCGGAGGACGGAAGGCCAGGTGGTCCGGGCCGGCACCCCTCTCTGAGGGGTCGTCCTGAGCCGGGGAGGGCTGTCCCTCTCGTGCCTTGCGTCCTGCCGTGTGACGGCCCATGACGGTCCTTCCTGTTGCCGACCGCCATACTTAATAACAGACCTAATACGCCTATGTCACAAATTTCACATCACGCACGGAAGTGATCCCATCCCCCTCTGGTCCAGGTCTGCCCGTCGACCCGCACTCCGCGACCCTCCGTGACCGCCCCCATACGCGTCCACTCCGGCGGAAGCCGTACCTCGGGAGGGAACGTCGCGGCCAGAGCGTGGTCGTCGCCGCCGGTCAGCACCCACTCCAGGGGGTCCGCGCCGAGTTCGCGCGCCGCCGCGGACAACGCCTCCGGCACGGGCAGAGCGGCGGCGTCCAGTTCGACGGCCACGCCGCTCGCGTCGGCGACGTGACCGAGGTCCTGCAGCAGGCCGTCGCTGACGTCGAGCATCGCCGTCGCGCCGAGCAGCGCGGCCCGCGGACCGCAGGGGTACGGCGGCCGGGGACGGCGGTGCGCCTCCAGCAGCGTCACGAGATCCGCGGAACCGCCGGTCACGCCCGCCCCGAGCAGGGCCAGGCCGGCCGCCGCGTAGCCGAGGCGGCCCGCCACGGCGACCACGTCGCCCGGACGCGCGCCCGACCGGGTCACCGGGGACCGGCCGCCGAGGTCGCCAAGCGCGGTCACGCCGAGCACGACGGTCTCCGAGCGGGCGATGTCGCCCCCCGCCACGGTCGCCCCCACCAGGTCACACTCGTCGCGGAAGCCGTCGGTCAGGGCGTCCACCCAGTCGGCGCCGACGTCCGCGGGCAGCCCCAGGCCGACCACGAGGGCGGTGGGATCGGCTCCCATGGCAACGATGTCGGAAAGATTCTGCGCCGCCGCCTTACGGCCGATGTCGTAGCCACTCGACCAGTCGCGGCGGAAGTGCCTACCCTCGATCAGCAGGTCCGTGCTCACGACAACCCGCCCGTCGGGGGCCTTCAGGACCGCGGCGTCGTCGCCGGGGCCCAGCAGTACGGCCGCAGTCCGCGGAAGGCGTCCTGATATCCGCTGAATTACTCCGAATTCGCCGAGATCTCCGACTGTGATAGCACACCCCTAGTGCATTCGAGGTACGGTTACGCTCCGGCACTGATCTCTACCCGGAGGACGTCATGGTGCAGGCCTACATCCTTATCCAGACCGAGGTCGGCAGGGCCGCCAACGTGGCCGAGGAGATCTCCTCCATCCCCGGGGTGACACAGGCCGAGGATGTCACCGGCCCCTACGACGTGATCGTCCGCGCCCAGGCCAACAACGTGGACGAGCTCGGCAAGCTCGTGGTGGCCCAGATCCAGGCCGTGAACGGCATCACTCGTACACTGACGTGTCCGATCGTCCACATCTGAGCGGAACACGAGCCGGGGAGACGATGCGAGAGGCGAAGGGGCCCGTAGGCGTCGCGCTGGCAGGCACGGCCCTGGCCACGCTCGCCCTGCTCACCGGCTGCTCGTCCACCGTCCACGTGGAGCCGCCCACGCCGACCGGCGAGGCGGCGGCGGCCTGCCGCAAGCTCGACGCGGCGCTGCCGAAGACGCTCGACGGGCTCGACCGGGCCGCCTCCGAGCCTCCCTCGCCGTACGTCGCCGTCTGGGGTGACGGCCAGATCGCCCTGCGCTGCGGCGTGCCCAGGCCGGCCGCGATGGAGCCGACGGCGGAGGTCGCCGACATCAACGGCGTCGGCTGGTTCCAGGACCCGCGCCGGCCGACGCTGTTCACGTCCACCAACCGGGTCGCGTACGTCGAGGTGACGATCGGGCAGGGGCACCAAGCCGGGGCCGTGCTGGTCGACCTGGCCGAGCCGATCAAGTCGAGCATCCCGGAGTAGCTACCGCAGACCCGCGCGCCGGCGCAGCGCGAGCTGGATCAGGTGGTCGACCAGGCCGGCGTACGGCAGGCCGGTGGCGGCCCACAGCTGCGGCGCGACCGACAGCGACGTGAAGCCCGGCATGGTGTTGATCTCGTTGACGATCAGCTCGCCCGACGGCGTGTAGAAGAAGTCGACCCGCGACAGGCCCTCGCAGCCGAGCGCCTCGAACGCGCGCACGGCCATGGACCGCAGCGTCTCCGCCACCTCGGCCGGGATGTCGGCCGGCGCCTGGAGCGCCATCTGGTCGGGGTAGTACTTGGCCTCGAAGTCGAAGAACTCGCGGTCGCCCCGCACGAGCACCTCGCCGGGGACGCTCGCCTCGGGGGCGGCGTCGTCGAGCGACTCCAGCACCGCGCACTCGATCTCCCGGCCGACGATGGCGGCCTCGACCAGCACCTTCGGGTCGTGCTCGCGGGCGACCTCGATCGCCGCCTCCAGCGACTCGGGGTCGTGCGCCTTGGAGATGCCCTGCGACGACCCGGCCCTGGACGGCTTGACGAACACCGGCCAGCCCAGCTCCTCGACCTCCTTGAGCACCCGGCCGCGGTCGAGCCGCCAGTCACGGTCGCGTACGACCACGAACGGGCCGACCGGCAGCCCGGCGGCGCGCAGCACGAGCTTCATATACGCCTTGTCCATGCCGACCGCGCTGGCCAGCACACCGGAGCCCACGTAGCGGACGCCGGCCATCTCCAGCAGGCCCTGGATCGTCCCGTCCTCGCCGAACGGCCCGTGCAGCATCGGGAACACGACGTCCACCCGGCCGAGCGCGCGCGGGATCTCACCGGATTCGAGAGCCACGAGGGCGCCGGAGTCCCCGGGGAGCGCGAGCGCCGTGCCGGAGTCCTCCACGACGGGCAGGCGGCCGGACTCGATCGCGTAGGACTGGTTGCCCGACGCCAGCACCCAGCGCCCGTCCTGGGCGATGCCGATGGGGATGACCTCGTACTTCGACCGGTCGATGGCCTCCAGCACACTACCGGCGCCCATCAGGGAGACGGCGTGCTCGGAGTTGCGGCCGCCGAAGACGACTGCCACGCGCACGCGTGACGGGGACTCGCGATCCTCATTCATGATGCCCGAATCTACCGTGTTCGAGGCGCAAAACGGCTTGTCAGCCACGCGCGTCGTGGAGGTCCGTTATCCCCTATCAGACCCTGGTCAGACGCCGTACCGCTCCGGCTTGGGGGTACGCGACATCAGCAGCACGGCGGCCTCACCGGGGGTCATGCCGTCGTGGACGACGCCGACGACCACCTCGGTGATGGGCATCTCCACGTCGTGTTTCCTGGCCAGTTCGAGCACCGACTCGCACGACTTCACCCCCTCGGCCGTCTGCTTCGTGGCGGCGACGACCTCCGCCATCGTCATGCCGCGGCCCAGGTTCTCGCCGAACGTGCGGTTGCGCGACAGCGGCGAGGTGCAGGTGGCGACGAGGTCGCCCATCCCGGCGAGGCCGGCGAAGGTGTGCTGGTCCGCCCCGAGCACCGCGCCCAGCCGGGCGATCTCGGCCAGCCCCCGCGTCATGAGCGTCGCCCGCACGTTGTCGCCCAGGCCCATGCCGACCGCGACGCCGACGGCCAGTGCGATGACGTTCTTGACCGCGCCGCCGAGCTCGACGCCCACCACGTCCGGATTCGTGTAGGTCCGGAACCACGGCAGATGGCACGCCTCCTGGAGCCGTGCGGCCACCTCCTCGTCGGAGCAGGCGACGACGGCGGCGGCGGGCTGCCGCTGGGCCAGTTCGGGGACCAGGTTGGGCCCGGAGACCACGGCCACCCGGCGTTCCGGCACCTCGGCCACCTCGCAGATGACCTCGCTCATCCGCTTGCAGGTGCCGAGCTCGACGCCCTTCATCAGGCTGACCAGCACGGCCTCCGGCGGGATGTGGGGCTTCCAGCCCTGGAGGTTGGCGCGCAGCGTCTGGGACGGCACCGCGAGGACCACGAAGTCGGCGCCCTCCATGGCCTCGGCGGGGTCCGTCGTGGCGCGGATGGTGTCGGGCAGCCGCGTCCCCGGCAGATACTCGGGGTTCTCCCGGGTCTCGTTGATCGCGTCGACGATCTCCGCCCGCCTGCCCCACAGGGTCGTGGGGGTGCCGGCCTCGGCGAGGATCATCGCGAACGTGGTGCCCCACGAGCCCGTTCCGAAAACAGCCGCCCTGCTCACTGGCCGCACCACTCCTCTTGCTCCGCGCGCTCCTCCCTCACCGTACGCTCCGCTCAGCCGTTGGCCGCGTTCTTGGGGTCATAAGGGACCTCCGGCGCCTTCTCATCCCGAATCTCGGCGAGCAGGTCCGTGATGGCGGCCGTGATGTCCGCGGTCGCGTCGCGCAGAACCGAGCCGCGCATGGGCTGCCCGGCGTACTTGGACAGGTCGACCGGCGGCCCGGTCAGCACGTGGAAGGTCGTGCGGGGCAGCAGGCGGGGCTTCTTCGCCCCGTACGGCAGCAGTTCCTGGGCGCCCCAGTGAGCGATCGGGACGACCGGCACGCCGGTCGCGAGGGCCAGCCGGGCGACACCGGTCTTGCCGACCATGGGCCACAGGTCGGGATCGCGGGTGATCGTGCCCTCGGGATAGAACAGAATGCAGGCGCCGCTCCGCAGCCGCTCCTCCGCGATCTTGAGCGATTTGGTGGCCTCGGTGCTGTTCCGCTCGACGGGGATGGCCTGGAGCTGGGCGATGGCGTGACCGAGCCCGCGGATCCGGAAGAGACCCGCCTTGGCCAGGATCGTCGGCCACCGCCCGTTGTTGTACAGGTAGTGCGAGAGCAGCACGGGGTCGGACCACGACAGGTGGTTGGCCGCGATGATCAGACCGCCGCTGCGGGGGATGTGCTCCCCGCCGCGCCACCTGCGCTTCACGAACAGCCGTGAGAGCGGCTTGACGACGACGACCGCGAGCGTCTCCCAGAAGCGCGGCGGCCGGCCGGCACGCCGGCTCACCCCGGCGGGGGCCGGCGCTGCGGGTGTGGCCGAGGAGGTGGTCGGGTCGGACGAGGGCTCGCTGGGGTGGCTCACAGGGTCTCCAAATCACCGGGATCCGGCACAAGTCTCCCGGTTGGCCAAGGGCGATGTCGAGGCGGGATGCTACAGGCATGCACCTCGCGCGATGGTCAATAGTGGTCCCGGTGAAGACCCTGATCCGGGCCAAGACGCGGCTCGCGGCGGCGGCCGGGCCGCACCGGGCCGATCTGGCGGTCGCGGTGGCCTCCGACACCGTGGCGGCGGCGCTGCGGTGCCCCCTGGTGGCCCGCGTGGTGGTCGTGACGGCCGACCCGCTGCCCGCGCGGCGGCTCGCCGCGCTCGGGGCTCATGTGGTGGCCGACCCCGATCGGGGGCTGAACACCGCCCTGCGAACCGGGGCGGAGGAGGCCGTACGGCTCGCGCCCGGCGACGCCGTCGGCGCCCTGCAGGCCGACCTGCCCGCCCTGCGGCCGGCGGAGCTGGAGACGGTGCTCGCGGCGGCATCGGAGTTCGACCAGGCCTTCGTCCCCGACGCCGCCGAGGTGGGGACGACCTTCTACGGTGTGCGGCCGGGTGTGTCCTTCCGGCCGGGGTTCGGCGGCGAGTCGCGGGTCAGGCACCTGTCCCGGGGGGCCAAGGAACTGACCCCGCCGGGGATCGCGTCCGTGCGCAGGGACGTGGACACCGTGGAGGACCTGCGCGAGGCCCTGGTCCTGGGCGTCGGCCCCGCCACCGCCGAGGTCGCCGCCCTGATCCTCGGCGGCACGGCCCCCCGGCCGTAGCGGGCGGCCGCGCCCGCCCCGCCGGTCGCGACGGGCGGACGTGGGCGGAAGGCGGCCGGACACGCGAAAGGCGATCACGCCGAGCCCCCGCTCCGGCGTGATCGCCCCTGATGTCGCGTCAGTGGGCCGCCTCCGCGTTCTCGCGGGCCTGCTTCGGCAGGAGGAAGGCCACGACGAAGGTGAGCAGGAGCATGCCGGCGACCACCCAGAGCGTGACCTTCATGGCCTGGTCGAAGCTCCCGGCGCTGGGCACGTCGCCGAGCAGGTCGAAGAAGACCGTGCCGAGCAGGGCCACGCCGAACGCGTTGCCCAGCTGCTGCACCGCCGTGAGCGTGCCGGACGCCGAGCCCGTCTCGTGCTCCTCCACGCCGGCGAGCACGATGTCGAAGAACGGCGCCATCAGCATGCCCATGCCGATACCGCTGATGGCCAGCGCGGGGGCGAGCTGCCACGGGCTGACGTGCATGCCCGCGATGTTCAGCGTGAGCACGACGCCGATCACGCCCAGCGTCATGATCAGGGTGCCGCCCTGGAGCAGCTTGCGCCCGAACTTCTGCAGCCCCATCGCGACGCCGAATCCGAGAAGCGTGCCGACCGAGGAGGGAGCCGTCGCGAGCCCCGCCTTGAGCGGCGAGTAGCCGAGTCCCAGCTGGCAGTAGAGGTTGAAGGCCAGCATGAACCCGGCCATGCCGGAGAAGAACACCATGCCGGTGAACAGGCCGCCGGTGAACGCGCGCTTGCGGAACAGGCTCGGCACGATCAGCGGGTCGCCGCCCGCGCGGCTGCGGCGGGACTGGAACCAGCCGAAGACGGCGAACACGAGCACCGAGGCGGCGAGCATCACGAACGCCCACACCGGCCAGTCGTGCTCGCGGCCCTGCACCAGCGGGTAGATCACCAGGAAGGCGCCCACGGACGCGAGCGCGACCCCGCCCAGGTCGAGCCGCGGCGGCCGCGGCGACCTCGACTCGGGCAGGAAGCGCAGCCCGGCGAGGAGCGCGGCCAGGCCGAGCGGCAGGTTGATGAAGAAGATCATCCGCCAGCCCGTGCCCCAGAAGTCGGCCGTCACGAGCCAGCCGGCGAGGATCGGGCCGCCGACGGCCGACAGGCCCATGACCGGCCCGAACATGCCGAACGCCTTGGCCACGTCCTCGGGAGGGAACATCTCCTTGATCATGCCGAGGCCCTGGGGCAGCATGACCGAGCCGAACAGGCCCTGGATCACCCGGGCGCCGACCAGCATCTCGGGCGACTGGGCGACGGCGCAGAGCAGGGAACCCAGGGTGAACCCGGCGGCTCCGATCAGGAACATGCGCTTGCGGCCGAAGATGTCCCCGAGCCGCCCGCCGGTGATCAGCCCCACGGCCATCGAGAGCGTGTAGGCGGCGCCCAGCCATTGGATGACGGCCTCGGAGCCGCCGAGATCGGCGCGCATGTCGGGCGCCGCGATGTTGGTGACCATCGCGTCGAGCATGTCCATGACCTCACCGGCCAGGATCACGAAGAGCGCCGCCCAGCGCCAGCGGTACGGCGCCCCGGTCGCCGCCGCCGGCGCGGTCGCCGTCGTGGGTTCCGACATCATCCCTCCCTGGGACTGAACAGTGTTCATAGTAAAGTGAGCGCTGTTCTATCACCGATCAGTGTTCAGCGCCAAGTTCGATGTTCACCACGATATATCTCGTTTGCGCGAGGCACAAGATATATCTCGTCCACAGAGCGGTGTTCCTGAATGCGGAGCGTTGTTCATTAGCATGGGCGGAACAGCGGGAGGTCCTTCATGACGCAGCCGGACATGCCCACACCGCCGTGGGAGCGTCCGCCCAAGCGACGTACGCCGGCCAGGGTGCCCCTCACCCGTGAGCGGATCGTCGACGCCGCCTACACGGTCCTCGACCGTGAGGGCTACGACCGGCTGAGCATGCGGCAGGTCGCCGCCGAGCTCGGCGTCGCCGTCTCGGCGCTGTACGTGCACGTACGCGACAAGGACGAGCTGCTGCAGCTCATGTACACCCGCATGTTCGAGGGCTACGAGATTCCCGAGCCGGACCCCGAGCACTGGCGGGAGCAGGTCAAGGATTTCGCCCGCCAGGCGCGTGAGCGGCTGCTGAGCCGTCGCGACCTGACGAAGCTCGCGATGGGGCACGTCCCGTTCACGCCGGAGCTGCTCCCCTACGTCGAGCGGCTGATGGCCGTCCTCGGCGCCTCCGGGATGCCGCGGCGGGTCCTGGCCATCTCCGGCGACATGCTGTCAACGTATATCAACGGGTTCGCGCTGGAGGAGAGCCTCTGGCAGCAGCGTTACCGCGAGACCCACACCTCCTGGCACAAGCTCCGCGACGAGGTCAACGAGTACTTCGCCTCCCTGCCGCCCGACCGGTTCCCGAACCTGGTGGCGCTCGCCGACATCATGGTGGACGAGTCGAACGACTACCGGTTCGAGCTCGGCCTGGAGATCATCCTGCGCGGCCTCGCCTCCTACATCGGCGAGCCGGACCCCGACGAGGAGGGCAAGGAGCGCGAGGAGGCCTAGATGACCTCGCGGATCCGCGGTGCGAGCAGGACCGGCAGGTGGGCGAGCGTGTAGACCCCGCAGGCGGTCCAGAACGCGACGCGCACCCCGGCGAACTGCCCCAGCGTGCCCGCCAGCAGGCCGCCGAGCGGCATCGGGCCCCACATCAGGAACCGCATGGTGGCGCTCAGCCGGCCGAGCAGGTGCGGCGGGCAGATCGACTGTCGGTAGGCCCCCTGCGCCACGCTGAAGACGGTGGTCGCCACCCCGCCGGCCGCCAGGGCAACCGGGAGGATCAGCAGGCGGGGGCCCGCCGCCGTCAGCGCGAGCGGGGCCGTGCAGACCGTGGCCGCCCACGCCGCGGCGTACATGGCCCGGCCCGTTCCCAGGCGGGCCGCGATCCGCGGGGCGAGCCAGGCGCCGGCCACCCCGCCCACCGCGCCGGCCGACAGGAGCGTTCCGTACGTGCCGGGGCTGGTGCCGACCTCGCGGACGAGGTAGAGCGGCACCGTGGCCGACCACAGGCCGAAGGACAGCATCATCAGCGCCCCCACGGCGGCGACCCGGCGCAGGACGGGCTGCCCGGCGACGAACAGGAGCCCTTCGGCGATCTCCGACCACAGCCGACGGCCCTCGCCCCTGGCGTCCCTTCCGCCGGGCTTCTCGTCCGCGCGTACGCCGAGGAGCAGCAGCGCGGACCCCGCGTAGCTGAGGGCGTCGGCGACCACCGCGATCGGGGCGGTGAGCGCCTGCACCAGCCAGCCGCCGATCCCCGGGCCGGCGAGCTGGGCGAGCGACTGGTTCGCCGCCAGCGTGCCGTGCCCGCGGGCGAGGTCCTCCCTGCCGACGATGGACGGCAGGTAGCTCTGGTGGGCGACGTCGAAGAAGACCGTGCACAGCCCGTTCACCAGGGCCACGGCGTACATCTGGGGCAGGCCGAGCACGCCGAGCGCGGCCGCGGCCGGGATCGACAGCAGCGCCAGCGCGCGGACCGCGTCGGCGGCGACCAGCACGGGACGGCGCCGCATGCGGTCCACCCAGGCTCCGGCGGGCAGGCCGACCAGCAGGAACGCCAGCATCTCGGCGGCGGTGAGCAACCCCACCTGGAAGGGGCTCGCGTGGAGGGTGAGCGCCGCCGTGAGCGGCAGGGCGACCAGGGAGACCTCGCTGCCGAGCTTGCTGATCGCGTCGGCCCCCGCGTATCGCCGGAAGTCACGGATGCGCCACAGGCTCCTCGGTGCCGCCTCGGTCATGGCGGGACATGCTGGCAGCCGGAAGATCCACCGGTCAAAGGATTTTCCGCACGCGGCGGTAGGCTGGCGGCGTGCAGGCGACGGTGCAGAGTTTCGACCCCGCGACCCGCTCGGGCTGGGTCTTCCTCGACGACGGCACTCGGATCCCCTTCGACGGCGGGGCGTTCGACGCCGGGCCGCTGCGGCACCTGCGCCCCGGCCAGCGGGTCGCCCTCGTCATGGCGGACGGCCGCGTCACCTACGTGACGCTCTCCACGTTCCCGATGCCCTGAATTTCCCGACGCCCTGGGTTTTCCGACATCCTGAGTTTTCCGACGCCCTGGCGTGTCAGACCGTCTTGATCGCTCCGCCGTCGATCACCAGGTCCGCGCCGTTGACGCTCGCCGCGTGGGGGGAGGCGAGGTAGGTCACGAGGGAGGCCACCTCCGCCGGTTCGACCAGCCGTCCCGTGGTCATGCCCGTCTGGGCCGGCAGCGCGGCCAGCAACTGCTCGTGCGGCACTCCCAGCGCCGCCGCCAGTTCCGCGCCGTAGCCGTCGGGCGCCTCCCACAGGGCGGTGCGGACCGCACCGGGCGAGACCGTGTTCACCCGCACTCCCTGCGGCCCGACCTCCTCCGCCAGGGCCTTGCCGAACGCGGTGAGCGCCGCCTTCGCCGTGGTGTACGGCACCGGACCCGCGTGCGGCATACGGGCGCCGTTCGAGGAGATGTTCACGATCACGCCGCGACGGCGCAGGACGCCGGGCAGCGCGGCGCGGGTCGTGCGGACGGCGGCGAAGAAGTTGAGTTCGAACCAGGAGAGCCACTCGTCGTCCGCGAAGCCGAGGAATCCACGGACGGCGTTCGCGCCGGGGTCCCCGCCGCCCACGTTGTTGACCAGCAGGTCGAGGTCCTCCCCCAGCTCGGCGACCGCGCGCTCGACCAGGTGCGCCGGGCCCTCGGGTGACGAGAGGTCCACCGGCACGGCGATCGCGCCCGTCTCCTTCAGCTCCGCGGTGACGTTCCGCGCCGCCGCCACCACGCGGACGCCCTCCGCGGCGAGCGCGGCGACGGTCGCCAGCCCGATGCCACGGCTGGCACCCGTCACCAGCGCGGTACGTCCCTTGAGTCCCATGTCCATGCGGATCCCTCTCCACCATGCGCGACTTCGATGATGCCGTGACACTATTACTCGCTACATGGATGTTGCAAGTTCTGAGGCAACTGAAGCCTCCCGGTAGCATGTGACGGTGACGACAGTCCATCAGTCCTCGCAGCAAGGGAAGCGTCCGCTCCGCGCCGACTCGGAGCGGACGGTACGGACGATCCTCGAGGCGGCCGAGCGGGTGTTCGCCGCCAACCCGGCGGCGACCATGGAGCAGGTCGCGCAGGCGGCCGGGGTCGCCCGGACGACCGTCCACCGCCGTTTCGCCACCCGCGAGGCGCTCGTGGAGGAGCTCACCGGCTGGGCCGCCCGCCGGTTCGCCGAGGCCGTCGAGTCGGCCCACACGGAGAACACTCCGCCCCTCGTCGCGCTCTACCAGGTCACCGCCAACGTCCTGCGGGTGAAGACGGACTGGTGGTTCGCCATGAGCCGTACGTCCGACGGCGCCCACCCCGAGGCCGCCCGCGTGCATGCCGAGGTCCGCGACGACTGCGAGCGGCTGTTCCTACGGGCCCGCGAGGCGGGCGTGCTGCGTCCCGACGCCGACCTCGACTGGACCCGCCGCGTCTACTACGCCCTGATTCACGAGGCCGCCGCCGAAGGGGCGTCCGGGGGCGGGGACGCCGAGGCCCTCGCGACCCGGGTCGTGGACACCCTGCTGCGCGGATGCGGCTCCCCCGCCGCGCCGGTCATCGCCTGACCGGTCCCCTGACCAGGGCGGGTTTGACCCGATCAGCCGGCGGGGGTTCTACTGGAGAGGCTCCGCCGCACGACTGTGAGGAGGTGGTCGGGATGACTTCCGGCAGTAGTCCACAACCAGCCCGTCCCGTCACCTTCCCCGGCACGACGCGGAGCTCCGGCGTCGTCGAGGCGGTCACCGCCCGCTGTCACGCCAGGTGACGGGTTCTCATCCGTGCCGGACGCCCGGCACGACACAGGAGGTCCGTCATGACGATCACGATTTCCGTTCCGTTCACGCTGCCGCAGTTCCTGAGCCGGACGGCCCGTGTCCTGTTCCCCGTCCTGATGCCTCTCGCCCTCGCGCTCGTGGGTTCCGCCGAGGCGGGGATCGGCCTGCAGGTGGGGCTGGAAATCGGGCTGCTGGTCCTCCGGCACCTGCTGGGGGTCTGAGGGCTCGGGGCGGAATCTATGCCCTTACCCGGCTGGCCCGGGACTCCAGGTAGCGCTGCTCGGCGATGCTGGCCGTGGACTTCGCGGCACGCCGGTAGTGCTCGTAGGCCCCGGCCGTGTCGCCGGTCTGCTCCAGCAGATGCGCGCGCACGGACAGCAACCGGTGATGCCCGGTCATCCGCTCGTCACCGTCCAAGGTGGACAGCAGGGCCAGCCCGGCCCGCGGGCCGTCGATCTCGGCGAGTGCGATCGCCCGGTTGAGGGTGACCATCGGGTTGGGCGCGATGCGCTCCAGGATCAGGTAGAGGGCGTGCACCTGCGGCCAGTCGGTCTCCTCGGCCGTGGCCGCGTCGGCGTGCGTGGCGGCGATGGCGGCTTGAAGTTGGTAAGGCCCCAGCGCCGGGCCGGCCAGCGACGCCTTGACCAGTTCGACGCCCTCGTCGATCAGCCCGTGGTCCCACTTCGTGCGGTCCTGCTCGTCCAGCGGCACCAGGTCGCCGGCCGGGGTCGTACGGGCCTCCCGGCGAGCGTGGGTCAGCAGCATCAGCGCGAGCAGCCCGGTCACCTCGCCGTCCTCGGGCAGCTGGGCGTGCACCATCCGGGTCAGCCGGATCGCCTCGTGCGCGAGGTCGGCGCGGTGCAGATCGCTGCCCGAGGAGGCGGTGTAGCCCTCGTTGAAGATCAGGTAGAGCACGTGCAGGACGACCCGAAGCCGCTCCTGGAGCTCCGCGCCGTCCGGCAGGCCGAACGAGCTGCCGGCGGCCTTGATGCGCTGCTTGGCCCGGCTGATCCTGGCCGCCATCGTGGCCTCCGGCACCAGGAACGCGCGGGCGATCTCGGCGGTGGTCAGGCCGCCGACCGCCCGCAGCGTCAGGGCGACCTGGGAGGCCGCGGTCAGCGTGGGATGGCAGCACAGGAACAGCAGGACGAGGGTGTCGTCGGTGCTCGGCACGTCCTCCGGCATGACCTCGACGGCGGCCGTCGCCGACTCCCGCTCGCGGCGGGCGTGGTCGCTGCGCATCTGGTCGATGAGCCGCCGGGACGCGACGGTCACCAGCCAGCCGCGCGGGTTGTCCGGCACCCCCTCGGCCGGCCACTGGACGGCGGCGGCGAGGACGGCCTCCTGCACGGCGTCCTCACACCCTTCGAACTGGCCGTGCCTGCGTACCAACGCGCCGAGGACCTGCGGCGTGAGCTCACGCAGCAGGTCCTCGATGACCGGTGCTGTCATGCCTCCAATTGTCCGTCAGCGAACATGACCTGCCGCACCTCGACGCCGAGACCTTCGATCGCGGTGTCCGGGATCTGCGCCGCCAGCTCGATCGCCCGCTCCTTGTCCTCGCAGTCGATCAGATAGAAGCCGCCCAGATACTCCTTGGACTCCAGGAAGGGGCCGTCGGTGACGACCGGCTGGCCGTTGCGCACGGACACCACCGCCGCCTGGGAGGGGTCGACCAGCGCCTGCGTGGTGATCAGCTCTCCGGACTGCTTCAGCGCCTCGATGAACCTGCCGTGGCCCTCGCCGATCGCCGCCTTCTCCTCGTCGGTCAGCGCGTCCAGCACGGCCGGGTTGATGTGCAGGCTGATCAGGAACTTCATCTCGTTCTCCTCCTGGTTCGCGAGCCCCCCTTCGGGCCCTTCCACCGGTTGGTCGGAGCCGCCGCCCTCGTCTTGACACGCACCCGTGTCAAAAAACTCCCGGCCGCTCCGACCACACGGCGAGACGTCGAGAGAACAGGGAGTTCCACTGATGCGAGTCAACCGGGCATGGCTGGGACTGGTCGTCCTGGCGCTGCCGGCATTGCTCGTCGCGATCGACGCGACGGCGTTGCTCCTCGCGCTGCCGCAACTGAGCGCCGGCCTGGGAGCCACCAACGTCGAGCAGCTGTGGATCAGCGACAGCTACGGATTCATGGTGGCCGGCCTGGTCATCACGATGGGCACGCTCGGCGACCGGATCGGCCGGCGGCGGCTGCTGCTGATCGGCGGAGCGGCGTTCCTGGTGCTGTCGGTCGTGGCCGCCTTCGCGGTCGGCCCGCTGATGCTGATCGTCGCGCGTGCCCTGCTGGGCGTCGCCGGGGCGACCCTCGCGCCGTCCACACTCGCTCTGATCATCAACATGTTCCGCGACGAACGGCAGCGGGGCAAGGCCATCGCGATCTGGGCGGCCTGCCAGTTCACCGGCGGCGCGCTCGGACCCGTGCTCGCCGGGTTCCTGCTCCAGCACTTCTGGTGGGGTTCGGTGTTCCTGGTCGCCGTGCCGGCGATGGCGTTGCTGCTACTCGCCGGGCCGGTCCTGCTGCCCGAGTTCCGCAGCGACCAGGCCGGCCGGCTCGACCCGGCCAGCGTCGGACTGTCGCTCGTGGCGGTGCTCCTGACGGTCTACGGGATCAAGCAACTGACCGTCGAGAGCGTGTCGGCCGTCCCGGCGGTGGCCCTCGTCGCCGGCGTGGCCGTCGGATTCCTGTTCGTACGCCGGCAGCTGCGGCTGGAGGCGCCGCTGCTGGACCTGCGGCTACTGCGCAACCGCCCCTTCACCGCCGTGCTCGTCGCGCTGGTCTTCGCCGGCGTCGCCATGGCCGGCACGGGCCTGATGGTGACCCAGTATCTGCAGGGCGTGCTGGGCTTCTCGCCGGTCACGTCGGCGTTGCTGTTCGCGCCCATGGGCCTGGGCACGGCGGCCGGCACCATGGCCGCGCCGGCGCTGGCCCGGCGGGTGAAGCGGACGACCGCCATCGCCGGCGGGCTGGCGGGGTCGGCGGTGGGCAGCCTGCTGCTGGCCGGCGTCGGCACGGCCGGTGCGGGCGCCCTGCCGCTGGTGGTGATCGGCATCGCCACGCTGGCGCTGGGCACGGGCCCGCTGTTCGCGCTGGGCACCGGGCTGGTCGTCGGGTCCGTGCCGCCGGAGCGCGCCGGCTCGGCGGCGTCGATGTCGGAGACCGGCAACTACTTCGGCGGTTCGCTCGGCCTCGCACTGCTCGGTGTGGTGGCCGCGGTGGTCTACCGCGGCCGGATGGACGGCACGTCCGACTCGCTGGCCGACGCGGTCGCCGCCGGCCGGCACCTTCCCGCCGCCCAGGCCGCGCACCTGCTGCACGCCGCACGGGAGGCGTTCACGGCCGGTCTGCACGTCACCGGCGTCGTCGCCGCGGTCATCTTCGCCGGGCTGGCCGTGCTGGTCCTGGCGATGCGCCCGGCGACCCGGGCCGCCCGGGCCGCCCGGGCCGCGGTCCCCGGCTACGAGGCGACTCCCTCATGACCACCCTTCCGGCGGCACCCGCAGGGCGATCATGGCGACGTCGTCCTCCCCCGTCACCGGCATCCCGGTGAGCAGTTCGTCGCAGAACCGGCCCAGGGGTTCGCGGGCGAGCGGCTCCGCACACCGCCGCAACCGTTCGAGCCCCTCGCCGAGGTCCTCTCCCCGCCGCTCGATGAGGCCGTCGGTGTAGAGCAGCAGGGTGCTGTGCGGCGGCAACGGCCGCGCGGCGCTGATCCACGGCTGGTCGTGGCAGAGGCCGAGAAGGGGGTTGCCCGCGTCCTGGAGGAATCGCCCCTCCCCCTCGCCGGTCACCAGCAACGGCGGCGGGTGCCCGGCCACCGAGTACGTCAGCCGCCACAGGCCCTCGTCGTCCCTTTCCAGACGCGTCAGGACGCAGGTGGCCGTGCTCTCGCCGTTCAGGGTCTCCAGGGCCCTGTTCAGCCGCCGCAGGACGTCGCCGGGCGACTCGTCGCGGTCGACGGCGAGCGCCCGCAGCATGTTGCGCACCTGGCTCATGCACACGGCGGCGGCCAGGTCGTGCCCGGCCACGTCGCCGATGACCAGCTTGACGGCGCCGCAGGACAGCAGGAACGCGTCGTACCAGTCTCCGCCGATCTCGGCGGCGGTCGGGCTCGCCTGGTAGCGCGCGGCGAGCTCCAGGCCGGGGACGTGGGGCGGCTCGGCCAGCAGGCTGTGCTGCAGGGCCAGCGCCACCCTTTGGGCACGGCGGAAGCGCAGGGCCTTGCTGATCGCGTCGTGCGCGTGGTCGAGCATCTCCCGCATCAGGTGAACGTCGTCCGCCGCGATCGGCGGGCGATCCCCGCAGACGGCGGTCGCGACCACGAGAGCCACCTCGCCCTCGACGACGATCGGCAAAAGGGCCATGCTGTGCGATCGGGCCTCGGCCAGCCACTTCGCGACCATGTCGGCGCAGGGGAACGGAGGACGTCCAGGAGGGAAGGACTCGTGGACGGGGCCGCGCCGCCGTACCGCGCGCATGAACCCGCCGTCGACGGGGTGATACTCCTTGCGCCGCGGCGGCAGCGTCGGCAGGCCAGGGCGCACGGCGGCGGCGGCGCGCTCGGCGACGATCGGCGCGTGCCAGAGGCTACCGCTCGACTCGGGGAGCAGGTAGATGTGGCACGCGTCGGCGAGCTCCGGCACGATCACGTCGGAGATCGCCTGGCACATCTCCTCCAGGTTGGTGATGTCGGTCGCCGCGGCGGCGGCGCGGTCCAGCAGCCGGCGGCGGCGCTCCTCCTGCCACTCCTGCTCGACGTCGGTGGAGGCGCCCACCCACTCCACCAGCGCGCCGTTCTCGTGCACCGGCACGGCCCGGAACCGGATGTGCCGGTATGTGCCTTCGGGGGTGCGGACGCGGTAGATCTGCTCGTAGAGCGAGACCGCCTGTTCTGTGGCCTTGTCGAATGACTCCTTGGCGGGCAGGCGGTCCTCGGGGTGCAGGGTCCGCAGCCAGCCGTGGCCGAGGCTCTCCTCCGGCGTCTGTCCCGTCAGCCGCTGCCAGCCCTGGCTCACCTCTCTGGACTCGCCGTGCGGGCCGGTCACCCACACCATGTGCGCGTCCGCCCACACCATGCTCTGATAGCGGCGCTGGAGGCGGCGCCACTCCTTCTCGAGGACGCGGACCCGCCGCGTGGCGAGGACCTGCGCCGTGATCTCCTGGACCACCGCCAGCAGTCCGCTCTCGCCGCCCTGGAGGGGAATCCCGGAAAGGCTCATCCGAAAGAGGCGCTCGCATGGGTCGCCGCTCCGGTCCACGGCCACGGAGACCTCGTGGCGCACGGTCTCCCCCGTTCTCCAGACCTCGTCGAGCACGGCGAGGGTGTCCTGCCCGAGGACGTCGCAGAGGCCCTCCCGGACCGGCGCCCCGACCGGCCGGTCCCCGAACATCGCCTCGAAGGCGTCGTTCGCGTAGAGCAGCCGATGGTCTTCCCCACGGGTCACCAGGACTCCGACCGGCGCCTGGTCGAACACGTCCATCGGGACGCGGCTGATCTCTCGTTGCTGGCCGACGTGCACTGCACCTTCCCCCGGTCGAACCGTACGCACACGGTCGGCAGGTCCCCCGCATACGCGCCCCCCGACTCGCTTACCTGAAGATTACACACGTTTGCGCAGGTCAAGAAGGTGGGCCACGGCTCGGGGCCGCTGCGGGACAGGGCAGGAAACGACGAACGGCGCCCGGGGGCTCCGAGCGCCGTCCACTGGTGCGGGGTGGGGCCGGCTACTTCTTCTTGGCAGCCTTGCCACCCGCGTTGACCTGCTCCTTGAAGTCCGCGCCGGGGCGGAACCTGGGCGCCCAGCTCTCCTCCACCTTGATCGGATCCCCGGTGGAAGGGTTGCGGGCCGTACGAGCCGGCTTGTGCACCATCTCGAAGGCGCCGAAGCCGGTGATCGACACCTTGTCCCCGCTCGCCACAGCGCTCTGGATGGCGTCGAGGACGGCGTTGACGGCTTCGGTCGCCGTCTTCTTGTCGCCGACACGATCCGTGATCGCGTCGACGAGTTCTTTCTTGTTCATTTCGGTTTCCTCCCCCTTACGCGCTTGAAATTAGGGGACGAGGTCGCGGGACTTCAATCACCGGGGGGCATGTTTCGCCTGCTCGGCGTGTCGAATGTGCCGTCCAGATAGGCGATGAAGGCGTCCAGCCGGGCGGCCGCATGGGCTATGTCCCGCTTTGCCACGTCACAGATAGCAAGCAGCCGTCGCGCCAGGCGGGCCTGCTCCTCCTGTGGTAAGGCTAACGCCCTGACGCGGCGGTGCGCATCACGCAGTCGCCGCGCCAGCAGCTCATCTCCGGCCTGAAGATCGTTCAGACGGTCGTCGGCAGCCATGGCTGCCGTCCATTCTCGTACTCCTCGATGGCGTCCGCGTGACGCAGGGTCAGCCCGATGTCGTCGAGGCCCTCCATCAGCCGCCAGCGCGTGTAGTCGTCGATCTCGAACGAGGCCACCAGGTCGCCCGAGCGCACCTGGCGTTCCACCAGGTCGACGGTGATCTCCGTCTTCGGGTCGGCCTCGGCCGCGTCCTGCAGGCGCTCGACCACGTCCTCGGGCAGGATGACCGGCAGCAGGCCCATCTTCGTGGAGTTGTTGCGGAAGATGTCGCCGAACCGCGAGGCGATCACGACGCGGAAGCCGTACTGCTGCAGGGCCCACACGGCGTGCTCACGCGAGGAGCCGGTGCCGAAGTCGGGCCCGGACACCAGGATCGACGCGCCCTCGTACGCCGGGTCGTTCAGCACGAAGGACGGGTCCTCGCGCCAGGCGGCGAACAGGCCCTTCTCGAAGCCCGTACGGCTGACCTGCTTCAGCCAGACCGCCGGGATGATCTGGTCGGTGTCCACGTTGCTGCGGCGCAGCGGTACGGCCCGGCCGGTGTGAGTGGTGAAGGCATCCATGATGATCTCTTCCTGGGACTGAGGCGGGCGGACTAGAGGTCGGCGGGGGCGGTCAGCCGGCCGGTCACCGCGGTCGCGGCCGCCACCTGCGGCGAAACCAGGTGGGTGCGCCCGCCCTTGCCCTGGCGGCCCTCGAAGTTGCGGTTGGAGGTCGAGGCGCTGCGCTCGCCCGGCTTCAGGGTGTCGGGGTTCATGCCCAGGCACATCGAGCAGCCGGCCTCGCGCCACTCGGCCCCGGCCGCCTTGAAGACCTCGTGCAGGCCCTCCTCCTCGGCCGCCTTCTTGACTCCCATGGAGCCCGGGACGATCAGCGTGCGGGTGACCACCTTGCGGTCGCGCAGGATCTCGGCGGCGGCCCGCAGGTCCTCGATGCGGCCGTTGGTGCAGGAGCCGACGAAGACGGTGTCCACCTGGATGTCGCGCAGCGGCGTGCCCGCGGCCAGGCCCATGTACTCCAGCGCCCGCTCGGCGGCGGCCCGCTCGACGGGGTCGGCGAACTGCTCGGGCGACGGCACGGCGGAGCCGAGCGGCGCGCCCTGGCCCGGGTTGGTGCCCCACGTGACGAACGGCGTGAGGGCCGAGGCGTCGATCTCCACGACCTTGTCGAACTCGGCGTCGTCGTCGGTGCGCAGCGTCTTCCAGTACTCGACGGCCCGGTCCCAGGCCTCGCCGGTGGGCGCGTGGGGACGGCCGCGCAGGTACTCGAACGTGGTCTCGTCGGGGGCGATCATGCCCGCTCGCGCGCCGGCCTCGATCGACATGTTGCAGACGGTCATGCGGCCCTCCATGGAGAGCTTGCGCACGGCCTCGCCCCGGTACTCGACGATGTAGCCCTGGCCGCCGCCGGTGCCGATCTTCGCGATGATCGCCAGGATCAGGTCCTTGGCGGTCACGCCGACCGGCAGCTCGCCCTTGACCTCGATGGCCATCGTCTTGGGCCGGTAGGCGGGCAGCGTCTGGGTGGCCAGCACGTGCTCGACCTCGGAGGTCCCGATACCGAACGCGATGGCGCCGAACGCCCCGTGGGTCGAGGTGTGCGAGTCGCCGCAGACGATCGTCATGCCGGGCTGGGTGAGCCCGAACTGCGGGCCGATGATGTGCACCACGCCCTGACCGGCGTCGCCCATCGGGTGCAGGCGGATGCCGAACTCCGCGGCGTTCTTGCGCAGCGTCTCGACCTGGGTGCGGGACACCGGGTCGGAGATCGGTCCGAGCACGGTCGGGACGTTGTGGTCCTCGGTGGCGATCGTGAGGTCGGGACGGCGCACGGTGCGGCCGGTCATGCGCAGGCCGTCGAACGCCTGCGGGCTGGTCACCTCGTGGATGAGGTGCAGGTCGATGTAGAGCAGGTCGGGTTCACCTTCGGCACGGCGTACGACGTGCTGCTCCCAGACTTTCTCAGCCAGTGTGCGACCCATGGTTGTGACGCCTCCTCGCGTTCAGACCCCCGCGGTCGTGTCTCTCATCATGAGACGGAAATATCGGGATATGGACACTGTATCTGCTGATTCCCAACATTGCGTTTGCATCTCGTATGGCGAGACGGCAGTATCGGGGTATGGACAACTCTAGCGGGGTCGGAGTACTCGACAAGGCGGTTCTCGTACTCAACGCCCTGGAGGCGGGCCCCGCTTCCCTGGCACAGCTCGTCCAGGCCACCGGTCTGGCCAGGCCGACGGCCCACCGGCTGGCCGTCGCGCTGGAGCACCACCGCATCGTCTCCCGCGACACGCAGGGCCGGTTCATCCTCGGACCCCGCCTGTCGGAACTGTCCACCGCCGCGGGCGAGGACCGGCTGCTCGCCGTCGCCGGGCCGGTGCTCACCCAGCTTCGCGACCTCACCGGGGAGAGCGCTCAACTCTACCGGCGCCAGGGTGACGAGCGGGTCTGCGTGGCCGCCGCCGAGCGCGCCAGCGGACTGCGCGACACCGTGCCGGTCGGCTCCGCGCTGCCCATGACCGCGGGGTCCGCCGCGCAGATCCTGCTCGCCTGGGAGGAGCCCGACCGGCTGCACCGCGGCCTGCGGGGCGCCAAGTTCACCGCCGCCACGCTCGCGAGCGTACGCAGGAGGGGCTGGGCGCACAGCGTCGGCGAGCGCGAGCAGGGCGTGGCGAGCGTCTCCGCGCCCATCCGCGGCGCCGGAGGCAAGGTGATCGCCGCGGTCTCCGTGTCCGGTCCCATAGAGCGGCTGACCCGTACGCCCGGCCGGATGCACGCCGCCCCCGTCGTCGCCGCCGCCGAGCGGATAACCGAAGCGATGCGCCGCGCGAACTGATTGGAGAGCGGTGTCCCGATAGCCCTAGGCTGGCGGGGTGACAGACCGCATCGAGGCAGCCGCCGCTGAACTGCGTCCCCTGCTCCAAGAATTCATCCTCTGGGCGCCGGACAACGCACCCGGCAGCGACCCCGACCTCGTGGGCCCCGTCGCCCTGTGGCATCGCCTGATCGCCCGCGACGACGTCGGGCTGTGGAAGCGCGGCGACCTGCGGACGGTCCTGCTGGAGCGCATTCCCCAGGTGGTCGAGGACCCCGACGCCGCCGCGGACGGCATGATCCCGGCCGTCCGGGCCTACCTGACGTTCCTGTCGTCCACCGGGCGGCTCTCGCCGGGCTCGGCGTCCCTGGAGACCCTGCTCGCGGAGCTGGACGAGGTCGAGGACGACTTCGTGGACACGATGGAGGACACCATCGCGGAGCGCGACTGG
Organism: Microbispora sp. KK1-11; assembly: GCF_006874435.1. NCBI lineage: Bacteria > Bacillati > Actinomycetota > Actinomycetes > Streptosporangiales > Streptosporangiaceae > Microbispora > Microbispora sp. KK1-11. Next base: position 150,734 of record NZ_VIRJ01000016.1, on the reverse strand, counting down.
GACGAGGAGGAGGACGAGCTCGACGAGGACGAGGCCGACGAGGGCCTCGGCGACTTCGAGCCGTTCGCCGACGAGATCGGCGCCCTGCCCACGATCCGGCTGCGTCCCGACACCGAGCTGGCCGAGGCCGCCCGCCGGGTGACGCTCATCGCGCAGGCCCGCGATCTGGCTCTGTGGGTCGGCACCGGGCGCAAGGTGGGCGAGGAGACGCTGCTCACCGAATCCGAGGTGGACGAGGCGGTGCGCACGCTCGGCCTGCCCGACGCGCGCAACATCTGGAACCTGTGGAACCTCGCGATCGACCTGGAGTTCCTCGCCCCCGACGGCGACGACACGGTCAGCGTGGACTCCGACACCTCCGCCTGGCCCTTCGAGGACGACGACGACGTCCTGGACGCCTGGATGCTCGGCCTCCACTCGCTGGACTACGGCGACCCGGAGCTGGACGACGACGACCTCACGCTGGCCCTGTCCGGCCTGACCCGCGCGCTGCTGATCCGCGTGCTGCTGGCCGGCGGCACGCGGCCGGTGTCCTCGCTGCGCGAGGAGCTGGCCGAGGCCGCGGCGGAGTACGACGACCTGGGCGCCGACGCCTGGGCCGCGGCCGGCGACCCGCTCGCCTCCGTGCTCGCCTGGCTGACCGGCTACGGCATGGTCACCGTCGAGGGCGACGCGGTGACCTTGACGCCGCTCGGCACGGAGGGCCTCGTCCACCTGCTGGACGACGAGGACATCGAGATCGACGCCCGGCCCGCGATCGACGCCATGACCGCGCTCGACCTGCTGTCGTTCAGCGCCGACATGTCCGAGGAGGAGGCCGACGAGGAGTTCGCCGCCTGGCTCGCCCTGCGCGACTCGGCGCGGGCCGCCTCCGAGCTGCTCGAAGCCGCCGCCGAGGAGGAGGCGGACGCCCTCGTGCGGGTCCAGGCCGCCAGCCTGGTGGGCTCCCTGGGCGAGGCCGCCATCCCCGCCTGGCGGGAGGCGCTGAAGGAGCCCTCGCTGCGGCCGTACGCCGCGACGCACCTGACGCAGATGGACGTCGAGGACGCCCCGGAGCCGACCCAGGCGGACACCCACTGGCTGATCCTCGACATGTGGACGATCTCCGCCGGGCTCGGCCGGCCGGAGTTCGTGTCCAGCCTGCACGACATCGGCCCGGCGCAGACGCTCATCGGTCTGCTCGACGTGATCTGGAAGGTCCACCACCCCCACATCGAGGAGCTGCTGGACCTCATCGGCGAGACCCACCCGGACAAGCAGGTGGTCAAGGCCGCCAAGCGGGCGCTGTTCAAGGCGCGGTCGGGACGCTAGCGGCGTCGTCGAGGCCGGGACGGCGGCGTCCGGCCCGGCCTCGACGCCACCGCGGTCACGACAGGATGACCGAATCGGCCGTGCGGACTTAGTCTGGTCGCGTGACGCCGATCTCACTCATGGTGAGCCCTGTGGCGTGGTGGCAGCCGGCCGTGGACCTCGCCATCGCGCTCGTGTTGTCGGCGGCCATCGGGCTGGAGCGGGAGATCCGGCAGAAGAGCGCCGGGCTCCGCACCCACACGCTGGTGGGGTTCGGCGCCGCGCTGTTCATGCTCGTGTCCAAGCACGGCTTCTCCGACGTCCTCGGCGGCTCCGTGGTGCTCGATCCGTCGCGGGTGGCGGCCCAGATCGTCTCCGGCATCGGCTTCATCGGCGGCGGGCTGATCTTCGTACGCCGCGACGCGGTCAAGGGGCTCACCACCGCCGCCGCCGTGTGGCTCACCGCCGGAGTCGGCATGGCCGCGGGAGCGGGCCTGTGGCTGCTGGCCGTCCTGGCCACGGTGGGGAACTTCGTCGTGATGCTGGGGCTCACCCCGCTGGCCGCCCGGCTCCCCCGCTCCAGGCACGCCCAGTCGCGGCTGCGCCTGGCGTACGCGGACGGCCGGGGCGTGCTGCGCCAGGCCCTGGCCGAGTGCACGGGCCGCCGTTTCGTGGTCGACGAGCTGTCGCTGGAGCAGCCCGGCCGGAGCCAGGACACCGGCACGGTCACGGTCACCCTGCTGATCCACGGCCCGGGCTCGATCGGGGACCTCACGAGCAGGCTGGCCGAGATCGAGGGCGTGCTCACCGTCTCCTGCGACGACGCCAACGCCCAGCATTTCTAAGCGGCGGGCGGCGGGTAGAGCCCGAGCTGCGCGAGCAGCTCCAACTGGTCGAAGTAGGACTGAAAGCTGATCACGAGGCCGTCCTCGGCAGTGATGATCTCGCAGGTGCGCAGGTGGACGCGACGCCCCGTCGCGAGGACCTCCTCACCGTTCGGCAACAGCAGCGGACCCTTGTGCGTGCAGGTCAGCGTCACCTCGTTGATCGCGTAGTCGTCGACGTCGATCTGGCGCCAGGTCGAGCGGTGAGAATCCGGAAAGGCGGCGAAGAAATCCTCCAGATACGACGCGACCTCCGCGCGCCCGTCCGCCGTGCCCCACGGGCCCACGAGGGCGCACCGCGGATGGAACAGCCGCACCGCGCTTTCGACGTCATGGGCGTCGAAAGCACCATGCCAACTGGTCCATGACCTCCCGTGCCCGTGTCACCGCGTCCGTCACCCCCGTCCGGTCACTTCCCAGCGTAGGCGGCGGCGGTTCGAGGACCGGATTCGCGCCCGCGCAGCGGGCCATGAGCAGGGCGCGGCGTCCACGTAACGGCGAAAACCCCCGGCACAGGGAGGTGCCGAGGGTTCTCGAAGATGTAGCCCCGACCGGATTCGAACCGGCGCTACCGCCTTGAGAGGGCGGCGTCCTAGGCCACTAGACGACGGAGCCGAGTGCAGTGAAGTAGTCCCGAGCGGATTCGAACCGCCGTTACCGCCTTGAGAGGGCGGCGTCCTAGGCCACTAGACGACGGGACCTTGCACTGCGCTGTTTCCAGCAGAATCCCTTGGGGGGATCCAGCTGGGGTACCAGGACTCGAACCTAGACTAACGGAGCCAGAATCCGTCGGGCTGCCAATTACCCCATACCCCATCTGCTTGCGGGGGCCTCGCGGCTCCCGCTTGCGACTCCGAAAGAATAGCCCAGCTTGCGACCCACTACCAAAACGATTGCGGCGCGCCTCGCGATCTCGTGATCCGATCCCCCGCGCGAAGGGTCCGATCCCTCCGTACGGAGGGCGCCGATCCTCCTGCATGCGGGGCCGTTCCTCCTGTGCGAGGCTGGGACAAACGCCCGCACCACGTGAGGAGCCGCCAGCCATGACCTCGGCCGCGAACCCCTTCCTCAGCCCGAGCACCCTGCCCTACGGGCTGCCCCCCTTCCAGGAGATCAGGGAGGAGCACTACGCGCCGGCGTTCGAGCAGGGCATGGCCGAGCAACTCGCGGAGGTCGAGGCGATCGCCGAGAGCCCGGAGCCCGCGACCTTCGAGAACACCATCGAGGCGCTGGAGAGGTCCGGCGCCCTGCTCGAACGGGTCTCCGCGGTGTTCTTCAACCAGGCGTCCTCCGACACGACGCCAGGCATCCAGGAGATCCAGAAGGACGTCACGCCGAAGCTCGCCAAGCACGCCGACGCGATCCACCTCAACGCCAGGCTCTTCGCGCGCATCCAGGCGGTCGAGGCGGCCGGCGAGGAGCAGCGGTGGCTGCTGAAGCGCTACCTCACCGACTTCACCCGTGCGGGCGCCACCCTGGGCGCGCAGGACCAGGCCCGGCTAAGGGAGATCAACGAGCGGCTGTCGGCCCTGGGGACGGCTTTCCAGCAGAACCTGCTCGCCGACACCAACGAGCGGGCGGTGGTGGTCGAGGACGTGGCCGAACTCGACGGGCTTTCGCAGGACGCGATCCAGGGGCTCGCCGACCAGGCCAGGGAGCGCGGACTGGACGGCAAGTATCTGATCACGCTGGTCCTGCCCACCGGCCAGCCCACCCTGGCCGAGCTGACCAACCGGTCCCTGCGTGAGCGGATCCACCGGGCCTCGGTCGGGCGGGGCGCGGCGAACGCCGAGCTGATCAAGGAGATCGCGGTCCTGCGCCGGGAGCGCGCTCGGCTGCTGGGCTACGGGAACCACGCGGAGTACGTCCTGGCCGACCAGACGGCGGGCACGACCCGGGCGGTCACCGAGATGCTCGACCGGCTCGTGCCGCCCGCCGTCGCCAACGCGCGCAAGGAGCAGGCGGACCTGGAGGAGATCGCCGGCCACCCGATCCAGCCGTGGGACTGGGCGTTCTACTCGGAGAAGGTGCGCAAGGCCCGCTACGACATCGACAGCCGGCGCATGCGGCCGTACTTCGAGCTGAACACGGTGCTGGAGAAGGGCGTCTTCACCGCGGCCTCACGCCTGTACGGCGTCACCTTCCACGAGCGCTCCGACCTGCACGGCTACCACCCGGAGGTGCGGGTCTTCGAGGTGCGCGACGAGGACGGCTCCCCGCTGGGCCTGTTCCTCGGCGACTTCCACGCCAGGGCCTCCAAGCGGGGCGGGGCGTGGATGAACAGCCTGGTGAAGCAGTCGGGCCTGGAGGGCACCAGGCCGGTGGTGGTCAACAACCTCAACATCGTCAAGGGCGAGCCGACCCTGATGACGTTCGACGAGGTCAACACCATGTTCCACGAGTTCGGGCACGCCTTGCACGGGCTGTTCTCCGACGTGCGCCACCCCCGCTTCTCCGGCACGGCCGTGCCGCGCGACTTCGTCGAGTACCCCTCCCAGGTGAACGAGATGTGGGCGACCCACCCGGAGATCCTGGCCGAGTACGCCAGGCACCACGAGACGGGCGATCCGATGCCGCAGGACCTCGTCGACCGGATGCTGGAGACGCAGAAGTTCAACCAGGGCTTCGCCACGCTGGAGTACCTGGCCGCCACCCTGCTCGACTGGGCGTGGCACACGGCGTACGACGGCGAGGAGGACGTGGAGGAGTTCGAGAGGCGGGCGCTGCGGGAGGCCGGGGTGGACCTGCCGGCCGTCCCCCCGCGGTATCGGAGCATGTACTTCGCCCACATCTGGGCGAGCGGCTACAGCGCCGGCTACTACTCCTACATCTGGAGTGAGGTCCTCGACGCCGACACCGTCGAGTGGTTCAACGAGAACGGCGGGCTGCGCCGGGAGAACGGCGACACCTTCCGCCGGGCCCTGCTGTCCCGGGGCGGCAGCGTCGACTCGATGACGGCGTTCCGCGACTTCCGCGGCCGCGACCCGGAGATCACTCCCCTGCTGGACCGCCGCGGGCTGCTGTGACGGTCACGACCGGGTGAGCGTGGAGATGGCCTGCCTGAGCCAGTCCTTCTCCGCGGCGGTCACGGCCCGGGCGACGAGCATCATGCCGCGGCGGAAGGGATCGGGCGTCTCCTCGGCCCTGAGGGGCCTTCCGCCGCGGTAGAAGAAGCTCGCCGGCGTCTCCAGGAAGGCCAGCCGCCGGCGCAGCACCCGCACCTGGTCCTCGGCGTCGGGCAGCCGGGACAGGAACGCCAGCAACGTGAAGAACCTCGCCTGGTCGCTGATCTCGACGTCCGACGGCTCACGCAGCCGCCTGAGCAGTTCCTCCCGCCCCCGCGCGGTGATCGAGAGCACCTGGCGCCTGGCCGCGCCGGAGCCCTCCTCCTCGTGCCGCTCCAGGAGACCGGCGGCCTCCATCCGGGCGATCGCCGGGTAGAGCGCGCCGTCGCTGACCGGCCGGACGTGCCCGCTCAGCCCGGCGATCCGCTGCTTGAGCTCGTATCCGTGCATGGACTCCTCGTCCAGGAAACCGAGGATCGTCAGCGCCAGGTCACCGCTTGCCACGGCGGCATCGTATCGTTATACCTCTAATCGATATAGCTCGATTAGAGGTATGCGCATGAGACTGATCAGACTCGCCCTGCCCGTCTACGTCGAACTCCTGACGGCCGTCGTGGCCGTCGGCCTGATCGACACGCTGTGGGTGTCCGGACTCGGCAGCGAAGCCGTCGCCGCGGTCACGGTCGCCACCACGACCGAGAACCTGGCCCTCGGTGTGATCCTCTGTGTCGGGACCGGCACGACGGTCCTGATCGGACGGCGCGACGGTCGTGTCCCGCTGGCCCCGGTCATCCGTACGGCCTGGCTGCTGCTGGGCGTGTTCGCCGTGGCCGTGGCGGTGCCCGGCGTGCTGCTGCGCGAGCCGGTCGCCCGCCTGTTCACCGGCGATCCCGTCACGGTGGAGCTGACCGCGGGCTACTACGCGGTGGCGTTCGCCGGGATCCCCGTCTTCTTCGCCCAGAACCTCGTCGACGGGATCTTCAAGGGCCTCGGCGACACCCGGACGCCGATGCGGACCGCCCTGCTGTGCAACGCCCTGGTGATCGGCCTGGACCCGCTGCTGATCTACGGGCTCGGCCTGGGCGTCCGGGGAGCCGCGCTGGCCACGGTGGCGGCCCGCCTGGCCACGCTGGCCGTGTCCGCCCTCCTGCTCGCCCGGCGGCCGGCCGCGGGGAGGGGGACGGAGAAGGCCTCGGCGAACCGCGCGGACTCGGCGGCGATCCTGCGCACCGGGCTGCCCATGTCCGGCGACTTCCTCGCCCGCGCCCTGGTGGGCATGGCGCTCGCCGGGATCGTCGGCCGGCACGGCGTGGCCGCGCTCGCCGGCTACGGCATCGGCCTGAAGATCATGATGGCGGGGGTGATGTCCTTCTACGCCCTCCGCCAGGCGGCGATGATCAGTACCTCGCGCGCCGGCGGGGCGGACGGCCCGCCTTCACGACGTGATCAGGCCGTTCCCGTGTTGCGGTACGGCCTGGCCGCGGGGCTGGCCGCCTCGCTCGTGCTGAACGCGCTCGCCCCGGCGGCCGTGGGCCCGTTCACCGCCGACCCCGCGGTGGCCGCGCAGGCCGTGTGGTTCCTGCGCTGCATGCCGCTCTACCTCGTGCCCTTCGGCGGCCTGATCGCCGTCGGCGGCGTCCTGCAGGCCGGCGGGCGGGGCGCCGGCCTGCTCGCGGCGACGCTGGCGGGCTTCGCCGTCCAGTTGCCCCTGGCCTTCCTGCTCGGCTCCCGGATGGGACCCACAGGGATCTGGCTGGCCATGGCCGCCGGCGCCGCGCTGTCGCTCGGCCTGCTCAGGCCAGCCTGGCGAGGGCCGCGCGCACCCGGTCGAGCGAGCGCTCGCGGCCGAGCACCTCGATCGACTCGAACAGCGGCAGGCCCACGGTCCGGCCGGTGATCGCCACGCGTACGGGCGCCTGCGCCTTGCCGAGCTTGAGCCCGTAGGCGAGGCCGACCTCCTCCAGGGCGGTCTTGAGCGACTCGGGGTCCCAGCTGACCGTCTCCAGCCGCTCGGCGTACCCGGCCAGGATCTCGGCCGCCCCCGCCTTCATCGCCTTGTCCCAGGACGCCTGGTCGAAGACGGGCTCGTCGAGGAACAGGAAGTCGACGTTGGCGGTGACCTCGGACAGCACGGCGACCCGGGTCTGCACCAGGTCGGCCACGCGGTCGAACACCGAGCGGTCCCAGGACGGGTCGAGCCACGGCTCACAGCGGGCGATGAACACCGCGCGGGGCAGCGCCCGGATGTACTCGCCGTTGAAGGCCCGCAGCTTCTTCTCGTCGAAGAACGCCGGCGCCTGGTTCACGTCCTCCAGGCGGAACAGCGGCATCATCTCCGACCACGGCATGATCTCGCGGTCGTCGCCGGGCCCCCAGCCGAGCAGCATGAGGTAGTTGACCATCGCCTCGGCGAGGTAGCCCTCGTCGCGGTAGGACTCCAGGGCGACCTTGTCGCGGCGCTTGGACAGCTTCTGCCGCTTCTCGTTGACGATCACCGGCACGTGTGCCCAGACCGGCGGCTCCGCGCCGAGCGCCTTCCACAGAAGCTGCTGCTTGGGCGTGTTCGACAGGTGCTCCTCGGCCCGTACGACGTGGCTGATCCGCATCTCCATGTCGTCCACGACGTTGGCGAGGATGAACAGCGGCGAGCCGTCCCCGCGGACGATGACGAAGTCCTCCATCGCCGAGTTGGGGAACTCCACCCGCCCGCGGACCTTGTCGTCCACGACCGTCACGCCCTCGTCGGGCGTACGGAACCGCACGGCGCCCTCGGTCAGGCCGCGGTCGCGGCAGTGGCCGTCGTAGCCCTGGTGCTCCGAGCCGGTCCTGGCCTTCACGTCGTCGCGCGTGCAGGTGCAGTGGTAGGCCTTGCCGTCCTTGAGCAGCTTCGCCGCGGCGTCGCGGTGCTGCTGCTCGTAGGCGGACTGGAAGTAGGGCCCCTCGAAGTGCGGCGAGTCGCCGTTGATGCCGATCCAGGCGAGGGCCGAGATGATGCCCTCGGTCCACTCGGGCCGGTTGCGTGCCGCGTCCGTGTCCTCGATGCGCAGCACGAACGTGCCGCCGGACTGCTCGGCGATCGCCCAGTTGAACAGCGCCGAGCGGGCGCCGCCGACGTGGAACATGCCGGTGGGCGAAGGGGCGAAGCGCACCCTAGTCACGTGAGATCACCCGGTTAGTGAGAGTTCCGATTCCTTCGATGGAGACGCCGACCTCGTCGCCCACGGACATCGGGCCCACCCCGGCGGGCGTGCCGGTCAGGATGACGTCGCCGGGCAGCAGGGTCATGACCGCGCTCACGTACGCGATGAGCGCGGGGATGTCGTGCAGCAGGAGGGAGGTGCGGGCGCTCTGCCTGACCTCGCCGTTGAGCGTGGTGGTGATCGCCAGGTCGGCCGGATCGAGGTCGGTCTCGATCCAGGGACCGAGCGGGCAGAACGTGTCGAAGCCCTTGGCCCTGGTCCACTGGCCGTCCTTGGCCTGCAGGTCGCGTGCGGTCACGTCGTTGGCGCAGGTGTATCCGAAGACGACCTCGCCCGCGCGCTCTGCGGGGACGTCACGGCACAGCCGGCCGATCACCACGGCCAGCTCGCCTTCATAGTCGACCCGCTCCGACAGCTTCCCCGGGTACGCGATCGCCTCCGACGGCCCGATCACGGTCGTGCTGGGCTTGAGGAACACGACCGGCTCCGCCGGGGGCTCGCCGCCCATCTCCCTGGCGTGGTCGGCGTAGTTCTTGCCGATAGCGATGATCTTGCTGGGCAGCATGGGGGCGACCAGGCGGACCTCGGCCACCGGGAACCGTTCGCCGGTGAACTCCACCCCGCCGAAGGGATGGCCGCCGACGCGGGCGATGACCTGCCCGCCCTCTTCCACCACACCGAAGGCGACCTGGTCGCCCATCGAGAACCTCGCGATACGCACGTCACGAGCCTAGTGCCGTATCCCACGGTGGCGTACTTAAGGTGGTCTGGTGACAGTTGGAGTCGAGCGCTACGGGGAGTCGATGTGCCTTCGGTCGTGAAGATCAATGTGCTGACGGTGCCCGAGGAGATGCGGCGCGAACTGGAGAAGCGGTTCGCCGACCGGGCCGGGATGGTGGAGTCGGCCGACGGGTTCGAGTGGTTCGAGCTGCTGCGGCCGGTGGAGGGCAGCGACCGTTACCTCGTCTACACGCGCTGGCGCAGCGAGGAGGACTTCCGGCGCTGGCAGGAGAGCCGGGCGTTCCAGGCGGGACACGCGCAGGCCGCCGCCGAGGCCGCCGCGCAGGGCCACGGACACGGACACGGGCAGGGACAGGGCCACGGCCACGGACACGGGCAGGGCGGCCCGGCCGCGACCGGCTCGGAGCTGTGGAGCTTCGAGGTCGTGGAGAGCACCGGCCCCAAGAAGGAAGGCTGAGCCGGGCCCGCTGACGCCTGAGCGCCCCCGGTCGCGCGTGACCGGGGGCGCTCAGGCGTCCGGGAGGCCGTTCAGGCGTCGAGCGGGTTGGCGGCGATCCGGCCGCCGATGTTCTCGGTGACGGAGCAGGCCGCCGCGCAGCCCGGCTTACGCCGCGCCTGCTCCTCGAAGGCGGCGAGGAACTCCGCGCCGAACCCGAGCCGGGGATGACGCGCGAGCACGGCGGCCCGGGCGTCCGCGGGGAACTCCTCGGGCCGCTGTCCGGACACGTCCCACGACGTGGCCACCTGCAGCAGGTGCGACTCGGGGTCCTCGGACGCGGCGACCGGGTCGCGCATGTGCACGACGATGATCTTCTCGGCCCGCGCGGACCTCTCCGGCGACCATCCGGCGGACATGCCGAAGACCCAGGCGAGACGTCCCCCCGCCTCCTCGAACGGCACCGTGTGGCTGTCGAAGGTCTCGGTCAGCCCGATGTCGTGGAGCAGGGAGGACACGTAGTACAGCTCGTCGTCGAAGCCGATCCCGTGCGCCCGGGCGTAGCCGGCGCCCCACAGGTACGACCTGATCGAGTGGTTGAGCAGCGCGGGCGGGCAGAAGCGGGTGGCGACGGCGAGCGCGGCCGCCGCGGCGGGTGTCTCGGGGAACGTCTCTGAGAACGGAGCCGGCATGGCCTCAGGCTGGCAGAGCGGATCGGCCGGGCGCGAGCTGCCGTACGGCCACTTCCCACACGATTCAGGCCAGCGCTACGGGCGCAGGCTGCCCTGAACGAGATCGGCGACCGGCAATCCGGGTGGTTGTTTGTGAGCAGTTGTGCACTTGTAACCAGAGTGACTTGACCAGATCACCAGAATTCGGACAGCATGAGCGGCTCCCAATTCGATCTCGGAAGGAATCCGGCGTGTTCCGCCGCCTCTCAGCCCTCTCCCTGGTGGCCGCTCTCCCGCTGACCGCGCTCACCGTGGCCGCGCCCGCCCAGGCACAGGCCCCGCACCGCACGCCCGAGTGCCAGGGGGACTGGCTTCCCGCCACCCCCACCTCCGGTGACGTCATGAGCGGCAAGCTGTCCTTCCTCGGCATGCCTGCGGTCACGGTCGGCAAGGACGTCGACTGGCGCGTGGACCCGTACAAGAACAGGTCCTGGCAGATGGTGTTCCAGTCGCTGCGGTGGATGGGCCGGCTCGTGGCCGACTACGAGGCGACCGGCGAGGAGGACTACCTCGGCCGGGCCGTGGAGATCGCCAAGGACTGGGTCGAGGACAACCCGTACGGCGGGCGCACGACCAGCCCGTACGCCTGGGCCGAGCACCCGATCGCGCTGCGCGCCCCGGCCCTGGTGTGCCTGAGCAGGTACGTGAAGGCCGACTGGCTGAAGAACAGCCTGGCCCTGCACGCGAAGCTGCTGTCGAACCCCAAGAACTACGAGCTCGGCCACAACCACGGGCTCGACCAGGACATCGGCCTGCTGCGCATCGGCTGCCGCTACGGGAACCCGAAGTGGAAGAACCTCGCCGTGAGCCGCATGGTGAAGTCGATGAAGCTCGACATCGACGGGCAGGGCGCGCTGCGCGAGCAGGCGCCGCGTTACGCCATCTACGTGCACGACCGGCTCAGGGTGGCGGTCGACACGATCAAGGACTGCAAGATGAAGGTCCCCGCGGCGCTGGCCACCCGCTGGGAGAGCCTGCCGCGGCACATCAGCGCCGCCACCCAGCCCAACGGCTACATGGTGCCGATCGGCGACGGGCCCGCAGACGTCCAGCCGGCCGCCTTCGACCACGCCGACTCGACCGTGCAGGTCTTCAACGCCGGATACGTCTTCGGCCGCACCGCCTGGAACGACCCGAAGTCGGCCTACTACTCCATCCGGTTCGGGCCGGCGCTGAAGTTCCACGGCCACGAGGACCACATGGGCGTGACCTACTACGCCCAGGGCCGCTCGATCCTCACCGAGGCGGGCTTCGTCTCGTACGAGAACACGCCCTATCGCCGGTGGACGCTGGGCCCGGAGGCCCACAACGTGCCGATCCTCGTGGGCAGGAAGTTCCGCGGGCACACCCCCACGGCCCTGGTGTCCAAGTCCGTGCACAAGGACCGGCAGGCGTTCACGTTCACCGACAAGGCGTACGGCGTGCCGCGCAAGCGGTCGGTGCTGGTGAACCACCGCGAGGACGTGATGGCGGTGCTCGACAGCGGCGGCGGGAAGCTCCAGAACCTCTGGCACCTCGATCCCGCCCTGAAGGTCGTGTCCGACTCGGGCGGGCAGGTCGTGGTGGGCGACGGCGGGTGGAAGGCGTCGATCGTCCAGCTCGCGATGCCGTCGTGCAAGCCCGTCGGCGGCCAGCGGGTGGTGCGCGGGCAGACCTCGCCCTACCAGGGCTGGGTCTCTCCGGGTTACATGCGCAAGGAGCCCGCTCCGGTGATCGTCTCGCCCGTGGCGGAGTCGTTGCTGACCGTGGTGGTGCCCGGGACCGACCGGCCGGAGGTCAGCTGCTCAGGACGCACTCTGATCGTTCACACCCCGGCCGGTTCTGTCACGCTTCGCGCGAGCTCTTCCGGCACGCTGTCGTAGACCTCCTCCCCCGACAGGAGGGTGGCGGGCGGTTATCCGTACACCGACGGAGAGCCGCCTGCCAGTTGCTTGGCCTGGTCGGGCACGTGGCCGAGCTTGTCGACCTCGTGGGCCAGCCCCTCCAGGACCGCCCGCAACTGCACCTGCGTGACGTCCGCGAACGTACGCAGGTAGGCGATCCTGCGCTCCAGCTCCTCGGCCTCGACGCTCTGCAGCCCGTTGCCCGAGGCGCGGTAGGCGCCGACCGCCTGGTTGGCGGCCTCCTCCGCCTGCCGCTGCGCCTCCATCAGGAGTTCCTCGTACTGCCGGCGGGCCTGGCTCACGATGCGCCGCGCGTAGTCCTCCGCCTCCGCGATCTGCGCGTCGGCGGTCTGCTGGGCGCGGGACAGGATGTTGATGGCGTCGACGTTCAGGGTCTGGGGCGCGGCGTGTTCCGGGTTCATGCCGTGTTCCTTGTACCACTGCTTCATGCGGTCGATGTACGCCCGCAGGTCCGCCTTCTCCTTGTCGCTGGCCGCCATGTCCTCCGCGACGCGATAGAGGAACGAGCGCACCTCGTCCTCGCTGTAGCCGCGGCGCCCGAGCGATGTGCGCGTGAACTCCTGCTTGCGTACCCGATCCGGGGTGAGGGGCTGGCGCTCGGCCGCGGGGTTTCCCCAAGGCATCTCTGCCGTCATGACTCCCGACCTTTGTCGCTCGTGAACTCGTCGAAGTGGATCTGCTCGGTGGGCACGCCGGCGTCAAGCAGCCGTCCGACGGTGGCCTGCGCCATCTCCTCCGAGCCGCAGACGTAGACGTGCTGGCCACGCCATCCCTGCAGCGCGACGTCCACGGCGTAGCCGCGGGTGCCCCGATAGAAGGGGTCGTGGGAGACGACCGGCACGACGTTGAGCCAGGGGTGCTCTGCGGCCATCTTGGCCAGCGCCTCGTAGTCGTACAGTTCCCTGGAGTTCCGGGCGCCGACGACGAGGTCCACCCTGCGCGTCGGGCCCTCGTAGGCGATCTGCTCCACGAGCGCCTTGAGCGGCGCGAGGCCGGTGCCGCCCGCGATCATGAGCAGGTCGCCCTGGACGTCCGGGGGGAGCGTCAGCCGTTCGCCCACCGCCGCGCCCACGCGCAGCATGTCGCCCCGCCGCGCGCCCATGACGAGCGCGGAGCTGAGCACGCCGCCGTCGACCATGCGGACGTGCAGGTCGATGGTGTTGTCCTGACGTGGCGCGTTGGCGAACGAGTAGAACCGCCAGATGCGCGGGCGCATGGCGTAGGAGAACGACGCCGACTGGCCGGGACGGAAGGGGTACTGGTAGTTCAGCCGGGCGCGGATGACCGCGATGCCGAGGGTGCGCATCTCGTGCCCGATGATCTCGGCCTCCCACCAGGGCGGGGAGGTCTTCGACGCGTCGTTGGCGGCCTCCACCATGACCTGGGCGACCAGGTTGTAGGCCGCCGTCCAGTCGTGCGCGAGCTGAGGAGTCCACCGGTCGCCCAGGAAGTGCTCGAGCGTGGCGAGCAGCGCCTGACCGACGGCGGGGTAGTGCGCGGCGACCACCGCGAACTTGCGGTGGTCGCGGCCGAGCTGCTGCAGGACCGGGACGACCTCCTCGATCCGGTCGACGTTGCTGATGACACTCCCAAGCGCGGCCACGAGCTTGTCGCGCTGGCGTGCCATCGACACCGGGAACATGTCCCGCACGTCCGGGTTCGTCAGGAAAAGAACCGAATAGAAGTACAGCGGCACCTGGTCGCCCGACCGGGAGACAAGGTGCCAGCTGTCCTTGAGAGCCTGCGTATCCACTCAGTCTGCCGTTTCCGCGGGATCGGCGACGATGGACGACTTCACCTTGGCGAGGACGAGGCCGACGTCGCGCAGGATGTCCTCGCCGACGCCGCCGGCCTTCAGGACCGCGAACAGGTGCTCGCCCACCTTGTCATAGTGCTGCGACGTGATGCCCATGCCGGCGTGGGCCTCGCCCAGGTCACGGCCCTCGTACGTCTCGGGGCCGCCGAGGACCGAGCACAGCAGCATGACCATGTGCCGCTTCAGCCTGGGCATGTCGATGCCGGTGAAGTACGGCTTCAGATCGTCGTCGCCGAGCACGCGCTCGTAGAAGTGCTCGACGACGTCGCGCACCACTGGCGCGCCGCCGATCTGGTCATAATAAGACGGCGAGGTGATCACAGACCCTCCCATTTCGGGTGCACCAGCGAGGGGGATGACCGCGGGCCGAAAGTTTTCGAACTCCACGCAGTCACGCGGCTGGTCATGGTGACAGACGGTCGCTCGGCTCCCACGGCGCCGGCCGCCTCCGATAGAACGATCAGAGCCGACGGCAGGCACCGCGACAGCACAGGGTTCAGTGCGCAGATACTTCTTGCCTTCACCCTCCGTTGAGCCAGAGCGGGGCGCTGAGGCTGGAACCGCGGTCGGGATCGCCGATCGTGGCGAAGCCCGCCTCAGGAGCTTCGCCTATCTAAGCACCAACTAGACTATATGTCACTAAAACCACAGTATCCACGAGCGCAACGTGAGCGCCACTCGTACCCGCCTCCGGGAGGGCTCGGCGGCTGGTCAGGCGCTGTGCCCCGCCCGCAGCAGGCCGTACGTCACCGCCTGCTCCAGCGCCTGCCACGACGCCTCGATGACGTTCTCGCCCACCCCCACGGTGGCCCACTCGCCGGTCGCGTCGCTCGAGGTGATCAGCACTCGGGTCACCGCGTCCGTGCCGTGCGTGCCCTCCAGGATCCGGACCTTGAAGTCGATGAGCTCGACCCCGGCCAGCTCGGGGTAGAGCTTCTCCAGCGCCAGCCGCACGGCCCTGTCGAGCGCGTTGACCGGGCCGTTCCCCTCGCCGGTCGCGATGATCCGCTCGCCCTTCGCGTGGAGCTTGACGGTCGCCTCGCTGACCACGTCGCCGCCGGGACGGCGCTCGACGATCACCCGCCACGACTCGACCGTGAAGTAACGCCGGTGCTCGCCGTCGACCGTGTCGCGCAGCAGCAACTCGAACGACGCGTCGGCCGCTTCGAACGTGTGCCCCTTGGCCTCCAGGTCCTTGACCCGCTCGACCAGCTGCCTGGACTGCTCGCCGGTGAGCTCGTAGCCCAGCTCGCGGCCCTTCAGCTCGACCGAGGCGCGGCCGGCCATGTCGGAGACCAGCATGCGCATGTCGTTGCCGACCTCGGCGGGATCGATGTGCTGGTAGAGGTTCGGATCCACCTTGATCGCCGACGCGTGCAGGCCCGCCTTGTGCGCGAAGGCCGACGTCCCGACGTACGGCTGGTGGGAGTTCGGCGTGACGTTGGTGACCTCGGTGATCGCGTGGGCGATGCGGGTCATCTCACGCAGCGACTGCGGCGGCACGAGGTCGAATCCCCGCTTCAGCTGGAGGTTCGCCACCACCGTGAACAGGTTGGCGTTGCCGGAGCGCTCGCCGTACCCGTTGGCGCAGCCCTGCACGTGCGTGGCGCCGGCCTTCACCGCGGCCAGCGTGTTGGCGACCGCGCAGCCGGTGTCGTCGTGGCAGTGGATGCCGATGCGGGCCCCGGTGCCGGCCGCCTCGTGCACCACGTCGGCCAGCTCGTCGGGGAGCATGCCGCCGTTGGTGTCGCACAGTGCGATCACCGACGCCCCGGCCTCCGCGGCCGTGCGCAGCACCTCCAGCGCGTACGCGGGGTTGGAGCGGTAGCCGTCGAAGAAGTGCTCCGCGTCGAGGAAGACGCGCTGGCCCTCCGCGGCCAGGTGGGAGACCGTGTCGCGGATCATCGCGAGGTTCTCCTCCAGCGTGGTGCGGAGGGCCAGTTCCACGTGGCGGTCGTGGCTCTTGGCCACGAGCGTCACGATCGGCGCGCCGGATTCGCGCAGCGCGGCAACCAGTGGATCGTCGGCGGCCTTCACGCCCGCCCGGCGGGTCGCGCCGAACGCGGCGAGCTGCGCGTGCTTCAGGTCGAGCTCGGTCTGAGCCCGCCGGAAGAACTCGGTGTCCTTGGGGTTCGCGCCCGGCCAGCCGCCCTCGATGAAGCCGACGCCGAGGCCGTCCAGGTGACGCGCGATGGCCAGCTTGTCGGCGACCGTGAGGTTCAGCCCCTCCTGCTGGGCGCCGTCGCGGAGCGTCGTGTCGTACACATGGAAACGATCGTCGGCCATCTCTGTGTCTCCTTCGCGGGGTTGCGTCTCGCCGCGCGCTTATCGGCCCAAACAAAAAGACCCCTCACGGACGTGAGAGGTCTGCGCGCCGGCGATGTCCTTCAGCCGGCGCGCCTGCCGATAATGAGCAGACCGTAGTACATGGTGCTGAGCAGTTTGCCACAGCCGGTCACCCTCTGGCACATCGATCTCATAGTACGAGATATCGGAGAGTGTTCGCGCAGGTCAGGGGGCTGGACGATCTAGTGTGATGCCATGAAGGCTGCCAATTTCACCACACCGGCCGTCGCCGCGTACGCCGCGGCCCACACGAGCCCGCCCGACGACCTGCTCGCGGACCTGGCCGAGGAGACCCACCGGCTGGTGGGCGACCGCATCAGCATGCAGATCGCGCCGGAGCAGGGCACCCTGCTCACCATGCTGGTCCGGCTCAGCGGTGCCAGGAGGGCCGTCGAGGTCGGGACCTTCACCGGCTACTCGTCGATCTGCATCGCCAGGGGCCTGCCCGCGGACGGGCGCCTGATCGCCTGCGACGTGAGCGAGGAGTGGACGGCGGTGGCCCGCCGCTACTGGGAGAAGGCGGGCCTCGACGACCGCATCGACCTGCGCCTCGGCCCGGCCGCGGACACGCTGCGGGCCATGCCGCCGGGCGAGAGCCTCGACTTCGCCTTCATCGACGCCGACAAGGCGGGCTACCCGGTCTACTACGAGGAGATCCTGCCCCGGCTGAGGCCCGGCGGCCTGATCGCCGTGGACAACACGCTCCAGCACGGCGACATCACCGATCCCGCGGCCGGCGGCAACGTGCCCGCGATGAGGCACTTCAACGACCTCGTCGCACGCGACTCCCGGGTGACGAGCGTGCTCCTGACCGTCGCCGACGGGCTCACGCTCGTCAGGAAGAACTGAACCCGAGATCTCAATGGACGTACGGCAATGATGGCGTAATAACCCGCCATAGAGGCGCGGGACACACGATCGGCGCCCTCTCGGTGAGTACGCTCGCGAAGCGATTCGCATCAGCGGATCGCTTTGCCCGGGGCTCGTCTTTATCACGCAGCGTCTGATGCAACCAGGCGTCTGATCCGAACAGGGGGCGGCGAATGACTTGTCGGCGCGGCGGCGGGGCGTTTCTCACCGGCAGGATCGCCGGTCTCCTTCTCGCCGGAACTTCGGCTTCGACCGCGTTCATCGCCGGCGCCGCCCCGCTCGGGGCCGCCGCCGACAACGGGCACGGCCGCGCCGATCGCGCAGTGCGCAACGTCGCGACCACCCAGGGGAAGGACCCGCGGGACCGGCCCGGGACCAAGCTGTCGGTGGCCGGCGCCACGCGCAACCACGGCTACCAGCACACGTCCACCAACACCGCCGGCGGCTCCTCGAACGTGCAGAACGCGCTGTGCCGGCGCGCCCGGGTCTGCAACATCACCCAGCACGTCACCATCGCCGGCCCGCGTGTGACCGTGACCCCGGCGCCTCCGGTGAAGACGCCCGGCGCCAGGCCCACTCCGGTGCCCACGGTCACCGTCACGGTGACCGCGACGCCCTCGCCGTCTCCCGTCACGGCCCCGCTCGCCGCTCCGGCGGAGCCGGCGCCGGCGCCGTGCCCGGCCCAGCGGTCCATGCTCAGGATCGACGGCAGGGCCGGCGTGAGCGCCGGCAGGGGCACCGGCCTGCTCGAAGGGCTGGTGTCGCTGTCCGTCCTCGCGGTGGGCACGGCCTGCCCGGGCGCGGCCGGCTGAGCCGTGCCCGAGGGCAGGCCCCGCCCCGGCCGTCAGCAGATCTTGTGGATCCAGTGGTGGGCGTCGGGGCGGCTGCCGTACTGGATGCCCACGAGCTCCTCACGGATCTTCATCGTGACCGGCCCGGGGGTGCCGTCTCCGACGGTCCAGCTCCGGTCGACGCCCTTGACCGAGCCGACGGGGGTGACGACGGCGGCGGTGCCGCAGGCGAAGACCTCGGTGAGCTCGCCGGACTCGCAGCCCGCCTGCCACTCCTCAATCGAGATCTTGCCCTCCTCCGCCGTGTATCCCAGCTCGGCGGCCAGGCTGAGGATCGAGTCACGGGTGATGCCGGGCAGCAGCGTCCCGGTGAGCGCCGGCGTGACGAGGCGGTCGCCGAAGACGAAGAACAGGTTCATCCCGCCCATCTCCTCGACCCACCGGTGCTCGAAGGCGTCGAGCCAGACGACCTGGTCGCAGCCCTCCTCGACGGCCTGCCGCTGGGCCACGAACGCCGCCGCGTAGTTGCCGCCGCACTTGGCGAACCCGGTGCCGCCGGGCGCCGCACGGGTGTACTCCGTGGACAGCCAGACCGAGACCGGCTTGAGGCCGCCGGTGAAGTACGACGCGGCGGGCGAGGCGATCACCATGTACTTGTAGCTCCGCGAGGGGTGGTTCACCCCGAGGGCGGGCTGCGTGGCGATCATGAAGGGGCGCAGGTAGAGGCTGTGGCCCTCGGTGGTCGGCACCCAGTCGCGGTCGGTCTGCACGAGGAGTTCGAGCGACTCGACGAACGTCTCCTCGGGAAGCTCCGGCATCGCCATCCGCAGCGCGGACTGGTTGAACCGCGCCGCGTTCGCGTACGGCCGGAAGGCGACGATCGAGCCGTTCGGCTGCCGGTACGCCTTGAGCCCCTCGAACAGCTCCTGGGCGTAGTGGAACACCGACGTGGCGGGGTCAAGGACGAGCGGACCGTACGGCTGAAGCTTCGCGTCGTGCCACCCCTCCCCCTCGCTCCAGTCGATGGAGATCATGTGGTCGGTGAAGACCTGACCGAAGCCGGGGCTCGCCAGCACCTGCTCGCGCTCGGCCGCACTGCGGGCCTGCGGGTGGAGCTGCACGTCGAACCTGAGGTGGGTGGTCATGCGAGGTCCTTCTCTCTACGTCGTCGTAGTAATTGTGCGACGAGTCGGCTAAGGGAAAACTAGGGCATTTGGCAGGTATGAAAAAGCGCATGGCGGCCCATACCGGGCCGCCATGCGCGTGATGTCGGGATGAGCGGCCGGGATCAGCCGGCTACTCGGGCGGCGATGTCGTCGCCGATCTCGCGGGTGGAGCGCGCCGTCCACGCGCCCTGGCGCTCGATCAGGTCGTCGGCCACGGCCTGCTCGACACGGGCCGACGCCTGGGCGTGGCCGAGGTGGTCGAGGAGCATGGCGACCGACAGGATCGTGGCGGTCGGATCGGCCTTGCCCTGGCCCGCGATGTCGGGTGCGCTGCCGTGGACGGGCTCGAACATGGACGGCGCCGTGCGCGCCGGGTTGACGTTGCCGCTGGCCGCCAGGCCGATGCCGCCGGCGACCGCCGCGCCGATGTCGGTCAGGATGTCGCCGAACAGGTTGTCGGTGACGATCACGTCGAACCGCTGCGGCTGCGTGATGAAGAACATGGAGGCCGCGTCGACGTGGCAGTAGTCGGTCTCGACCTCGGGGAACTCCAGGCTGAGCCGGTCGACGGTGCGCGCCCACAGGTCGCCCGCGTACGTCAGCACGTTGGTCTTGTGGACCAGCGTCAGCTTGCGGCGCGGCCGGCTCAGGGCCTTCTCGAAGGCGTAGCGCACGACGCGCTCGACGCCGTAGGCCGTGTTCAGGGACTCCTGGGTGGCGATCTCATGCGGCGTGCCGCGGCGCATCGCGCCACCGGCGCCCGCGTACGGACCCTCGGTGCCCTCACGGACGACGATCATGTCGATGTCCTCGGGGCGGGCCTGTCCGAGCGGAGTCGTCACGCCGGGGAACAGCTTGACCGGGCGGAGGTTCACGTAGTGGTCGAGCTCGAAGCGCAGGCGCAGCAGCAGGTCGCGCTCCAGGACGCCGGGCGGCACGCTCGGGTCGCCGACGGCGCCCAGCAGGATCGCGTCGTAGCCGCGCAGCTCGTCGAGCACCTCGTCGGGAAGCGTCTGCCCGGTCGCGTGGTAGCGCTTGGCGCCGAGATCGTACTCGGTGGTCTCGGACTTGACGCCCGCGGCGTTGAGGACCTTGAGGCCTTCGGCGACGACCTCGGTGCCGATACCGTCACCGGGGATCACTGCCAGGCGGATGTTGCTCGACTCCATGCGTGTACCTTACCGGTTGTCTCGGAGATCGAAACACGATCTCACCATTCGGTCAATACCCGGGCGTACCTGCCCGTCAGGCGGGTCCCGCCGCGACGGCCCGCTCGAAGACGAGGTCCCGCGCCGTGGACAGCCCGACCGCCAGCGCCCCGAGGATCACGGCGTCCGGCCCGAGCGCGGACACCTCGATCCGCGGCGGCGTGAGGGCCACCAGCGTCTCCAGCCGCTCCGCCACCGGACCGGCGAGCAGGTCGCCGGCCTGTGTGCCGACGCCGCCGCCGAGCACGACCAGCTCGGGATCGAGCACGGCGATCACCCCGGCGAGGGCGCGGGCGACATGGCCGGCCTCGGCGGCCACCACCGTGCGCGCGACCTCGTCGCCGCGGCGCGCGGCGTCGGCGACCTCCTCGGCCGTGGCCGCCGTCATGCCGAGGCGTGCCGCCGCCGCGACGATGCCGTCGGCGGAGGCGACCGACTCGAACTCGCCGCGCCTTCGGTCGAAGCCCGGGCCGTCCTCGCCCTCCGGCACGCCCACCGGCAGGTAGGAGATCTCGCCGGCCGCTCCCCGGGCGCCCCGGTAGAGACCGCCGTCGATGACCACGCCCATGCCGACGCCCGTCCCGATGGACACGAGGACGAAGTGGGAGACCCCCTTGCCCAGGCCGTAGGCGCCCTCCCCCACCGCCGCGAGGTCGACGTCGTTCTCGACCGTGTAGGGCGAGCCCGTCACGCCGGCCAGCGCGTCCACCGCGCCGGGACGTTCCCAGCCGGGCAGGCTCGGCGCGAGCCGGAGCGCCCCGCTCTCCTTGTCGTGGATTCCCGGGGTGCCGAACACGGTGACGGTGACGTCACCGGGCTCCAGGCCGGCCTCGGCGACGACCTCGGCCGCCAACCGCACCAGTTGCTCCAGCAGGCCGTCGTACGACCGCGCGGCCGAGGGCTCCTGCCTGCGGACGACGACGTCGCCCACGAGATCGGCGAGGGCGAGCCGCACGGTCGTGCGGCCGATGTCGGCGGCGAGCACCCAGCCCGCCTCCGGCCTGATCTCGTAGAGCAGCGCGGCGCGGCCGGTGCCGCCGGTGCGCAGTCCGACCGGGCGGACGAGCCTGGCACGCTCCAGGTCGGCCAGCGCCATCGAGATCGTCGGCTTCGACAGCCCGGTCACCTGGGCGAGCTCGGGGCGCGAGGCCTTGCCGAGGCGGAAGATCTCGGTGAACACCGCCCGCTGGTTGATCAACCGGAGCAGGCTGGTCGTGTTCGCGGCCCCACCGCCGATGCTCACCACGCACTCAAGATTGGCACATCCGGGGGGTGGCCGGTCCCGCCGATCCCGGCCAGGTCAGCGCTGCGGTACGCCCCCGTTGTCGCGGCGGTCGAGCGCGATCTGCAGGGCCGCGGCCGCCTCGTCCTCAGTGTCCTCGGAACGGCCCCAGGGATACATCTCGTACATGGCGATTCTCTCTTCGACGGAGGAATGCTGAGAGCGGATCCGCCTGTCGCGGATCCGGAACGTCGGCCGCCGATGGAACGCGGGTCACGCGTCACGGGCGAGCCGAAGGCCGGCGGCGCGGCGCTCCGCGACGGGCCGGCCTGCCCTGATCAGGCCCCGTCGCGGCAGGTAGAAGTGCGGGGCGCCTCGTCATCGCAAGAGTACCCCACAATCTCGTAGGACGACCTAGTATCTCACTTCGTGAGACGGGGTCCACGGGACGGGAAAACCGCGGGGTGGACAACGCCGGACGGAGAAAACGTCGGGCGGAGAAAACGCGAACGGCCCGGCGCGCGCAGCGCCGGGCCGTCCGATGGGCCGATGCCGGGGCGTCAGTCCTCCAGGTCGACCGTACGGCCGCTGTCGGCGCCGATCTCGCCCGCGATCTGCTCGACGACCTCGGACGGGATCGCCGTGTCGACCGTCAGCGCGATGAGCGCCTTGCCGCCCTTCACGTCCCGGGAGACCTGCATGGAGGCGATGTTCACGCCGTGCTCGCCGAGCAGGCGGCCGACGATGCCGACGATGCCCGGGCGGTCGGCGTAGGTGAAGAACGCCAGGTGCTCGGTCGGCTCGATCTCCATCGCGAAGCCGTTGACCTCGACGATCTTGGTGATCTGCCGGGGGCCGGACAGGGTGCCGGAGACCGAGACCGTGCGGCCGTCGGCGAGCACGCCGCGTACCGTGATGACGTTGCGCCAGTCGGGGCTCTCCGCGCTGGTGACCAGCTCGACCACGACACCGCGGTCCTTGGCCAGCAGCGGCGCGTTGACGTAGGTCACCGCGTCCTCGACGACGCCGGTGAAGACGCCCTTGAGCGCGGCCAGCTCCAGGACCCGGACGTCCTGGGCGGAGATCTCGCCGCGGACCTCGACGTCCAGGCGGGTGGCCACCTCGCCCGCGAGCGCGGTGAAGATGCGGCCCAGCTTCTCGGTGAGCGGCAGGCCCGGCTTGACGTCCTCGGCGACCGCGCCGCCCTGGACGTTCACCGCGTCGGGCACGAACTCGCCGGCGAGCGCCAGCTTGACGCTGCGGGCGACCTGCGTGCCGGCCTTCTCCTGGGCCTCGTGGGTGGAGGCGCCGAGGTGCGGGGTCACCACGACCTGGTCGAACTCGAACAGCGGGCTGTCGGTGCAGGGCTCCTTGGCGAACACGTCGATGCCCGCGCCCGCGACGCGGCCCTCCTTGAGGGCGGAGTAGAGGGCGTTCTCGTCGATGATCCCGCCACGGGCGACGTTGATCAGCCGGACGCTCGGCTTGACCATGTGCAGCTCGCGGTCGCCGATGAGGCCGATGGTCTCCTTCGACTTCGGCAGGTGGACCGTGATGAAGTCGGCCTGCTGGAGCACCTCCTCCAGCGACGCCAGCCGCACGCCCATCGCCGCCGCGCGGGCCGGCTGCAGGTAGGGGTCGTACGCGATGATCTCGACGCCGAACGGCTGCAGGCGCTGCGCGACGAGCTGGCCGATCTTGCCGAGGCCGAGGATGCCGACGACCTTCTCGTCGAGCTCGACGCCGGTGTACTTCGAGCGCTTCCACTCGCCGTCCTTGAGCGCGGAGTGCGCCTGGGCGACGTTGCGCGCGCTGGCGAGGATCAGCGCGACCGTGTGCTCGGCGGCGCTGGTGATGTTGGAGGTCGGAGCGTTCACGACCATGACGCCGGCCTTGGTCGCGGCCTCGACGTCCACGTTGTCCAGGCCCACACCGGCGCGGGCGACGACGCGCAGCTTGGACGCCGCCGCGATGGCCTCCGCGTCCACCTGGGTGGCGCTGCGTACGATCAGGGCGTCCACGTCGGCGAGGGCGGGCAGCAGCTGCGACCGGTCGGCGCCGTCGGTGTGCCGGACCTCGAAATCCGCGCCGAGCACGGCGAGACCCGCTTCTGAGAGCTCTTCTGCGACAAGTACGACGGGCTTGTTCACTGGGTTGAGTCCTTCGTGAAGTGCGACAGCGCGGACGACGTGAGTCTATCGGGGCCTTGTGAAAGCTCTCACGAGCGCCCGGCATACGAGACACCCAAGGTCTCGGCGGTGTCGCGGCGGCACGACGACCCGGTCTCAGATTCCCGATCCGTGCGTCTTCGGCGCCGCCCACGCGGCTCGGCCGCCCGGAAGGTTCTCGTGGGACCGGCGGGATTCATGAGACTCGCTCATGTACCGGCCCAGCCGGTCGATGTACCCCGTCTACGCCTGATCCATACGGACTGCCACCCATCTCGGTATTGATCGCACCTAATCTTGGGGATTAGCCTGATTCGCCATGGTCCAGTCCCTATCGTTCAGGCTATGAGCATCGGGAACCCCTCCCTGGGCGACGTTCTCGCGCGGCATGGCAGCCCCCGGCAACTCCTGGCGGCCCTCGCGGAGTGGGGCATCCTGGTGGCGGTCCGCCCCGACCGCTCCGTGGTGCTCGGCACGACACAGAACGGCGAACGCGTTCTGCTGGGCTACACGGGACCGGCGACCTACGCCCGGCACCGTGGCAGCCACTCGCTGTCGGCGTGCGACGCCGACACCATGCTCGACATCCAGCGCGTCACAGGCGTGCGCGAGATCGTGATCGACGCGGCCGGCCCCGCCGCCGCCGCCGTGCCGATCGACGACCTCCGGCGCTACCTGGAGGAGACTCGCACCGGTCCCGCTCCCGCACTGTCGGCCATGGGCTCGGCCGCCCCGACCGCGTACGCCACGGGCGCGATGGCGACCGTGACCCGCGCGCAGGCCACGCGGCAGGCTCCCCCGCCGCCCGCACCGCCCGTGCCCGCCCCGGTCGCGGCGGCGCCCTCCCCGCTTCCGTCGCAGTGGATCCCGGCCCCCCGTCAGCACCTGTCGGGGGCGATGCAGGTCGTGGACCCCGGCTACCGCAGGACGCGCCATCCGATCCTGCCGGCGCTGCGGGTGGCGGTCGCAGAACTGCTGCCGGAGTATCCCTACGTCCACCACGTCTGGATCTCCGAGGCGCGCACGGCCGCCGGGTTGTGGGGGATCATGCTGCACGTCAAGGTGCACATCCTCGCCGCCGACGACATCGTGAAGGAACTGCACCGGCGGGTACGCGCCCGGCTGCCGCAGTTGGCGGCCAGCGAGGCCCCGGTGCTCATGGCCCGGGTCGCCGACGCGCACACCGAACGCCGCCTGATCGAGATCGGCGCGCACGTCGTCTGTCCCGACGTGCGCGACTGAGCCGGAGCCCCTTCACCGATCTCCGCCGGCGCCGTCCGGCGGAGATCGGCAAGACGGAGATCGGCAAGACACCGGGCAGCCGCCGAACCGTTGCCGGAGAGTCCTTCCGGACGGTCGCTTGCTCGGCTTGAATGTCGCCATGGTCTCCACGGCGACTCCGTCCCCGTCGAAGGTCTCCCTCGGGGTTCGCCTCGGGTACGCCGTCGGCTCGTTCTGCACGGCCAACTTCTCCACGATCCCCGGGCTGCTGCTGCTCTTCTACATGACCAACGTGCTCGCGGTCCCCGCCGGGCTCGCGGGCGTCGTGCTCTTCCTGCCCAAGGCCTGGGACCTGGTCGCCAACACCATGGTCGGCCGATGGTCGGACCGCACGGTCTCGCGCTGGGGACCACGCCGTCCGTGGCTGCTCGCCGGGGCCACGGTGCTGCCGGTGTCGTTCGCGCTGGTGTTCGCCGGGCCGCCGCTCACCGGCGCGCCCGCCGCCGCCTACGTCGGCCTCACGTTCCTGCTCGCCACCACCGGATACGCGCTGTACGAGGTGCCGTACAAGGCCATGCCGGCGGAGATGACGACCGACTACCACGAGCGGACCTCGCTGCTGCAGTGGCGCATGGTCCTCATCGCGGTCGGGATCGCGATGAGCGGCATCCTCGCCCCGATGATCGCCGGCGACACGGCCGACGGGTATCGCACCATGGGCGTCGCCTTCGGCGCGATCCTGCTCGTCGCGATGCTGGGCTCGTTCTTCGGCACCGCCCGCGCGCCCTTCACGGGCCCGCAGAAGTCCGAGGGGACGCTTCGGGAGCAGCTTGCGGCCGCCCGCACGAGCAAGCAGTTCCTGTGGCTCCTCGGGCTCAGCTCCGCGCAGACGCTCGGGGCCGGCGTGATGCTCGCCGGCGCGCCCTACTTCGCCGCCTACGCGCTCGACGACACCTCCGCCACCACCACGCTCTTCGCGGCGCTCGTGGGGCCGATGCTGGTCACGATGCCGCTGTGGGTGTGGCTGGCCCGCAAGCTCGACAAGCGCGGCGCGATGGTCCTTTCCGGCATGCTGTTCACCGCCGGAGCGCTGCTGATCCTCGCGACTCCCGCGCTCGGCGAGCTGTACGCCCACCTGTGCGTGATGATCGTGGGCGTCGGCTACGCGGGCCTGCAACTGCTGCAGTTCTCCATGCTCGCCGACGTCATCGCCCACGACGGCGCGGTGAGCGGCAAGCGCAGGGGCGGGGTCTTCACCGGCCTGTGGACCGCGGTGGAGAACGCGGTGACGGCGCTCGGGGCGACCGCGTACGGGTGGGTGCTGAGCGCGGGAGGCTTCGTCTCCTCCGATCCCGAGCATCCGGTGACCCAGCCGGGCAGCGCCCACGTCGCCGTGGTGATCGGCGTGACCGTGGTGCCCGCCCTGATCACGTTCGCGGGCGTGCTGATGACCCTCAAATACGATCTGACCGCCGACCGCCTCGCCGCCGTCGCGTCCGGGAGCACGGCCGCAGCGGCCGCTGTCCCCGGTGCTGAGAACGCCGGGAAAGACGGCGGGCAGCCCGAACCCGGCGAAGTGCTCCGCGCCGAGGAATGAGGTGATCTCGCAGATCCGCTCGTCCCGCAGGGTCAGCACGGTGATCGACCAGGCGGTGTGCGGGCGGGCGGCGCCCTCGCCGACGTAGAAGGCCACAGCCGACTGGCCGTTCGCGCCGGTCAGGACATACCGCCAGCTCGGGCAGCGGGTGAGTGGCACCTGCACAGGGGCCCAGCCAGGCGACGTCGCCGAGCGGACCCTGCCCGTCCACGACCGCGCGCTCGCTCGACGGGCCCAGGTCCATCGGCAGGGCCCGCCTGCCCCGGCTCTCCGCGAGGTCGAGGCAGGCGTGGGTGGTCACGGCGTACAGCCACGAGCGCAGCGAGGAGCGGCCCTCGCCGCCAGGCCCGCAGCAGCGCGTCCTGGAGGGCGTCGTGGGCGTCGTGGGCGTCGTGGGCCGAGCATGCGGTAGCAGTGGGCGTGCAGCTCCGGGCGCAGCGGCCGGACCAGTCTGGTGAACGCGGCCTCGTCCCCGTCTCGCGCCCGCCGCCTTCGCCAGGAACACGGACATGTGGGCCACCGCCGAGGAGTCCCGCGAGTACGTCACCGGGGTGTACCGGCGCGCCTGGGGACACGCGGACGCCACGATCGCGGCGCTGCCGCTGGAGTCGGTCGCCGACATCGTGTGGTGGCCCGAGGAGCGCCGGCGGGCGACCCTGCACGGCGTGCTGGTCCACATGATCGCCGAAACCCATCGGCACGCCGGCCACGCCGACATCGTCCGCGAGTCGATCGACGGCGGCGCCGGGTACCGGGAGGGCGACGACGTGGTGACGGCCGGCGATCTGTCGTGGTGGGAGAGCTACCGCGAGGAGCTGGAGCGCGTGGCGCGGGAGGCCGGCCACGACCTTAAGCGCCCCTCAAGGCCGTCCCCTGGCCGATCCGGCCGCTGACCTGCGGATTATCGGACATTTCAGGCTGTATGCAGGATAAAGGAAGTTTAAGAGAAGGTAGATACTTTAGGGATTGGACCGATTTATCACCACATGTCGGTCTGTAGCCGACCATAATGACGACTTCCCCAGCGTCTAACCCCCACTGGAGGAATGATCGTGAACAGAGCGCTCGGAGCGGTCCTGTGCCTCGGGAGCGTCGCGGCCGTCGGCATGACGGCCGGCCCCGCTCAGGCCGAGGCCCAGCACGCGGGCTGCCGGGTCGCCGCCGCGAAGCCCTACGTCAGCGTGGACGGCAAGATCCGCGCGGCGGGCTCGCGGGCCGGTTGCATCGACAACGCCCGTTTCCGGGTCCGGATCGTGAACAGCAGGCCGGGCCCCGACCGCGTCGTCAAGAGCGGCTCCAAGGTGGTCAGGAACGCGCGCGTCGTCGTCGCGCTGACCTGCGCGGACGGTGCGTACTACAGCGTCGTCACCGACTACCGCGGCCACGTGTCGCGGTCGAGGCCGGTGCGCCTCGACTGCGACGTCCCCACTCCGGTTCCCACCGCCACCTCTTCCCCAACCCCCACCGCCATCCCCACGACCAGCCCCTCCGCGGTGCCGAGCACCGTCCCGAGCACCGCCCCCGCCGCGAGTCCCTCCGCGAGCGCCCCCGCCTCCACCGCTCCCAGCGCCTCTCCGACGAGTGGCTCGGGCGTGGGCACCGCCATCGAGAACGAGGTCGTGCGCCTCACCAACGCCGAGCGGGCGAAGGCGGGCTGCGGCCCGCTGAAGCACGACGCGCGCCTGCGCTCCGCCGCGTACGCCCACTCGGCCGACATGTCCGCCAAGAACTACTTCGACCACACCTCGAAGGACGGCCGCTCCTTCGCCGACCGCATCACGGCCGCCGGGTACACCTGGCGCGCGGCCGCGGAGAACATCGCCAAGGGCTACGGCACCGCCCAGGCGGTGGTTCAGGGCTGGATGAACAGCCCGGGACACCGGCAGAACATCCTCAACTGCACCTACACCGACATCGGGGTCGGGTACGTCGCCGCCGGCGCGTACTGGACCCAGGACTTCGGCCGGCAGTAGAAACGCACCGGCCCGACGCGGGAGCGGGGACGCCACGCCCGGCGGCCCCGCTCCCGCGCCGGGATCGGCGGCGAATACGGCCGTCTTCTGGACACCTCGGACCACTGCGGCGGATACTCCAATCATGAGCTCTCCCCCGGTTCGCGCCTCGGACGGGGACCGCGAGCGCGCGCTCAGCGAGCTCCGCGACCGGGCCGCCGAAGGACGCCTGTCCATGGAGACCTTCGTCGGCCGGGTGGACCTGGCGCTTCGTGCTCGCAACCGCAACGAGCTGGACGAGCTGGTCGCAGACCTCCCGCACCGCGGGCGCTGGCGCAGAAGGATCACCGACGCCGTCGCCTCCGTGTCGGAGCTGAGCAACCGGATCGAGTCCGCCTGGCGGCGTCCCCGGCTGCCCCGGCTCGCCCTGCCCGCCGACGGCCGGGCCCGCTACCTGGTCGGCCGCGGCTCCTCCTGCGACCTCGTCCTCGCCGACCTGACCGTCTCGCGGGTGCACGCCGAGCTGCGGCGGGAGCACGACTCCTGGCTGCTCGTCGACCTCGGCTCGATGAACGGCACCCGGCTGAACGGCTGGCGCCTGGTCGGCCCCGCGTCCGTACGGGCCGGCGACGAGGTGGCCTTCGGCGACTGCGTGTTCCTGGTCTCGATGCCGGCCTGATCGCTATACGTACATTTCCGTATTGCCGCCTTGGCACCGCTCACCGACGATCGCGGAAAGCCACTCACCCGGGAGCGGACTGTGCGGTTGTCACGACGTATCACGATCATGCTGGCCGGTGCCGTCCTGGCCACCGGAATCGCGGGCTCCGGTGTCCCCGCCGTGGCGCGGGACCCTGCCCCCGGCGTCGCGGACCTGACCCGCGACCTCGACCGGATCCTCGCCGACTCCCGGCTGGCCCCCGCGCGGGCGGGCGTCGCCGTGCGGTCCGCGGCCACCGGCGAGGACCTCTACTCCCTCGACGCGGACAAGCTGTTCGCCCCCGCCTCCAACACCAAGCTGCTCACCTCTGCCGCCGCCCTCGACACGCTCGGCACGGACTTCCGGTTCACGACCGACGTGCTCGCCGCCTCCAAGGTGGGCCGCACGGTCGCCGGGGACCTCACGCTGCGGGGCACGGGCGACCCCACCATGCTCGCCGCCGACTACGACGCGCTCGCCGCCAAGGTCGCGGCGGCCGGGGTCAAGGTCGTCACGGGACGGCTGGTCGCCGACGACACATGGTTCGACGACGTACGGCTCGGCACCGACTGGGCCTGGGACGACGAGCCGTACTACTACGCGGGGCAGATCTCCGCGCTGACCGCGGCGCCCGACACGGACTACGACGCGGGCTCGGTGATCGTCTCGGTCGCGCCAGGAGACGGCCCCGGCAAGGCCGCCAAGGTGTCCACCACGCCGGCGACCGGCTACGTGAAGATCGTCAACAGGGCCGTCACCGGCGACGAGACCGACGTGCTCGTCGAGCGGCAGCACGGCACCGACACCGTCGTGGTCAGCGGCACGGTCTCCGAGCCGTACGACGAGTGGGTCGCGGTGTGGGACCCCACGCTTTACGCGGCCTCCCTGTTCCGGGAGGGGCTGACCCGGCACGGCGTGAAGGTGCTCGGGCCGACCGTACGCGGGACCACCCCGGCGAAGGCGGCCACGATCGCCTCACGCCGGTCGATGACCCTCGGCGACCTGCTCGTGCCGTTCCTGAAGCTGAGCAACAACATGCACGCGGAGATCCTCACCAAGACGATGGGACGCAAGGTCTCCGGCGCGGGGACGTGGGCGGCCGGACTCGCCGTGACGACCGCGTTCGCGCAGGCCAACGGCGTGAAGACGCTGCGGCTGCGGGACGGCTCCGGCCTGTCCAGGGTGGACGCCCTGACGCCCGCCGGAATCACGGCCCTGCTCACGGCGGTGCGCGGCAAGCCCTGGTTCCCCACCTGGTACGCCGCCCTGCCGATCGCGGGAGAGGCGGAGCGGATGGTCGGCGGCACGCTGCGCAGCAGGATGGGCGGCACGGCGGCGGCCGGGAACGTGCACGCCAAGACCGGATCGCTGACCGGCGTGACCGCGCTGTCGGGCTACGTGACCAGCGCGGACGGCGAGCCGCTGGTCTTCTCGGTCATCAGCAACGGCTACCTGTCCGGCCCGCCGCGGGACCTGGAGGACCGGATCGCCATCAGGCTGGCCCAATTCAGCAGGAAGGCCCCAGTGGACGAAACGGTGGACGAGACGGCGGCCGCCCGCGGCCTGACTCCCGGGTCGTCGCCGCAGGAGGCCGCTCCGTCGTTCCCAGGGCGGTCGGCCGGCGACCTCGAATGCTCCTGGCTCAAGCCCGCCCCGTGCTGACAACGCCCGGACCCCGGTAGCCGACCGGCGACACGGGGTCCGGGAAACGCGACGCGGCGCCGCTCCCCACCTCGTCGGCGGGGCGCGGCGCCGCGATCACGCGAGCGTTCGCGAGCCTCAGGCCTGCTCGCCCTTGAGCCAGCTCATCATCGGGCGGAGCTTGCCGCCGGTCTGCTCGATGGAGTGGCCCGCCAGCTCCTCGCGGTAGCGCTTGAAGTTGGTCTGGCCGGAGTCGAACTCCTCGACCAGCTCGCGGGCGAAGCGGCCGTCCTGGATCTCGTCCAGGATGCGGCGCATCTCCTTCTTGGTCTCCTCGTTGACCACGCGCGGGCCGCGGGTGTAGCCGCCGTACTCGGCGGTGTCGGACACCGACCAGTACATCTTGGAGATGCCGCCCTCGTACATCAGGTCGACGATCAGCTTCATCTCGTGGAGGCACTCGAAGTAGGCGACCTCCGGCTGGTAGCCGGCCTCGATCAGCGTCTCGAACCCGGCCTTGATCAGCTCGGAGACGCCGCCGCACAGCACGGCCTGCTCGCCGAACAGGTCGGTCTCGGTCTCCTCGGTGAAGGTCGTCTTCAGCGCGCCGGCGCGGGTGCCGCCGATGCCCTTGGCGTACGACAGCACGAGCGGCCAGGCGCTGCCGGTGGCGTCGCGCTCGACGGCGACCAGGCAGGGCACGCCGCGGCCGGCGGAGTACTGGCGACGGACCAGGTGACCCGGGCCCTTCGGCGCCACCATCGCGACGTCGACGCCCGCCGGGGCCTCGATGAGGCCGTAGCGGATGTTGAGGCCGTGGCCGAAGAACAGCGCGTCGCCCTCGACGAGGTTCGGCGCGACGTGCTCGGCGTACAGGTGCCGCTGGATGTGGTCCGGCGCGAGGATCATCGTGAGGTCGGCCTCTTCGACGGCCTCGCCCGGCGACAGCACGCGCAGCCCGTCGGCCTCGGCCTTCTCCCGGCTCTTGGAGCCCTCGGGCAGGCCGACCCGGACGTCCACGCCCGAGTCACGCAGGCTCAGCGCGTGCGCGTGGCCCTGGCTGCCGTAACCCAGCACCGCGACGTGGCGGCCCTGGATGATCGACAGGTCGGCGTCGTCGTCGTAGAAGATCTCAGTCACTTGCTTGCCTTTCACGGGTTGTCCGTCGCGACGTGCCTGCCATGGGAGCTATGCGCTGCGGTCGAGGGCGCGAAGCGAGCGGTCGGTGATGGAACGGGCGCCGCGGCCGATGGCCACCATGCCCGACTGCACGAGCTCCTTGATGCCGTACGGCTCAAGGACCCGGACGAACGCCTCCAGCTTGTCGGTCGTCCCGGTGACCTCGATCGTGACCGCGTCCGGGGCCACGTCAACGCAACGCGCCCGGAAGAGGTTCACGAGTTCGAGGACGTGCGACCGGCTCTCGGAGTCGGTTCGCACCTTGATCAACATCAGCTCGCGCTGCACCGACTGGCTGTTGTCGAGCTCGACGATCTTGATGACGTTGACCAGCTT
The DNA here is from genome assembly GCF_006874435.1 of Microbispora sp. KK1-11. Classification (NCBI taxonomy): domain Bacteria; kingdom Bacillati; phylum Actinomycetota; class Actinomycetes; order Streptosporangiales; family Streptosporangiaceae; genus Microbispora; species Microbispora sp. KK1-11. The sequence continues at coordinate 118,270 of NZ_VIRJ01000016.1, read as the reverse complement.
GTTGAGCTGCTTGGTGACCTGCTCCAGCGGCAGGTCCTCCACGTTGACGACGATGGTCATCCGCGAGATGTCGTCGTGCTCCGTGGGCCCGACCGCCAGCGAGTCGATGTTGAATCCGCGGCGGCTGAACAGGGCGGCGACCCGGGCCAGCACGCCCGGCTTGTTCTCCACCAGGACGGACAGCGTGTGGCGACTCATCCCTGCTCCATCTCCTCGCGCTGCTGGTCGTGACCGGGTCGGGCCGGGGCCGGGCTCATTCTCCACCCTCCCAGTTCGGCGCCATGTCACGGGCGTACTTGATGTCGTCGTTGCTGGTGCCGGCGGCGACCATCGGCCAGACCATCGCGTCCTGGTGCACGACGAAGTCGACCACCACCGGAACGTCGTTGATCTCCATGGCCTTGCGGATCGTCTCGTCCACGTCCTCCGGACGCTCACAGCGCAGGCCGACACAACCGTACGCCTCGGCCAGCTTCACGAAGTCCGGAATCCGCTTGACCCGCTGCAGGTCGGTGTTGGAATACCGCTCGTCGTAGAACAGCGTCTGCCACTGGCGGACCATGCCGAGGTTGCCGTTGTTGATGACCGCCACCTTGATCGGCACACCCTCGATCGCGCAGGTGGCCAGCTCCTGGTTGGTCATCTGGAAACACCCGTCGCCGTCGATCGCCCACACGACCTTGTCCGGGCAGCCCATCTTCGCGCCCATCGCGGCCGGGACGGAAAAGCCCATCGTGCCCGCGCCACCGGAGTTGATGAACGTCCCCGGGTGCTCGTACTTGACGAACTGCGCGGCCCACATCTGGTGCTGGCCCACACCCGCGGTGTAGATCGCCTCCGGCCCCACCAGCGCGCTCAGCCGCTCGATCACGTACTGCGGGGCCAGCGACCCGTCGGCGAACTCCTCATACCCCAGCGGGTAGGTCTCCTTGTAGCCGTTGAGGATCCGCCACCAGTCGCTGTAGTCGCCCTTGCGGCCGTCGGCCTGCTCGGCCCGCACCGCCGTGATCAGGTCGCCGAGCACCTCACGGCAGTCGCCCACGATCGGCACATCCGCATGCCGGTTCTTGGAGATCTCCGCCGGGTCGATGTCGGCGTGGATCACCTTGGCGTTCGGCGCGAAGCTGGACAGCTCGCCGGTGACCCGGTCGTCGAAGCGGGTGCCGAGCGCGATCAACAGGTCCGAGCGCTGCAGCGCGCCGACGGCCGAGACGCTGCCGTGCATGCCGGGCATGCCCATGTGCTGGGGGTGGCTGTCGGGGAAGGTGCCCCGCGCCATCAGCGTGGTGACCACCGGGATGCCGGTCAGCTCGGCCAGCTCCAGCAGCTCGGCCGCGGCCCGCGCCTTGTGCACGCCGCCGCCGACGTAGAACACCGGCCGCTTCGCCTCGGTCATCAGCCGGGCGGCCTCGCGGATCTGCTTGGAATGCGGCCGGGTCACCGGGCGGTAGCCCGGCAGCTGCATGACCGGCGGCCAGGAGAAGGTGGTCGTGGCCTGCAGGGCGTCCTTGGAGATGTCCACCAGGACCGGCCCCGGGCGCCCGGTGGCGGCGACGTGGAACGCCTCGGCGATGGTCCGCGGGATGTCATCGGCGTTGGTGACCAGGAAGTTGTGCTTGGTGATCGGCATCGTGATGCCGGAGATGTCGGCCTCCTGGAAGGCGTCGGTCCCGATCAGCGGCGAGGCCACCTGCCCGGTGATCGCGACGATCGGCACCGAGTCCATGTAGGCGTCGGCGATCGGGGTCACCAGGTTGGTCGCTCCCGGGCCGCTGGTGGCCATGCACACCCCGACCCTGCCGGTCGCCTGCGCGTACCCCTCGGCCGCGTGGCCTGCGCCCTGCTCGTGCCGTACAAGCACGTGCCGGACCTTGGTCGAGTCGTAGAGGGGATCGTAGGCGGGGAGAATGGCCCCGCCGGGGATCCCGAACACCGTGTCGACCCCGACCTGCTCCAGCGCCCGCACGAGGGCCTGGGCACCTGTCATTTTCTCGGTCATCGGCTCGTTCCTTGTGGCTGAGCTTGCTTGTGGCTGGGCTGCTTGGCGTGACTCCTGGCATAAAAAATGCCCCATCCGCTGGGCGGAGCTGGGGCGCGCGCAGGACCGAGGGCTTCGTCAGGCTGCGCGCCTGCGAAGTACTACGAGAATCCCGCTATGCATGGCTACACGATGTCCGATGGAGCGCCTCCACGTCAAATCATCTGGGACGCCCGTCTCGCCATCCAAGACACCCGCAACGGACTCCCAGGTTATGCCACCGGCGCCCCTCCAGCGCCCCGGCAACGAGCTAGGCGGTGTTCTGGAGGGTGGTGGTGGGCATCAGGGAGTCGACGCCGCGTGCGGTCATGGGGCGGGCCACCAGATAGCCCTGGCCGCGCGTGCAGCCCATCTTGCGCAGCAGGTCGAGTTGCTCGGGACGCTCGATGCCCTCGGCGACGACGATCAGGCCGAGGTCGTTGCCGAGTTGCACGATCGTCTTCGTCAGCAGGGTCAGCGTGTCGTCGCGGCCGAGCCCGGAGACGAACGACGGGTCGATCTTGATCATGTCGACCGGCAGCTGGCGCAGGAACGCGAGCGACGCGTAGCCCGTGCCGAAGTCGTCGATGGCCAGCCGTACGCCGAGGGTCCTCAGCTCCGACAGCCTGCTGATCATCTCGCCGGCGTCCTCGACCAGCATCTCCTCGATGACCTCGAGGGTCAGCGCGCTTGCGGGCAGCCCGCTCTCGCTCAGCGCCTCCGCCACGGTCTCCACGAAGCGCGGGGCCATGATCTGCCGTGCGGACAGGTTCAGCGCCAGCCCGATGTCCCAGGACGACGCGCGCCAGGCCGCCACCTCGCGGCACGCCTCGCGCAGGATCCACTCGCTGAGCGGCACGATGATCCCGGTGTCCTCGGCGGGCCCGAGGAACTGCTCCGGCGGCACGAACGTGCTGCCCCGCCACCAGCGCACCAGCGCCTCGACGGCGGTCACCCGCGATGTGGCCAGGTCGACCACGGGCTGGTACTCGATCGCGAACTGGTTCTCCAGCAGCGCCCGCTGCAGGTCGGAGGCGATCTCCAGGCGGCGCAGGACGTCGGCGTGCATGTGGGTGGCGAAGACCTCCACCCTGCGCCCGCCGAGCTCCTTGGCCCGCGACATCGCCACGTCGGCGTTGCGCAGCAGGTCTCCAGGTGGCAGGTCCTCCTCGGCGAACGCCACACCGACGCTGGCCGTCAGCGCGATGTCCCGGTCCGCGACCCGGAACGGCTCGTTCGAGACCGCGCGGACGAGCCGCTCGGCCAGGTCGATGGCGGTCTGCGCGTCGGCGCCTCCGGACGCGCCGCCCTCAAGCAGCACCGCGAACTCGTCACCGCCCCACCGGGCGAGCGTGTCGTCGGCCCGTACGGCCGAGCGCAGGCGGCGGGCGGCCTGACCGAGCAGGTGGTCGCCGCTGGCGTGGCCGACCGAGTCGTTGACGGAGGTGAAGCCGTCGAGGTCCAGGAAGATCACCGCGGTCCCGCCGGCGCCGCGGCGGGTGAGCACGTCCCGGGCGCGTTCCTCGAAGTAGGCCCGGTTGGGCAGCCCGGTGACCCCGTCGTGGAAGGTCAGGTGGGTGACCTGGTTGCGCAGGGCCACCTGGTCGCTGAGGTCGCGGATCGTGACCAGGACGAGGTCGTCGTCGCGTACGTGCCGGGCGGCGACGGACTCGGTGGGACGCCAGGTGCCGTCGGCGGCGCGGAACCGGCAGGAGATGCGGGTGCCGCCCTCCTGTTCCGGCCCGTCGTCGTCCTCGTCCGTCATGCGGTCGAGCAGGGCCTGTACGGCCGGCAGGTCCTCGGGGTGGATGTAGTCGAAGATCGGCCGGAAGGCGAGGTCCTCCGGGCAGTAGCCGTACGTCGTCTCGAGGCCGGGGCCCACCTCCTGGATGACCCCGCCGGGGTCGCAGACGAGCACGACGTCGCCGGTGTTCTCGGCCAGCCTGCGCAGTTGCTGCTCGCCGACGTCGACGAGGCGGCGCATGCCCGCGGTCTCGACCAGGAGCACGAACAGCCGGCCGAGCAGGACGAGGACGACCGAGGCGGCCACGACCACCAGGGCGGCGTCGCGGCTGTTGCCGATCGCGTACAGGGTGGCGACCAGCGTGGCGGCGGCGACCAGCACGAGCGGGGTGGCGGCCGTCAGCGGGGCGGGCAGCGGCCCGGCCGGCCGGTCCTCCTGCACCCACGGGGCGACGGCGAGGACCAGCAGCATGGCCGGGACGACGAGCCCTGCCGCGAGCGGCGGGGTGTCGCCGTCGAGTCGGGCGAGGGCCGTGGCCATCTCCGCCGCCGTTATCGCGGTGAGCACCCCTACGCCGGTGAGCCCGACCACGCGGTTGCCCGACCGGGAGGCCGCCACGGCCGGTGTCACGGCGCAGGTCGCGAGCAGGCAGACCACGGGCAGCGCGAGCGCGACGAAGAACGCTCCGGTGTCCTCCGCCTTCCTGAACGCCGGGCCGAGCACGGCGACCCAGGCCACGGCGAAGACCGACGCCGCGCCCAGGTAGGCGTCGGCCGCCTGGCGTATCACCCCGCGCGTGAACGCGGGTGGTTTCACCGACATGCCGCAGCCGATCGCGAGCAGCACCGATCCGACGAGCATGAGCAGGTCGGCGAACGTGAGCACGAACGGCGTGCCGTCGGCCACGGGACGTACGCCGACGCCGAGGAGCCAGGTCAGCGACCCGGCGGCCATCCATCGCCAGGCGCCGGGCTGGCGCCGGTGGGCGGGGACGACGCGGGAGGCGGCCATGATCAGCGAGACCGCCGCGAGCAGGCCGGTGACGACCCCCGCGATCGCGGTCACGACCGGCGCCGAGCCTCCGGTGACCAGGGCCACGACGACCGCCACCGCGCCGAGCCCGGCCGCGGTGGTGAGTGGGACCCGGGGGTCACGCCTGACTTTCACGCGCGTCGCCTCTGCACCTGTCGCCGCTTCACCGCCGGCCGTCGTGTCCTCCGGGGTTTCGGCGGAGGCCGGAGTCGCATAAGCGTCGCCGGGTTCGGTGGGGTGTGCCATCACTGCCCCTCCCGTTCTCGACTCGGCTTTACTCTCCCTGTCACATGGCCAGTGTGCGCACAGCCGCTGATCGAGAGGGGGATAACGAGCGAGTCGTCACCGATCTGATAACCAGCCGCGCACGCTGAGCTCCACCGTACGCACCCCAGGTCACGAGGCAGCCACGTTCCGGAATCCTTAATGGAGCGGTCAGTAATGCCCGGTGATCATGTTATCGAGTGGACGGCCCGTCAGATGACGGATCACCTGTTCCCGCACCAGCCTCCGCGTACGCCGGACGGACGCGGGCGTGCTGCCGGCGATGTGCGGGGTGATGAAGACCCCCGGCACGGTCCAGAGCGGGTGGTCGGACGGCAGCGGTTCGACGGGGGTGACGTCGAGCGCCGCCCGCAGCCTGCCCGTCCGCAACTCGGCCAGCAGCGCGTCGGTGTCCACGACCGAGCCGCGCGCGGCGTTCACCAGCAGCGCGCCGTCCTTCATCCGGGCGAGGAACTCCGCGTCCACGAGACCGGCCGTTCCCGTGGTGGCGGGCACCAGCAGCACGACCACGTCCGCGGCGGGCAGCAGCGCGGGCAGTTCGTCCTGGCCGTGGACGTTGTCCCTGGCCGTGCGCGCCACCCGGACGACGTCCACCTCGAATCCGGCCAGACGCCGTTCGAGCGCCTCACCGATCGAGCCGTACCCGACGATCAGCACGGTGGAGTCGGCGAGGACGCCGGTGTGGTGGTAGGTCCACTCGCGTCTGGCCTGGGCGGCGGCGAAACCGGGGAACTCCCGCAGCATGGCGATCATCGCGCCCACCGCCCACTCGGCCGTGCCCGCGTCGTGGACGCCCCGCGCGTTGCACAGGACCGCCTTCGGCGGCACGTGCGGCAGGTAGGGCTCGACCCCCGCCGTCACGGTCTGCAGCAGGCGGAGGCCGGTCATGCGGCCAAGAAGGCCGGGGATGTCCGGCACCGGGACCAGCGGAGGCACCCAGATCTCCACCTCCTCGGGCGGTCCTGGCGGCGGCGTCCTTCCGTCGTACACGGCGCAGTCGAGGGCAGGGAGCCCTTCGGGGAGGTCCGTCAGTGCGCCGGCGATGTCCTGTGATGCGACCCAGATCTTCACGAGGAACAACCTAGGGAACCATCGCCCCCGCCAGCGAGTATGGGTACGTGAGGAGGTCATCGGGGATGACGAACAGGCACGGCGTGGGCGCGGCGCTTCTGGGGGCGGCCCTTCTGACGGCGACTGTGGCGTGCGCGCCGGGCGAGGAGGGCGGGGGCAGGACTCCCCCGCCGCTGCCCGCCGCGAGCGACGTCACGAGCGCGACTCCGGGTGCCGCTACGGGCGCCACTACGGGTGACGGTGAGACGGACGTCACCCCGGCCGCGCCGCGCACACTGGTCACCGGTCTGACGGTGCCCTGGGCGATCGCGTTCCTGCCCGGCGGCGACGCGCTGGTGACCGAGCGCGAGTCGGCGCGACTGCTGCGGGTCACCCCGCGCGGCCGGGTCCACGAGGCCGGTGTGATCGAGGGGGTGTCCGCGAGCGGCGAGGGCGGCCTGCTGGGCGTGGCCGTCTCGCCCCGCTACGCCGCCGACCACTTCGTCTTCGTCTACTTCACCGCCCAGAACGACAACCGGATCGTCCGCTACCGCTACGACGGGCGGCTCTCCGACCGCCGGGTGATCGTCAGCGGCATCCCGAAGGGGGCCATCCACAACGGGGGCCGCCTCGCCTTCGGCCCCGACGGCTACATGTACGCCTCGACCGGGGAGACCGGCGAACGCGGCATGGCCCAGGACAGGAGCTCGCTGGGCGGCAAGATCCTGCGCATGACGGCGGACGGCCGGCCCGCCCCGGGCAACCCCTTCGGCAGCCTGGTGTGGACCTACGGGCACCGCAACGTGCAGGGCCTGGCCTGGGACGACCGGGGGCACATGTACGCCACCGAGTTCGGCCAGAACACCTACGACGAGATCAACCTCATCGAGAAGGGCCGCAACTACGGCTGGCCGGAGGTCGAGGGGGTGGGCCGCCGGCCCGGATACACCGACCCGCTGCTCACCTGGCCGACCGCCGAGGCGTCGCCGTCGGGCCTCGCGTACGCCCGGGGGGCGCTGTGGGCCGCGGCGCTGCGCGGCGAGCGCCTGTGGCGCGTGCCGGTGGACGCCCCGGGCCGCGTCGGCCGTCCCGCCGCGCTGTACACGGGCGAGTACGGCAGGCTGCGCGCGGTGACCGCCGCGCCGGACGGCACGGTCTGGGTGAGCACGAGCAACCGGGACGGGCGCGGAACCCCCAGGGACGGCGACGACCGGCTCCTGGTGGTGCGGCCCTCCTGATCAACGCCTCCTCCTGATCGGCGCCTTCTCTTGATCGGCGCCTTCTCTTGATCAGCGGCAGACGACCCCGGCCTGGGCGCGGTAGGAGGTGCGGAAGGTCTGCCGGGAGACCACCTCGCCGTCCTGCCGCAGCACCCGCGTCACCGCGGCGGTGAAACCGGGCTGCCCCTGTGTCGCGACGCAGCCGGACCCGTGGCCGGTCACGGCGGGCAGCGAGACCTGCTGCCCGACGACAGGCCCCTGCAGGTCCACGTCGTACCGCTTGGTGCTCCACAGCGTCACGGTCAGCGAGGTGCCGGTGGCGGACGCCTGGACGAGCACGCCGTACGGCGAGTCGTTCCTCCAGCGCAGGTCGGGGCCGGGGAAGGACACGGCGGCCTCGGCGCCGATCGGCAGGTGGGAGGCGTGGACCTCGGGCGGCGTGTGCTCGGCGACCCGAAGCCCGGCGCGGATCACGGCGTTCATCAGGGTGGTCGCGACCTGGGTCATGCCCGCCGCCTCCGTGCCGGCCCGGCCGTGGATCAGGGTGGGGCCGATGCCATGGAAGCCCGCAGCCGCGGTGCGCGGGCCGACGGCCTCGTTGAACGAGAACGTCTCCCCCGGTTCCACCAGGCGGCCGTCGAGGAGCGCGGCGGCCGTGCGGATGTTGCCCGCGCTCAGGGGGCAGCAGGCGTAGGAGGTGGTGAAACGGCCGGCCTCCTCCCGGATCCCCATCCGCTGCGCCGCGTCGTCGGTGATCCGCGGCGGCCCGTTCACGACCGTCACGGCCACCGTACGGCCGCCGCCGTCGAGGGCGGTCAGCACGTCCGCGGCGAGGCGGTCGGTGTCCACCCGGTCGCCCGGCCTGCCGGGCACCAGGACCGGCCCGCCGTCCTTGATCGTGAAAGTGGCGTCGCGGGCCGCCCGCGACGAGCCGACCAGCGCGGGCTCGACGCCGGCGACCGCCGCCTCGGCGTCGAAGCGCGGCCGCAGCACCGCTCCGTCGGGCGCGAACGTCAGGCGCCGCGCCAGCGTGGCCGGCGACAGGCTGACGGAGGCGGTCCCGTTGGTCAGCGTGAGCGGCGCGGCCACCGCACGTCGCGCCCAGCGCAGGGCGCGCCGCACCTCGGCACGGGTGATGTGCGGCAGATCCCGCATCGTGGGCACCACGACGACGGCCTCGGGGTCGAGGTATCCCCTGACGATCTGGTCGGCCGTCGCCCTCCTGTCGATGACGCGGCCCACCCGTGGATACGTCGGGACCGGGGTGACCCCGTCGAACGAGACGTCGCCCTCGCGCCCCGGACGCTCCAATGGCGCGGCGACGACGCTGGCCACCGCCTCGTCGAGTTTGCGGCGGTCCACCGACACGACGGGCTTCACCTCTTGGCTGCCGGTCAGCGCGCTCCACACCTGCGACGGGCTGGGGAAGCCCCCCGGCGCGGCGCGGACCGTGGCCTCGGCGTCGAGCATCAGACCGGCCTGCTGCGGGTCCACGGTCAGCCGCCGCGTGCCCTGCCGTACGATCAACGGCGTCCTGGCCTGGGCGTACAGCCGTTCGCGCAACGTGGCGACGGCCTCGGTCCTGCTCTGCCCGCCGATGTCCACGCCGAGCACCGTGGTGCCGGGAAGGACCTTCCCCGCCATGGAGACGGCCGGCACGAGATAGAGCACCAGGAGCAACGCCGCCAGGCCGATCAGCGCACGGCGGAGCGTACGGCTCTGGGGAACGGGGTCAAGCAGTTCGAGGTCCCCCGGCGGGACGACGGCGGGTTCCTCGCGCGCCGGGCGCTCCGGGACCCGCCACGGCTCGACGGGCGGAGCCGGCGGCGGGAGGTTTCCGTTACCGGACGGCTTGGCGGCCGGCGCGGCGGGAGCGGGAGGTTCGGCGAAGATGTCGGCCGACACCCCCGGCGGGAGGGCCGAGACCCCGCGGGGCAGCGAGGTGACGCGGCGCACCGGGTGTATGCGCGGAGGAGCGGACGCCGCCCCGGACGGATCCGTGGGCGGGTCGACGGACGCTCCGGCGTTGCGCACGCCTCGGTCTCCTCCGGCTCAAGGTCAACAACGATCAGTTAACCCTAAAACACCCTCTGCTGGATATGTCCGGAAGCAACACCTTCCGCGCTCAGGTGGGGAGCGATCCGTCCGGCACAGGCCGACGGCCGGCCACGCGGAATCGTGGCCGGCCGTTCTCACGTCCTGCTGCGGGTGGCCCTTGACGGCGCCTCAGCGGATCCTCAGCGGATTCTCGCGGCGAGGCGGCGTTCGTCAGGCACTCCCTCAGCCCTGGACGCCGAGCTTCTCCAGGATCAGCTCACGGGCCCGGCCCGCGTCCGCCTTGCCCCGGCTGGCCTTCATGACGCCGCCGACCAGTGCGCCCACGGCGGCGATCTTCCCGCCGCGCACCTTCTCCGCGGCGTCGGCGTTGTCCGCAAGCACCTGGTCGATGATCGCCGACAGCTCGCCCTCGTCGCTGACCACCTGGAGACCGCGCTTCTCCACGACCTCGTCCGGGCCGCCCTCACCGGCGAGCACGCCCTCCAGCACCTGGCGGGCCAGCTTGTCGTTCAGCGCGCCGGAGGCGACCAGCTCGGTCACCCGGGCGACCTGCGCCGGGGTGATGGGCAGGTCGGCGAGCACCGTGGCCGACTCGTTGGCCCGCCGGGCCAGCTCGCCCATCCACCACTTGCGTGCGTCGGCGGCGGGAGCGCCCGCGGCCACCGTCGCCTCGACCAGGTCGATCGCGTCGGCGTTGTGCATGGCGGCCATGTCCAGGTCGGACACGCCCCACTCCTGCTGGAGCCGCTTGCGCCGCGCCGACGGGAGCTCGGGCAGCGCCGCCTTCAACGACTCGACCCAGGCCGGGTCGGGCGCGATCGGCAGCAGGTCGGGCTCGGGGAAGTAGCGGTAGTCCTGCGCCTCCTCCTTCGACCGCCCGGAGGTCGTCTGCCCGGTGTCCTCGTGGAAGTGGCGGGTCTCCTGCACGATCCGGCCGCCCTCGGCGAGGATGGCCGCCTGACGCTCGATCTCCCCGCGGACCGCCCGCTCGACGCTGCGCAGCGAGTTGACGTTCTTGGTCTCCGTACGGGTGCCCCACTCGGCCGAGCCGCGCGGCATCAGCGAGACGTTGACGTCGCAGCGCAGCGAGCCCTGCTCCATCCGCACGTCGGACACGCCGAGCGAGCGCATCACCTCGCGCAGCTCGGTGACGTACGCGCGGGCGACCTCCGGGGCGAGCCGGTCGGTGCCCGCGATCGGCTTGGTCACGATCTCGACGAGCGGGATGCCGGCCCGGTTGTAGTCGACGATCGAGTAGTCGGCGCCGTGGATCCGCCCGGTCGCGCCTCCGACGTGCGTGGACTTGCCGGTGTCCTCCTCCAGGTGCACCCGCTCGATCTCCACGCGGACGATCTTCCCGTCCACCTCGACGTCCAGGTAGCCGTCCGTGCACAGCGGCTCGTCGTACTGGCTGATCTGGTAGTTCTTCGGCATGTCCGGATAGAAGTAGTTCTTCCGGGCCATCCTGCACCACGTCGCGATGGTGCAGTTCAGCGCGAGGCCGATCCGGATCGTCGACTCGATCGCCTTCTCGTTGGCCACCGGCAGCGAGCCGGGCAGCGCCAGGCACACCGGGCAGACCTGCGTGTTCGGCGGCGCGCCGAAGGTCGTCGGGCAGCCGCAGAACATCTTCGAGGCGGTGCCCAGCTCGACGTGCGTCTCCAGCCCCAGCACCGGCTCGAAGCGCTCCAGCGCCTCGTCGTACGGCATGAGCGTCGCGGTATCAGCCATGCTGGTAACCCAGTCCTTCCAATGCTTCGATCATGTCATTCCACCATTGCTGGAAGGCGGGCACCTTCCGCAGTTCAGCGATGCCGGCGTTCTCCGCTACCGAGAGATAGAAGTTTCGGAGCGCGCCTTTCTTCTTCGGGTTCAGCCCCGCCTCGTCCCTCAGCAGCGCATCGATGACCACCTTGGGATCGGGGCATGACTCGACCTCGGATCCCGACAGGGGTTCCCGGCTGAGGCGACGCAGATTGAGCGCTCTCACCAGGGCCGCCCGATCGGCGAGCAGCCAGGCCTCCGTCTCCCTCATCGGCACGACTGCGACCAGAGGCTCCCCGAGGTCACTTGCACTGTAAGCCTGCCGGATACGTCCCAGGACGAGTTCCGACTTGGCCGGTGGGGCGCCGTCGTGATGGTAGAGAACCACGTCGAAGGTGCCCCGCTCCTCCTTCAAGGTCTTGATCATCGTCTCCGGATGCTGGTTGCCCGCCTCGGGAAGGGGCCGCACCTCCTGAACCTCCCGGCAGGCCGGGAAGGACTCGACCACGAGTTCCTCCAGGGCCCTGCGCAGCAGGATCGGCAGGAACCAGTCGTCGGACGGCCCTTCTCTGATCAGGACGCAGCTCAGGCTCCGCATCACACCGGTTCCTCCACTCCGGCCCGGAACCTGTCGAGTTCGGAATCCGTCACGCGCGGCCACCGCTCGCCGTCCACCCGCACCGGCCCGGCGTTCTCCCGCAGCCGCCGCACCCGGCTCACTCGGCTGGCGATCCCGCCCTCCAGGACGGTGGTCATGTCGAGGAACGCGATGTTCTCCCGGGGTACCACGTCAAGCACCACCGGGGAGTGACTGGTGAACAGGGCCTGCCGTCGCAGAGGCCGGTCCAGGCCGGACATCACAGCTTCGCCGTCGTCCGTGACCAACTCCCGGGCGAGACCGAGCAGCTGACGGAGTCTCTCCGGGAAGACGCCGTTCTCCGGCTCCTCGATGACCGCGGTTCCACCGTCGTGCAACGCGGCCAGGATCGCCAGCATGCGCAGCGTGCCATCGGAGGCGAACTCGGCGTCCAGGCCCCGGTCGTAGGGCGAGGCGAACTCGAGCCTGACGTCCCTGCGGCGCTCGTCCTCGACGATCTCGAAGTCGCTGATCTCCCTGACCAGTCCGACGAGGTGCATCTTGATTTCGCCGACCACGCCGAGCGGCCTGTTCTCCGAGGCCGTCTCACGCGCCAGAAATCTCAGGTAGTTCGGAAGATTTCGACCAGTGGAGTCCATACGACGGGGTCCGCCGATCTCGCTCGCCCCACGCAGGGAGCCCGCTTCCAGATGCAGCGACCTGACCTCGGTGAGCTCGTGCTTGATCCGCCGTACGATCTCCCCGTCCGGCTTGTAGTCACCGGAGAAGTCGTCCAGCGCGGACCTTCCCTCCGGCACGATCCACTCGCCCTCCATGAGGGGAATGACACGGTCCGGCGGCGACAACGAGACGAGCCGCTGCGTCTCGATCGTGATCCCTTCGAGCTCGCCTTCGGGTACTGCCCATGCGAACAGCACCTCCCAACGCCAGCGACTGCTCGGCGAAGAGCGCTGCGCCGGGAGAAGGAGTTCCAGAGCGAAACGCATCCGGTCGACGCGGGTGCCGTCGCCACGCTTTCGGAAAAGTCCTCGCGCGTCGCCGCGCACCTCCGACACCGCCGCGTCCACGCCGCGCGTCCCGGCGGTCGCGACGAACGTCAGCGCATCGAGGAGGTTCGACTTGCCACTGGCGTTGGTGCCGATGAGCACGAGGAACGGAGGCAGATCCAGCGCGAAGTTCTCGAACGACTTGAAGCCGTCGATCTCGATGCGGGTGATCATGCCGCCGTTCCCCTCCCCTCGGCGACTAGAGCGCGGGCGCGCGGGACAGCAGCGGGCCGCCCCACCGGCTCTCGAAGGCCTTCTCCACGGCGGCGCCGACCCGGTAGCAGCGGTCGTCGGCCAGGACCGGGGCCATGACCTGCAGTCCGACCGGCAGGCCGTCCTCGTCGGCCAGGCCGCACGGCACCGAGATCGCCGCGTTGCCGGCCAGGTTGGTCGGGATCGTGCACAGGTCGGCGAGGTACATCGCCATCGGGTCGTCGGCCCGCTCCCCGATCGGGAACGCGGTGGTCGGCGTGGTCGGCGAGACCAGCACGTCCACCTGCTGGAAGGCCGACTCGAAGTCACGCATGATCAGCGTGCGGACCTTCTGGGCCTGGCCGTAGTAGGCGTCGTAGTAGCCGGACGACAGGGCGTACGTGCCGAGCATGATGCGCCGCTTGACCTCCGGGCCGAATCCGGCCGCCCGGGTCAGGGCCATGACCTCCTCGGCACTGCGGGTGCCGTCGTCGCCGACGCGCAGGCCATACCGCATGGCGTCGAAGCGAGCCAGGTTGGACGAGCACTCCGACGGCGCGATCAGGTAGTACGCGGGCAGCGCGTAGGAGAAGGTCGGGCAGGAGACCTCGACGACCTTGGCCCCGAGCGACTCCAGCAGTTCGACGGCCTCGTTGAACCGGGCGAGGACGCCGGGCTGGTAGCCCTCCCCGCCGAGCTCCTTGACCACGCCGACCCGCATGCCCGCCACGTCGGCGTGCCGCGCGGCCTCGACGACCGGCGGAACCGGCGAGTCGATCGAGGTCGAGTCGAGCGGGTCGTGACCGGAGAACGCCTCGTGCAGCAGCGCCGCGTCGAGCACGTTGCGGGCGAAAGGACCAGGCGTGTCGAGCGAGGACGCGAACGCGATCACCCCGTAGCGGGACGAGCCGCCGTAGGTCGGCTTCATGCCGACGATGCCGGTGACCGCGGCGGGCTGCCGGATCGAGCCGCCGGTGTCGGTGCCGGTGGACAGCGGCACCTCGTAGGCGGACACCGCGGCCGAAGAACCGCCGGAAGAGCCGCCGGGGATCCGGGACAGGTCCCAGGGGTTGTGCGTCGCGCCGTACGCCGAGTTCTCCGTGGACGACCCCATGGCGAACTCGTCCAGGTTGGTCTTGCCGAGGATCACCAGGCCGGCCTCGCGCAGGCGGCGGGTCACGGTCGCGTCGTACGGCGGGAGCCAGCCTTCGAGGATCTTCGAGCCGGCGGTCGTCGGCATGCCGGTCGTGGTGAACACGTCCTTGTGCGCGATCGGCACCCCGGCGAGCGGGCCGAGCTTCTCACCGGCGGCGATGCGCTCGTCGACCGCGCGGGCCTGCGCCAGCGCGGACTCCCCGTCCACATGCAGGAAGGCGTTGACCTGGCCGTCGACCTCGGCGATCCGGTCGAGGTGGGCCTGGGCGACCTCGACGGCGGTGACCTCTCGGGAGGCGACCAGCGCGCCGAGTTCGGCGGCGGTCTTGCGAATCAAGCTCATTCTTCCTCCCCGAGGATCCGCGGCACGCGGAAGCGGTCGTCCTCCACGGCGGGCGCGCCGGACAGGGCGCCTTCTGGTGTGAGGCCGGGCCGTACGTCGTCGGGCCGGAACACGTTGGTCAGCGGAAGCGCGTGCGAGGACGGCGGAATGTCGTCGGCCGCCACCTCCGCGACGCGGGCGACGGCGCCGACGATCTGGTCGAGCTGGGCGGCGAAGTGGTCGAGCTCGTCGTCGGCCAGTGCCAGCCGGGACAGCCGGGCGAGGTGAGCGACCTCATCGCGGGTTATGGCGGACATGAGTCGTCGAACCCGTTTCATGATGGAGATTGGACCTACCCATCCTAGGGCTCGCCGCCGAGCGCGGCCGACCCGACGAGGCCGCGTCACATGGTCTTAATGTGGCGCCTGCATCGTGGCCGGTGCGGTGCGGCGCGAGACGGGCGCGCCGCTCTCGCGGTCCTGGAAGGCCGCGCTGAGCCGGCCGCGCAACCACGTGGTCGTCTCGCTCGCGGGCATGGGCTTGGCCAGCCACCATCCCTGGCCCGCGTGGCAGCCCATCTCGCGCAGCAGCGTCGCGACCTCCGGCGACTCGACCCCCTCGGCGACCGACCTCAGCCCGAGGGACCGTACGAGGTCGATGATCGAGCGGACGATCCGCTCGTCGTCCGGCGACTCCCCGAGCCGCCGTACGAACGACGCGTCGATCTTGACCTCGGAGACCGGGAGCCGCTGGAGCCGGACCAGCGAGGAGTAGCCGGTGCCGAAATCGTCCAGGGCCAGCTGGATGCCGAGACCGGCCAGGGTGCGGATCGTGTCCGCGCTATAGGCCTGGTCGGTCATGAGGATGCGCTCGGTGACCTCCAGACGGATGGCCTCGGGAGGCAGGTCCAGCTTCTCCAGGCCGGACTCCAGTTGCTCGGGCAGGCTCGAATCCAGCAGGTCGCGGGCCGACACGTTGACCGAGACCGGCACGTCGACGCCCGCGTGCCACCACCGGGCCGCCTGCCGCAGCGCGTGGCCGATGACGTGCTGGGTGAGCTCGCGCATCAGGTACGACTGCTCGGCGAGCGGGATGAACTCGGCGGGCGAGATCGGCCCGCGCACCGGGTGCCACCAGCGCAGCAGCGCCTCGACGCTCTCGACCCTGCCGTCCTCCAGGCTCACCTTGGGCTGATAGTGGAGCTCCAGCTCGTCGGCGTCGATCGCCCGGCGCAGGTCGCCGAGCAGGCTCAGCCGTTCCGGCGAGTTGCGGTCCTTGCCCGGCAGGTAGAACTCGACGCCGGTGCGGCCCTCCTTGGCGAGATACATCGCGACGTCGGAGCGCTGCATGAGCAGCTCGAAGTCCGGCGCGTGGTCGGGATAGAGCGCGATGCCGATCGACGCGTCGAGGTCGAAGGTCATGCCCTCGAGGCGTACCGGCTCTGTCAGCGCGACCCGCAGGCGCGAGGCGACCTCCTTGGCGGCCTGGGCGTCCCTGATCGACGGCAGCAGCACCGCGAACTCGTCCCCGCCGAGGCGGGCCACCACGTCGCCGGGCCGCACGCTGTGGGTGAGCCGGTGGGCCACGATCTGCAGCAGCCGGTCGCCGACCGGGTGGCCGAGCGTGTCGTTGACCTCCTTGAAGCGGTCGAGGTCGAGCAGGAGCAGCCCCACCCGCTCGTGCTCGCGCGCCTCGGCCAGGGCCTCCTCGGTGCGCAGGATGAGCATCTTGCGGTTCGGCAGGCCGGTGAGCCCGTCATGGGTGGCCTGGTGGTCGCGGCGCAGCGAGAGCGTCGCGGTGAAATAGACCGCGGTCAGCGGCGCGACGAACAGGGGCACCAGGGCGGTGGAGTGCGCCATCACGACCACGACGAGCGGCGCGAGTCCGAGCAGCGCCCCGTAGACGAGAGACTGCGGGCCGATCGACGCCTTCATCACCCGGGTCAGCGGCCGGCGCTCGTGCAGCGCCACCGCCTGGCAGACCAGGATCGCCCGGACGGCGAAGTACGCCGCCGCGGCGAGCGCGATGGCGGGAATGTCCCCGCCGTCGGGCGTCCAGGGCACGCGGGGCGCCGGATGCGCGCCGAACGCGGCGAAGGCCGCCGCGGCCGCCGTGCAGGCCAGGGTCACCTGGGCGAGGTTGAACAGCACCCGGTGCCAGGCCCTGCGATGCACCAGGCCGCTGACCACCACGGCGACCGCCTGCATCAGCACCGCCGTCGGCAGGCCCTGGTACATCAGCACGGCGAAGGTGAACATCGTGGAGGTCGGCGTGCCCCCGACCAGCGTCGAGGAGCTGAACATGACCGGGCGCAGCTCGCCCAGCACCACCAGGACGGTGAGCATCCAGAACAGCGGAGTGCGGGCCACCTCGCCCAGCTCGCCGAAGCCGAGCCGCACCTGCGCGATCACCAGCGCGGCGACGCCGACGGCGGTGACCGCCGTGAGGTAGGCCCACAGGGGCGAGCCGGGGCGCGGTCCGGTGTCCCGGGTATCGACAGGCGTGGACATTTCGCCCAGGTCGACGGCGGGCAGGAGGACGCGTGGCACCCCGGCGAGCGGCATAAGACCGCGTGAAAGCGTCATCGGTAAGAAACCCCCCAAGAGGTCACTATGGGAGGGTACGGCCTCTGGGCCACTTCGCGAAACCGCTTGGGCACACTCCGTCACCATGATTTCTGGAGATATCACGGTCTGACCGGAGTTGCGGTGAAAGTTTCAACTGCTCCACAGGTCCCATCCCCCGCCCGCCTGCGCCTATTAGGTTGGCCGTCCAGACAAACCCCAGGCGGCCCTTCTTGTACCGGCCATCGGCTCCCTACCATCCGAGAGACCTGTGGGAGCGCTCCCACATTACCGGACGGAGTATTTCAATGTCTCGCAGATTGACGGCGGCTGTGCTCACAGCGGTCGCCACGGCCGCGGTGGGAGCGTCCGTGCTCACCTCCTCCGCCGCACAGGCCGCCGACTCCGCCTTCTACGTGGACCCGACGACCAACGCCGCCAAGTGGGTGGCCGCCAACCCCGGCGACAGCAAGACCCCGGTGATCAGGGACCGCATCGCCGCCGTCCCGCAGGGCCGCTGGTTCGCCAGCTACAACCCCTCGACCGTACGCGGCCAGGTCGACTCCTACGTCGGCGCCGCCGCGTCCGCCGGCAAGATCCCGATCGTGGTCGTGTACGAGATGCCGAACCGCGACTGCGGCGGCGCGAGCGCCGGCGGAGCCCCCGACCACGCGTCGTACCGCTCCTGGATCGACCAGGTCGCCGCGGGTCTCGGCGGGCGGCCCGCCTACATCATCCTGGAGCCCGACGCTCTGTCGATCATGCCGAACTGCATGAGCGCCTCCCAGCAGGCCGAGGTCCAGGCCTCCATGGCGTACGCCGGGAAGAAGTTCAAGGCCACGTCCCCCAACGTCAAGGTCTTCTTCGACGCAGGGCACGACGCCTGGGTGAGCGCCTCCGACATGGCCAACCGGCTGCGCGGCGCCGACGTCGCCAACAGCGCGGACGGCATCTCGCTCAACGTCTCCAACTACCGCTTCACCTCGGGCCTGGTCTCCTACGCCAAGAGCGTCCTGTCGGCCGTCGGCGCATCGAACCTGAAGGCCGTGATCGACACCAGCCGCAACGGCAACGGCCCGGCGGGCAGCGAGTGGTGCGACCCGGCCGGCCGCGCGACCGGCACCTGGAGCACCACCAACACCGGCGACTCGGCGATCGCGGCCTACCTCTGGGTGAAGCCTCCGGGCGAGTCCGACGGCTGCATCGGCCCCGCGGGTCAGTTCGTGCCGCAGCGGGCCTACGACCTGGCGATAGCTGCCCCGTACACCCCCTCCCCGTCCCCGTCCCCGTCGCCGACCAGGTCCCCATCGCCCTCGCCGTCTCCGTCTCCGTCCCCCTCGGCCTCGCCGTCGGCGTCCCCCTCTTCCTCGCCGTCGGCCTCGCCTTCGCCGTCCCCGACCCCGACCTTCACCGGCGACCGCGGCTGTACGGCGGTCTACAAGGTCGTCAACTCGTGGAGCGGCGGCTTCCAGGGTGAGGTCACCGTGACCAGCGCGGGCACCTCGGCGATCAACAACTGGACCGTGAAGTGGACGATGCCCGGCGGGCAGTCCATCACCCAGGCGTGGAACGCCAACCTCACCGGCAGCAGCAGCGTCACGGCCACGAACCTGAACTGGAACGGCAACCTCGCCCCCGGCGCGAGCACCACGTTCGGCTTCCTCGGCAACTCCAGCGGGACCCCGTCCACCCCGTCCCCCCTGGTCTGCACCACCTCCTGATCCCCGCATAGTCCAGGCGTGCCGTACGGCTCTCCAGCCGTACGGCACGCCTTTTCATTGCGGGTGGGGCCGCGGGTCCCGGCATCCAGTGCTCGGATTCGGGGATCCGCCGGAGAGGACCGGCGTACAGTCGGTTCATGATCTCGTGGCGGGACCGGATCGGGCGCGGCCTGATCGGCGTGGCCGTGATCATGTTCCTTCTCGCCGAGTCCGCCTCGTTTCCCGTGGACATGCTGGACGCGCGGTTCCTGGAGGCGGACGGCTGCCCCACCGCGGTGCTGGAAGCGCGGGGAACCGCCGATCGGCCGGGGGCTCTGGTGGACGCCGAGGGCGTCATCACGATCACGCTGTGCGAGCTGATCACGCCGTTGAGGGGCGGACCGGGACCGATGCCGTCACCACGGCCAGGACAGCACCGCACCCTCAGCACCCACCTCGCCGAGATGATCGCCGTGCTCAACGCGTTGCCCACACGAGATGAGGCGGAGGCGGCGGCACGGGCTCGGATGACCGCTCAGGGCCGTACGCCGCCCAAGGACCTGCGCATGGGCGAGATCTGCACCGCTGTCGGGTACGGCGAGCAGTTGTCGTTCGCGGTGCGCTACCGCGACCGGCCGCCCGCGCTGCTCCTGCTCGACCGCAACTGCGGCGTGGTCCACGGCGCGGGCCGGACCCGGTTTCTGCGAGGCGAACCCACGGACCGCTTCCTCGCCTTCTATCGCGATCAGATCGCGAGGGACCCGGCCGCCGTCCCTGCACCCGCGTGCCCGGCCAAGGTGGTCACGGCGGAGATCGACAATCGGCCGGATCTGGAGTTCCCGAAGGACGGGATAGCCCCCAACCGGGGCGGCACGGACGGGTTCCTGCCCAGCCCGCTCGCGGTGATCGCAGCCTGCCGCTACCGGGCGGACGGTGACGATCTACGACTGCGTGCCCATCGCGTCCTACGGGACGACCTCGAACCCGTCCGGGGGCTCCTCAACACCGCGGCCGCCATACAGAGCGTGACCGACAGCCGCGGCACCACCGACTTCGTCAACGGCGTCGAGTGCGGTATGCCGCACCCCACACGGGCCGCGGTGCCGGTCAGCCGTCTCGACGTGGTGTGGGCGGCCGACACGACCGGGGCCGTCGCGGAGATGCGGATCTGGCGCGCCCCCTGCCAGGCCGTGTTCACCGGCACAGCCCCCGGGTTGAAGGCCGAGCCTGCTCTGCTGAGTCGGCTCGATTCCTGGCTGGGCCGCTGACGCTTCCGGCAAGCGGGTCATCCTTCGTGGACGTGCCGCCCTTCGCTCATCGGCTCGATTGGCCGTCGCCGCCCCGCGCTGCGGGTGAGGTCGTCGCGAGCCGGATCAGCCACCGGCCGGAACAGGCACCGCCGCGCCGGAAACCCGGACCCTGGTATCCCCGTCTCGCAGCTCCACCCGCAGCAGACCGGGCCGTCCCAGGTCGACACCCTGGTGCAGGGTCAGCCTCGCAGTGGGACCGGCCTCGCCGAGGTCCCGCAGATAGGCCCCGAAAGCGGCTGCGGCGGCCCCGGTGGCCGGGTCCTCCACGATTCCACCCACGGGGAACGGATCACGCACTTGGAAGGTGTCCGCCGACTCCCGCCACACCAATTGCAGGGTGATGAGATCCCGGTCGGTCATGTACTGGGCCAGCCCCGAGAAGTCGTAGTCCAGATCGGCGAGACGCTCACGGGTGGCGGCGGCCAGGACCAGATGGCGCGATCCCGCGAAGGCGATCCGCGGGGGCAGTGCGGGATCGAGCTCGTCGATCCGCCACTTCAGCGTGTCGAGCGCCTGCGCCACATCGAGGTCGTCGACCGGCTCGACGTACGGCTCCACGCTGGTCAGGGTCGCCCACAGCACGCCGTCGTCATCCGCCGCCACCTCGACCGGTACGGTTCCGGCCTGCGTCTCGAAGACCAGGCCACCCGGGCCGATCCGATCGGCGAGCGCGACCGCCGACGCCACCGTGGCGTGCCCGCAGAACGGCACCTCCATCTTCGGGCTGAAATATCGGACGGTGAACGTCCGGCCCGTCTCGGCGAGTCGCGCCGGAGCCTCGCTCAGGAAGGCCGTCTCCGAATGGCCCACCTCGGCGGCGATGGCGAGCATGGCCGCCTCGTCCAGCCCGGCGGCGTCGAGCACCACCCCCGCCATGTTGCCGCCGGCGGGATCGGTGGTGAAGGCCGCGTATTGCAGGACTTCGGGTATCGGACGAACAGAAGTCGGCATGTTCATGGGAACAGCACCGCAGATGCTCCTGTTCCCGGGCGAGAGGCCATGCTCGTGCGCGTTTCAGGTGTTCTCAGCGGTTCGCGCTTCCTCTCCCGGCCCCTTGACAATGTAAGATCACATTTACGACAGACTGGTTCTCCGTATGGTCGAAGCAACTGATTTCGGCTCGATCGAGTGGCTGGAGAACGGGTCCTTCGGGCGGCATGAGTACGACAGCCTGGTGCGCGACATGCTCGCCGTCCCCGGCGCGGACACCGGGACCCCGCTCGTGGCCGTTTCCCGCTCCGGTGTCGACCACGGCCTGCCGCTCGCCGCGCGCTGGGGCCCTGACGACCTGCCGGCCGCCTGGCAGGCGTAGGCGAGCCGGGCGGCTATGGGTGCGTGGTCACTCCTCGGGGGTGACGGCGACGGCGCGGGCGGCATCGGGGCCCTTGTCGAGGAGGACGTGGAAGCCTTCCTCGTTGAGGATCGGAACACCGGCCTTGACCGCCTTGTCGTACTTCGAACCGGGGTTGTCCCCCACCACCAGGAAACTCGTCTTCTTCGACACCGACGAGGTGACCTTGCCGCCCCTGGCGCCGATGGCCTCGCCGGCCTCGTCGCGGCTGAAGTCGGTCAGCGTCCCGGTGACGACGAAGGTGAGCCCCTCCAGCGGACGCGGCCCCTCGTCGGCGGGCGACTCGTCGGCCATCCGGACCCCGGCGGCCCGCCACTTCTCGATGATCTCCTGGTGCCAGTCGACCGCGAACCATTCCTTGATGGTCGCGGCGACTCTCGGGCCGATGCCCTCCACGGCCGCCAGCTCCTCCTCGGAGGCATTGGCGATGGCGTCGATCGAGCGGAACTCCGCGGCGAGCGCGCGGGCCGTGGGCGGCCCGATGTGCCGGATCGTCAGCGCCACGAGCACCCGCCACAGCGGCTGCTCCTTCTTCTCTTTCAACTGCTGGAGGATCAGTTCGGCGTTCTTGCTCGGCTCACCGGAGATGTTGGCGAAGAAGGAGACGACCTTCGGCTCGCCGGTCTCCGGATCGGTCTTCGGCAGGCCGGTGTCGGGGTCGCGGACCACCGACCTGATCGGCAGCAGCTTCTCGATGGTCAGGTCGAACAGGTCGGCCTCCGTGCGGACCGGCGGCTCCTGCGGCGGCAGCGGCTGGGTCAGCGCGGTCGCCGCGACGTAGCCCAGCCCGTCGATGTCGAACGCGTTGCGCCCGGCCGCGAAGTAGATCCGCTCACGGAGTTGCGCGGGGCAGGAGCGGGCGTTCGGGCAGCGCAGGTCGGCGTCGCCCTCCCGCTCGTAGGCCAGTTCTGTGCCGCATTCCGGGCAGTGCGTGGGCATGACGAACTCCCGCTCGCCGCCCTGCCGAAGGTCGACCACCGGACCGACGATCTCGGGGATGACGTCGCCCGCCTTGCGCAGCACCACGGTGTCGCCGATGAGCACGCCCTTGCGCGCGACCTCTGAGGCGTTGTGCAGCGTCGCGCGCTCCACGGTGGACCCGGCCACCACCACCGGTTTCATGACGCCGAACGGCGTGACCCGGCCCGTGCGCCCCACCCCGACCTGGATGTCGAGGAGCTTGGTGGTGACCTCCTCGGGCGGGTATTTGAACGCGATGGCCCAGCGCGGAGCCCGGCTGGTCGAACCGAGCTGCCGCTGCACCGGAATCCGGTCGACCTTGACCACGACGCCGTCGATCTCGTACTCCGGGTCGTGGCGATGGTCGTTGTAGTAGGTGATGAACTCGCGGATCTCGTCGAGGCTCTCGACCACCTTGTAGCGGTCGCTGACCGGGAGTCCGAAGTCGCGCAGCCGCTCGTAGACGGCCGACTGGGTGGCGGGCAGCGGGCCGCCGCCCTCCCACTTGCCGACGCCATGGACGATCATCCGCAGCGGCCGCTGCGCGGTGATCCGGGGGTCCTTCTGCCGCAGCGATCCGGCGGCCGAGTTGCGCGGGTTCGCGAACGGCGGCTTGCCCGCGTCCATGAGCTGCTCGTTGAGCTTCTTGAAGCCCTCGACCGGCAGGAAGACCTCGCCGCGCACCTCCAGCAGGTCGGGCACGTCGTCCCCGTCGAGCCGATGCGGCACGTCGCCGAGCGTGCGGATGTTGGGGGTGATGTCGTCGCCGGTGCGCCCGTCGCCCCGGGTCGCGCCCCGCACGAGGCGGCCCTTCTCGTACACGAGCGCCACGGCCAGGCCGTCGATCTTCAGCTCGCAGAGGTAGGGCCCGGGGTCGGCCTCGATAAGCCGCTCGGCCCTGGCCTGCCAGCCGGCGAGGTCGGCGTCGTTGAAGGCGTTGTCGAGGCTCTCCAGGCGCTGGAGATGGGTGACGGGGGCGAACTCCGTGGAGATCGGCGCCCCCACCTTCTGGGTGGGCGAGTCCGGCGTGCGCAGGTCGGGATGCGCCTCCTCCAGTGCGAGGATCTCCCGCATCCAGCCGTCGTACTCGGCGTCGCTGACGGTGGGCGAGTCGAGCACGTAGTAGCGCCAGTTGGCGTCCTCGAGCAGCTCGGCCAGCTCGGCGTGCCGCTCCCGGGCCTCGGCGGGCGCGCTCCGCGCTTCTCCGGCGGCGCTCCCGGCGGCCTCGGCGGCGCCCGTCACGCTGTCGACCTCGCTCGCGGCCTCCGCGTGCCCCTTCGCCTCATCCGCAAGCTCAGTGTCGTCGAGCCCGGTGTCATCAAACCCGGCGTCATCGAGCCCGTCAGTCTCGTCAGCCCTGTCGGTCACGTCGCCCGTCTCCCCTCGTCAGACACCCAGGGCAACCGTATCTCCGGCGGCCGACAGTTCGCGAAGGACGGGGGCGGGAGCCGCGCCGAGGACGTGGGCGGCCCCCGCCGGACCGCTCGGCGAGAGGGCCGCTCCAGACCGCGCGGCCCCTCGTCTCAGGAGCGATCGAGAATTACGGTAGACCGCTTGCAGCCCACTTTCATTCCTTTTTGTCCGGGTGTACTCGGGCCGGTCGCCGTGGATGGAGAGAGACCGGCCCGAGGGTCATCCTCCCTGGGTCCAGACCCGTTCCCAGCGAGAGCACTTGCCGGTGATCCGGGACGCGCTGCCCCGGCAGACCATGGCCTCGGCCAGCAGCATGTATCCGGCGTTCACCGTGAACGTCCGCGGGGTGGACTGGGAGCAGTTGCGGTAGGTCGCCGTGCGGTACTTCCCGCGGTCGGTAAACCACTTGATCTTCACCCAGGAGCAGGTCCTGGCCCCGCCCGCGTCGTAGAGGTCGCCGACGACACGCAGGCCCGACGAGCCCGACCGGACGTGCCCGTTCGCCCAGCCCTTGGTGTCCGAGGACGCTGTGGGCCCCCACTCCCAGGTCTCCGCGGCCGAGGACGCCGAAGCCGCGGCGGGAGCCGCGGCGAGACCTGCGGCCAGAGCGGCGGACAGCCCGGCGGCGGCGAGGGGGAGCAGAAGGCGCGCGGCGCTTCGCATGGTCTTTCTCCTGAACGTCTGAACTTCCAGCACGTCAAGAGATAGGTGACAGGGCTTGTGAATCACTTGGGGATGAGCTGGGAGACCGCTTGGATCACTCCGCGCGATCCCGGCGGAGGTCAGATCGTGAGGTGCGGCCCGAGCCGGGCCAGCGCCTCGGAGGGCCCGGGCTCGGCCGCGAGGGCGGCGGTCAGCAGCAGCCGGGCCTTGGGGGCGGCGAGCGATCCGGCGAAGACCGCGCCCGCCTCTTGCAGGGTGGCCCCGCCTCCCGCGCCGTACACCGGCACGGACGGACCGGCGTGGCAGCGCGAGGTCACGAGCACGGGAATGCCCGCCGCGACGCACGCGCGGATCTCGCCGAGCAGGCCGGGGGTCGGGTTGCCCGCCCCCAGGGCCTCCAGGACGAGCCCGAGTGCACCCGCCGCCCGGGAGGCGGCCACATGGACGCCGTCGGCGCCGAGGTAGGCGGGCACGATGTCCACCCGGACCGCCAGGCCCTCGAGCTCCGCCAGGGTGAAGCCGGGGAGACGTTCGGGCCTGGCGGCGATATGGACGCGTCCGTCGTGCACGCGGCCGATGGGACCGTAGCCGGGTGAGTCGACGGCGTCCGGCGCCACAGTGTGGGCCTTGGTCGCGTACCGTGCGGCGTGGACCCGCCCGGCCATGACGACGACGGCGCCCAGACCCCGGCCCGCGGTCGCGGCGGCGACCTGGAGGGCGTCCGCGAGGTTGCGCGGCCCGTCGCCGTCCGGCTCGCCCGCGTGCCGCTGCGCCCCGGTGAACACCACTGTCCGGCGGGCGTCCAGGAGCAGGTCCACGAAGAACGCGGTCTCCTCCATCGTGTCGGTGCCATGGGTGACGACGACCCCGTCCACTTCGGGGTCGGCGACCGCCACGGCGACCCGTTCCACGATCCTCAGCATGTCGTCCAGCGTGAGGTTGAAGCTGTGGACGAGCATCGCCTCGTCCACCTCGACGGTCACCGCCGCTCCGGCCGCACCGATCAGGTCGCGCCCGGCGACGGCCACGCTGACCTCGCCGCCGGGGCCGGGCACAGAGGCGATCGTGCCTCCGGTGGTGATGACGCGGATCCGTGCGCTCATCGGGACAGCGCCTCCTCCCGCTGTCCGGACGTACGGCCGGTCCTCGTCCGGGCGAGCAGGTAGTAGATCCCGCCCGCGACCAGGCCGCCGGCCAGCCACGAGAAGTCGGTGTCGTTCAGCGCCCGGGCGATGGGACCCTGGGTCGCGGGCACCATCCCGAACTGCCAGCTCCACGCCGCGAGCAGGCCCAGCCCGAGGCTGATCATCGCGGGCCGGCCGGTGCCGCCGGCGGCAGAGGCGTCGTCACGGTAGAGGGAGAGCACGTCGATCCGGCCGCGGCGCAGGAGGAAGAAGTCGACCAGGACGATGCTCGCCCACGGGCTGATCCACACCAGGATCGAGACCATCCAGTTGTCGAAGGCGTGGGCGAAGCTGTCGGCCCGGACGAACACCGCGAGCACGACGGACGCCACGAGACCCGCGATGAGGGTGAGCTTCCATCGGGCGATCCGGATGCCGACGGACAGGGCGGCGAGTGAGCAGGAGTAGAGGTTGAGGATGTTGGTGGCGACCGGCCCATGCATGATCAGCAGGAGCACGGGAATCGCCATCACCCCGAAGGTGCTCGTCACCAGGCCGGCGGGGTCGGCTCCGCTGCCCGAGGCGGCCAGGTATGCCCCGAGCGCGGCCAGCCACACGGTCGGCACGTACATGCCGAGTGCGGTGGACCAGAACACGGACCGGGCGGACGCACCGGCCCGGACGAAGCGGCTGTAGTCGGCGGAGTAGGGCAGCCACGTGATCCCCCAGCCGACGCCGATCGCGGTGAGGAGCTGCGTGATCGCGGTGATCTTCGAGCCCGGCGCCGCCGCGGCGGTCGTCCACCGGGGGTCGGCCTGGCTCACCGCGAGGACGGTCATGAGGGCCATGAGCGCCACGGTGGCCGGCACGGTGTACTTCTCGAAGGTGCGGATGGCGTAGAAGCCGTACAGCGCCAGAAAGAGCTGGACGCCCATGATGACGGCGGCCACCAGATACTTCAGGCCGGTGCCGCCCTGGACGCCCAGCTGCGCGAGGATCGCCAGCACGAGGTCGAGCACGACCCAGGTGTTGACCCCGACCCAGCCCATGGTCAGCAGACCCTGGACGAGGCCCGGCACGATCGCCCCCCGGCGCCCGAACGCCGCGCGGCCGAGCACCATCTGGTTGACCCCGGTGCGATGTCCCATGACGTTGAACAGGCCGAACACGGCGCAGCCCACGAGGTTGCCCACGGCCACGACGACGACGGTCTCGACCAGGCTGAGACCCAGGGTGATGCCGAGGGCGCCGAGCACCCAGTTGATCGGTGCGATGTTGGCGCCCGTCCAGATCCAGAACTGTTGCCATGGAGTGGAGTCGCGGGCCGAGGGGGAGATGGGCTCGATGCCGTGGGAGTCGAAACGGACCGCGTCCGCCGAGTCGGCAGGAGGGGGGTTGTGCATGGCTGCTCCTGATAGTGCCGGCGTCACACCCTGGTGTGACGCCCACCACACAAGCAGGTGGGACAGAGCCCGATAAATGGACGAAGCTCTAGCGATCAGGCCGGCCACTGTGTAGATTCACACGGTGTTCACGCTGCGGTCCCTGGTCGCGAACGCGTCGCTGAAGCTGAAAGTGCTGGTGCCCGGCCCGGAGGGCGCCCTGGACGAGCCCGTCGCATGGGTCCACAACACCGAGCTCCCCGACCCCTCCCCGTACGTCCGGGAGCGGGAGCTGGTGCTGACCAACGGCCTGTGGACGGGGCAGGTGAGCGCCGCCGAGTTCGTGGCGAATGTGCGGCTGGCGAGGGCGGCGGGAATCGTCTTCGGGTTGCGTCCGCAGACTCCGAGCACCCCGCCGGAGCTGGTCACCGCCTGCCGGGACGCGGGCCTGCCGCTGCTGGAGATCGCCCCGGCGGTGCCGTTCACGGAGGTCTCCCAGGCGGTCTCCGCCATGTACACGAACCAGCGCCAGCAGGCCCTGGTCGGAATGGTCCGCAGGGGCGACGCCCTGGCGACCGCGATCTCGCGTGGGGCGGGCCCGTCCGGTGTGCTCGACGTACTCCGGCGGGATCACGACCTGCCTCTCGCCGTGGTCGACCGGACGGGCCGGGTGCTCGCGGCGGCAGGGGCCGACCTCGACGACGCTCAGGTCAGGGCGGTGACCGCCGGGCTGGCCCGCAGGCCGCCGGCGCTGGAGGTGGTCCTGCAGCCGGACCGAGGCGAGACCCTCGCCGCGCTCTTCCCCGTGGGAGCGGTGGGTGACGTCGACGCGGCGCTCGTCTGCCTGCGCCCGCTGTCCGGCCTCGAACCGGCCGAGCGGGCGGCGCTGGAGCAGGCGGCCAGGTTCCTCAGCCTGGAGGTGGCCAAGCAGCAGGCGGTGCAGGCGATCGAGATGCGCTTCGCCGGCGAGCTGCTGGAGATGGTGCTGTCCGGCGGGCAGCGCACGGCTGAGGTGGCCGGCAGGCTGCAGGCGTTCGGTGTGGACGCGGCGGGGCCGCTGGCCGTGTGCGCGCTGGCCTTCGCGGGGCCGGAGCCCGCCGCACTGCCCGGCCTGGCCGAGGTGGCCGGCGAGTTCCTCTCCGCTTCCGGGATCCCCGCGTTGGTGGCCGGAGGGACGCAGGACGTCGTGTCCGTGCTCTCCTGGCGGCATCCCGAGCCCGAGCTCCCCCTCCTGGCCGAGCGCCTTCTGGCGGCCGTGGGCAGGCGCTTCCCCGGCCGGCGGGTGGTCGCGGGGCTCGGCGGGGTGGCTCCGCACGCGGCGGGGCTCCGGCAGCCGCTGCTGCACGCGCGGGAGGCGTGCCGGGTGCTCCGGCGCTCACCCGGCGGGCCGGCGGTTCGCCGCTTCGCCGAGCTGGGCACACATCGGCTGCTGCTCGGGCTGGTGGACTCCGAGACGTTGCGCGGCTTCTCCCGCGACCTGCTCGGTCCGCTCCGGGAGCACGACGCCCGGCGCGGGAGCGATCTGGAACCGACGCTGCGCGCCTTTCTCGATCACGACGGGCAGTGGGCGGCCACGGCCGCGGCACTGCACATCCACGTCAACACCCTGCGCAACCGCCTGGCGAAGATCGCCGAGTTGACCGGCAGGGATGTGGGACGCACCGAGGACCGCGTCGACCTGTTCCTCGCCCTCGCCGTCGAGACGGGCTGAGCAGCACCTGCCGACCGCGCCTACGAGGGATAGACCTCGGGGTCGACGGCCGGCGAGCGGGGCCGGCGGGTGGTCAGGTCCGGATCGGCCGCCGCCAGCTCGGCCACCTCGCGGCACCGGGCGAACCGCACGTCCCCGCACTCCAGCGCGTACTCGACGAATCGGCGCAGCGCCATGGCACGCCCCGGACGGCCCGACAGGAACGGATGCACACACAGGTTGAACAGGCATCCGTAGTGGCGCATCCCGTCGAGCTCGGCGCGCCACATCTCCAGCACCTTGCCCGGAGACTCGATCACCGAGCCGACGTGTGGCGCGGGGAGGAAGGCGTACTGCTCCCAGTCGTCGAGCGACCAGTGCACGGGCAGCTCGACGATGTCGCGGGACCCGGTGACCAGCCGGTACGGCCGGTCGTCACCCATGAGGGAGGAGTCGTAGAGCAGGCCGTGCTCGGCGACGAGATCGGGGGTCTGCCACGACGCCTCCCACAGCGCGGCCCGATGCCCGGCGATCTCGATGCCCTGGCTCGCGAACACCTCCAGGCCACGCTCGAAATCCGCGCGTTCCTCCTGTGCGGTCATCGAGGTGGGCGGGCGGTGGCTGTAGGAATGGTGTGCCACCTCGTGCCCGCGCTCCACGATCGACGCGGCCAGCCCCGGCCGTTGCTCGGCGACCCAGCCCGGGACGAAGAACGTCGCCGGGACGCCGAGTTCGCCGAGCAGGTCCAGGATGCGCGGAAGGCCCACCTCCGGGCCGTACGCCTGGTGTGACATGGTGCTCGCGTGCCGGGCGTACTCGCGCCCATGCGCGAGGACGGGCGTCTCGGCGTCCACGTCGAAGGTCAGGGTCACCACGGCCGCGGCGCGGTCACGCCAGTTCGCGCTCATCCCGCTCCTTCCTCTCCCGGCCGGTCGCACGGCCGGCGTTCCACCGTCCTTGGTGTGCCGAGTCTCGCATTCCCCGCGATCAGGACATGGCCCGCGCCGCCCGCAGCCAGCGGCGCGCGTTGCCGAGCGTCGCCATCGGCTCCAGCATCGCGTGGTCGAACCGGTCCAGCGTCAGGCCCCGGGCGAGGCGCCGCGGCAGATCGGGGTTGGCCAGCGCGCCCCTGGCGACCGACAGCATGTCGGCATGGCCGTCCGCGAGCACCCGTGCCGCCTGGGCGAGATCGTGCATGCCGCCGTTCGCGACGACCGGAAGGCCGGTCACCTCGCGGGCGAGGGCCGTGATCGTGACGTCGCCGTCGAGGCGGGCGGTCTCGATCCAGTCGCGGCCCTCGCTGGCGATGTGCAGGTAGGTCGCGCCGGCGTCGGCGAGTGCGGAGAAAATGATCTCCGCGTCCCGGGCGCCCCCGGCCCAGCGGTGCGTGAAGTCGTTGACCTTGCCCTGGGACAGCCGCACCCCGACGCAGAAGCCGGGGCCCAGTTCCGCCCGGATGCCGGCCACCACCTCGGCCGTCAAGCGCACCCGGTTCGCGACGTCGCCTCCGTAGGAGTCGGCCCGCCGGTTGGTGTAGTCGGTGAGGAACTGATCCAGCAGGTAACCGTTGGCCGCGTGCACCTCGACACCGTCGAACCCCGCCTCTCGAGCCCGTACGGCCGAGCCGGTGAAACCGGCGATCGCCGTCTCGATGTCGGCCGTGCTCATCTCCCTGGGGATCGGCCACCTGCCCGATCCCCCGTACTCGGGCATCATCTCCCCGCGTGGCGGCACGGCGGACGGCCCGGCCGTCTCGTCGCGATAGGCGTTGCCCTGGGACAGGGCGCCGGCGTGCATGAGCTGCAGCAGGATCCGTCCGCCCGCGGCGTGCACGCGGCCGGTGATCTCCCGCCATGCCGCGACATGAGCGTCCGACACGATGCCCGGCTGGTTGCGATACCCCTGGCTGTAGACGGTGTCCGTGTAGGTGCCCTCGGTGATCACCAGACCGAAGCCGCCTTCGGCGAATTCGGTGTAGTAGTCGGCCATCTCCGGGGTCGGCGTGCCGTCGGGGGCCGCGGAGACCCGGGTCATCGGCGCGACCGCGAGCCGGTTGGGCAGGTCGAGGCCGGCGAAACGGAGGGGCAGCAGGGCCGGATGACCCGGAGTGAACGCGCTCATCATCGGAAACGCACTCCTCGGAACGTGGGATCAGTCGGATTCGGGCAGGACGTCGATCGCCAGCGACGTCGGCACGCCGCCGTTGATGGCCACCAGGTCCTGCGGGCAGGCGGAGACCACGAGAACGCAGTCCATGACCGCCTGGAAGGTGATCGCGTCTCCCGGTCGGCTGACCGCGGGGAGCCAGTCGAGCCGCCCCTCCTCGTCGACGGGGATCCGCATGAACACGTTGACCGGTTGCGGGGTGAAGGGAACGGCCAATCCCATCGAGGCGAGCGCCTGGTGCAGGTTGCCGGCGCACGAGGCATGGGACGGCTGCGCGCCCAGCGCGGCGTACCGCTCCGGATCGCACGCGGCGATCAGCATGTCGTGCCGGCCCGGGGAGGTGTCGGAGACGAGCGTCAGGATCGGCCGGCGGCGATCGGTGACGAACCGCTCCCCCACGGCGGGGAACAACCGGTTCGTGGAACTGCGCGTATGCGAGGCGCTGAGGTGCTCGGTGACGTCATCGGCGGCGAAGGCGAAGACGTCGCCCACCTGGCCGCCTTCGAGATCGACGACGCTGACGCGCCGGCCCTGCGGCACCCGCACCGCCCTGGCCTCCCGGGCGGGTACGACGGTCCGCTCTATGGCGGTGATCGAATCCATACCCCAAGGCAACCATCGGTTCCCCACCTGGCGCCATGGAGCTTCCTCCAGCGAATGTCACTTCGACTGTGTCAGCATCCATCTCGCGCTGCGGAGCGCCGGCACCCGTTACTCGCCGGGGTCCTCGCGCAGCACCCGGGCCGCCTCCCTGCACCGGGCCAGCGCCGCCCTGGCGTACGCGGGCGAGGCCCCGGCCAGGCCGCAGGCGGGGGTGAGCACGACCTGCCCGGCGAGCCGGGCGGGCGGGAAGCCGAGGCGCCGCCACAGTTCGACCGCCGGCTTGGCCACCACGCCGACGTCCGGCAGCCGGGTGTCGACCCCGGGCACGACGCCGAGGAACAGCGCGAGTCCCTTCTCGATCGTCTCGCCCAGCGCGTCCTCGTCACGGCGGCGCAGCAGCGACGCGTCCAGCGACACGCCCCGCGCGCCCGCCGTACGGATCACCTCGTACGGCACGCCCGGCGCGCAGCAGTGGACGACCGGGAAGGCGGGCGCGAGCGCGGAGAGCACGGTCCTCAGCCGCTCGGCCGCGATCGGGGACTCGACGGCGGGCAGCCGCCCGAAGCCGGACGCGGTCGGCACCGTGCCCGCCAGCACCCCGGGCAGCCCCGGCTCGTCGATCTGGACGACGAGGTCGGCTCCCGGAATCCGGCGCCGGACCTCCGCCACGTGCTGCGCCAGCCCCTCGGCCAGCGACTCGGTCAGGTCGCGTACGGCTCCCGCGTCGGCGAGCACCTTGTCGCCGTGCCTGAGCTCGATCGCCCCGGCGAGCGTCCACGGCCCGCATGCCTGGATCTTGAACGGCCCCTCGTAGCCCTGGGAGAGCTCCTCCAGGCCGTCGAGGTCGCGGGTGAGGTGGTCCCTGGCCCGCTTGAAGTCCCGTCCCGGCCGGTCGGCGAGCCGCCAGCCGGACGGCTGCACCTCCACGGGCAGCTCGACCAGCAGTGACGCCGTACGGCCGATCATGTCGGCGCCCACGCCCCGGGCGGGCAGCTCGGGCAGGTAGGGCATGGGCAGTTCACCGAAGGCCGTCCTGACCGCCTCCAGATGGTCCTCGCCCGGATAGGACCCCACCCCGGTGGCTGTGGCCTCGCTCCATGGATAGTCGCTCACGGTCACTAGCTTAGGGATTATGAAACTCACCAAACTCGGTCACGCGTGCTGGCGACTGGAGAAGGACGGGCGGACGCTCGTCATCGACCCCGGCTCGTTCAGCGGCGAGGGGCTCCTCGACGGCGCGGACGCCGTGCTCATCACCCACGAACACTTCGACCACGTGGACGCGAATCTGCTGAAGAACGCGGGTCCGGGCCTGGAGGTCTTCACCTGCCGGGCCGTCGCCGACCAGCTCGGCCGGATCTTGGCGAAGGTCCAGGTCGTCCAGCACGGAGACGCCTTCACCACCGCCGGTTTCGACGTGCGGGCGGTCGGCGAGTGGCACGCCCGCAACCTGCCCGACGTTCCGCCCGTGCAGAACGTCGGCTTCCTGGTGGACGACGAGGTGTTCTACCCGGGCGACGCGCTCACGCCTCCGGGCGTCGAGGTGCCCACCCTGCTCGTGCCGACCGGCGGCCCGTGGCTGAAGGCGTCGGACACCATCCTCTACCTGCGGGAGGTCCGCCCCGCGCGGGCGTACTCCACGCACGACGGGCTGTACAACGAGATCGGCCTGAAGCTGGTCGACAACTGGCTCGGCGGCGAGGCCGAGGCGCAGAAGGCCGACTTCCGCCGCATCCCGGTCGGGGAGTCCGTCGAGATCTCCTGACTCAGACGGCCGAGGCGATCGTGGCGGACCCGATGACGGCGTCCCCGTCGTACAGGACGGCGCCCTGGCCCGCCGCGACGCCGGTCGCCGGGCGGTCGAGCTCGATGTGCAGCTCGCCGCCGGACACCTGGGCGCGGCAGCCGTACACCTCGCCGTGCGCCCGCAACTGGACCGTGCAGGTGATCGGCTCGTACGGCTCCGTCAGCGGGCCGTTCCACACCGGCCGCTCGCCCACGATGCTCCGGACCTCCAGGGAGGTGCGGGGACCGACCGTGACCGTGTTGGACACCGGCTCGATCGACAGCACGTAGCGCGGCCTGCCGTCGGCGGCCGGCCGGTCGATGTGCAGGCCCTTGCGCTGCCCGACCGTGAAGCCGTACGCCCCCTGGTGGCTGCCGACCACCTGGCCGGTGAGCGCGTCGACGATCGGCCCCTGCGACGCGCCGAGCCGGTCGGCGAGGAACGCCCGGGTGTCGCCGTCGGCGATGAAGCAGATGTCGTGGCTGTCGGGCTTGTCGGCGACGGTCAGCCCGCGCCGCGCCGCCTCCTCGCGCACCTGCGCCTTGGTCGAGCCGCCGAGCGGGAAGATCGCGTGCGCGAGCTGCTCGCGGGTGAGCACGCCCAGCACGTACGACTGGTCCTTGGCCTCGTCGACGCTGCGCCGCAGTACGCCGTCGTCCAGCCGCGCGTGGTGGCCGGTGGCGACGGCGTCGAAGCCGAGCGCGAGCGCCCGGTCGAGCACCGCCTCGAACTTGATCTTCTCGTTGCAGCGCAGGCAGGGGTTGGGGGTGCGCCCCGCGGCGTACTCGCTGACGAAGTCCTCGACCACGTCACGATGGAACCGTTCCGCCATGTCCCATACGTAGAAGGGGATGCCGATGACGTCGGCCGCCCGGCGCGCGTCGCGGGCGTCCTCCAGGGTGCAGCACCCGCGCGCGCCGGTGCGGTAGGACTGCGGGTTGGACGACAGCGCCAGATGGACGCCGGTCACGTCGTGCCCCGCCTCGGCGATCCGGGCGGCGGCCACCGCGGAGTCGACCCCGCCGGACATGGCGGCGAGGACGCGGAGCTTTCGTGTGGGTCCCATAACAGTTCGAGGTTACCGCCCGCCGGGCCGCGCCCGCGTTGGCATCGGGGCGGGCGGGCTGGGAGGATGCGGGGTCATGCGACTGTTCGGGCGCAAGAGCGAGTCCGCCGACCCCGCCGAGGCCATCGCGGCATTCTGGACCTGGTGGGACGAGGCACGTCCCCAGATCGACGCGCACGTCGAGGCGGAGGACCCCGAGGCCCTGTTCGAGATGATCGGCCCCGCCGTCACCGCCCTTCATCCGTCCCTCGTCTGGGAGATCGCTCCCGGCCGCATGGCCGTGAACGCCCTGGTCGTCAGCGCGTCGAACGATCCGGAGCTGCGGCCGTTCGCCCACCGGTGGGCCCTCGCCGCGCCGCCGGCGGACGCGATGTGGGAGTTCCATCCGTCGCGGCAGGCGAACCCGCAGGCCGCGGATCTGACGGTCGACGTCGGTGGTCGCGAGTTCGGGCTCGACCGGCTGGTGGTGGCGCTGCGCGTGCCGCCCGGCACGCCGCGCGTGGACGTCACCGCCTTCCACCCGATCTTCCCCGACGTCGACGACGACACCCGGACGGAGGCGGCCTTCCTCGCGCTCGACTGGCTGCTGGGCGAGGACGAGGTGGCCCGCTGGGTGGGCGAGATCGTGGCCGCGGAGTTCGAGCCGATCGACGCCCTCCCCGCGATCCATCTGCCCGCCGTCGTCGCCGACGTGGCGGAGGGTTTCACGGAGGAGCAGTGGGCGCTCCTCGAAGGCCACACCGCCACCGGCGGCCGGCTGACGGCCGCCGCCCGCTATCCCCTCCGGCCGGTCGACTTCCCGCTGTACGACCAGCACATCGCCGTCACGCTGCCCTACCGGGAGGCCGACGGCGACGGGCTGCCGGCGGGAGCCTCCCTGGACGCGCTGCGCGACTTCGAGGAGCGGCTGAACGAGCGGCTGGCCGCGCTCGGCTCTGCCGTGCTGACGGCCCACCTGAGCGCCGACCGCAGCCGGGTGCTGCACGTCTACGCCGATCCCGCGGCCGCCGTGCCGCCCGTGATCGAGGAGGTCGCGGCCGAGTGGAAGGAGGGGCGGGCCCGCGTCGACGTGGCCGAGGACCCCTCGTGGAGCGCGGTCGCCCCCTTCCTGACATGAACCGGATATTTAGCGCGTTTCGCCACAATTGAGCACGGGCACGTCGCGATAGACGCAACGCGTGGGCGAGCGCCCGCGATCCGCCCGTTCCCGCAGGCTGCGGGGCCGATCCGGCGATGGGATTGGGGTCGGACATGGCTCAGCGCGCACTGAACCGGTTGCTGGACGCGATCGAAGGCGACGGCCGCCTCGACCGGCCGGGGCATCGGCTCGAACAGGGTCTCGCCTTCGCCGAGAACCTCGCCGGGGTCACCAGGAGCCGCGCCCGCGGTTTTCTCCACGGCGTCTGGCTGGGGCACCCTCTCCACCCGGTGCTCACCGACCTCCCGATCGGCTCCTGGACGACGGCGCTGGTCCTGGACCTCACCGGGCAGAAGCGCGCGGCGCGCGCAGCCGTGGGAGTCGGCCTCGCCGGAGCGCTGGCCGCGGCGGTGACCGGCCTGCACGACTGGCAGCACACGCACGACGACGCCCGGCGCGTCGGCATGGTCCACGGCACGCTCAACACCCTCGCCCTCGTCCTGTACGGCTGGTCGTGGTGGCAGCGGGGACGGGGGCACCACCTGCGGGGGCGGCTCGCCGCCCTGCTCGGCTATCCCGTGATCATGGCCAGCGGCTTCCTGGGCGGCACGCTCGTCTACCGCCACCGGATCGGGGTCGACCAGACAAAAAGGCAGCTCGATCCACGCCATTTCACCCCGGTGCTGGCCGAGCGCGACCTGACCGACAATCGCCCCCACCGGGTGCGGGCGGGCGACGTGGATGTCGTCCTGGTCCGCGCGGACGGCCGCATCCACGCCCTGGAGAACGCCTGTCCGCACCTGGGCGGCCCGCTGTCCCAGGGCTGGCTCCGCGACGGGTCCATCACCTGCCCCTGGCACGGTTCTGAGTTCGAGCTGCGCAGCGGCGAGAGCCTGAACGGCCCGGCCGTCGCCCCGGCGCCGTGCTTTCAGACTCGCGTACGCGACGGGTGGATCGAGGTGCGCCGGGCGCCGAAGGCGACCAGCTCGCCTCCCGGCAGCGCGCTGGTCCACCAGCAGGAGGTGCGGCCATGAGGAGAAGGCCACAGGTGCTCACGGAGGTGCGGGAGGCACCGGCCCCGCAGGAGCGCAAGACGGCGACGCGGGTGCTCGTGGAGCACCACGAGGTGCTGCGGGGGCTCATGCGGCGCCTGCTGGAGACGCCGCGCTCGGAGCCCGGACGACGGCGCGCGCTCGCCGACGAGCTGTTCGACGAGCTGTGGATGCACGAGCGCATCGAGGAGAAGATCTTCTATCCCGCGATGCGGGACGTCACCCCGGCCATCTCGGCCGCCTGGTCCGAGCACCGCCAGCTCAGCGACCAGCTCGCGGCGCTGGTGCGCGCCGACCCGCAGACCGAGCGATTCGACCGGGAGCTGGGCGTGATGCACGACGCGCTGGAGTCGCACGCCCACCTCGACGAGGAGCGGCAGATGTTCCCCGAGATCGAGCGCTTCGCGGATGAGGAACGGCTGATCGAGCTGGGCGACCTGCTCCAGGCCCGCCTGTGGCGGCTGCGCTCGTCACGGCGCATCCGGGCGGTCCTTCGCCTCCAGCGGGCGCTGCTGCGCCGTACGGCCCGGTAGGCGCGGCGATGGCGGCGGGAGGGGGAAATAGGGCAAGTTACGACAGACCGGCACGGCGGGCGCGCTCGACGACGTGCCCGATGACCTCCGCGACCCGGTCGACGTCCTCCTCCGCCGAGGTGTGACCGAGGGAGAAACGCAGCGAGCCGCGGGCGCGCGCGCCGTCCTGGCCCATGGCGAGCAGCACGTGGGACGGCTGGGCGACCCCGGCCGAGCAGGCCGAGCCGGTGGAGCACTCCACGCCCTTGGCGTCGAGGAGCATGAGCAGGGCGTCCCCCTCGCATCCGGGGAACGAGAAGTGGGCGTTGCCGGGCAGCCGGTTCACCGGGTCGCCGTTCAGCACGACGTCGGGCACGGCCAGCCGTACGCGCTCGATCAGGTCGTCGCGCAACGCCGACAGCCGCTCGGCCGTGGCGGGCTGCCGCGCGACGGCCGTCTCGACCGCCGCCGCGAACCCGGCGATGGCCGGCGCGTCGAGGGTGCCGGAGCGGATGTCGCGTTCCTGCCCGCCGCCGTGCAGGACGGGCACCGGATCGACGCCTCGGGCCAGCAGCAGCGC
The DNA here is from genome assembly GCF_006874435.1 of Microbispora sp. KK1-11. NCBI lineage: Bacteria > Bacillati > Actinomycetota > Actinomycetes > Streptosporangiales > Streptosporangiaceae > Microbispora > Microbispora sp. KK1-11. Next base: position 80,727 of record NZ_VIRJ01000016.1, on the reverse strand, counting down.
CCCGACGCCCACGGGACCGCCGACCTTGTGGCCGGAGACGGTCATGGCGTCCACGCCGGACTCGGCGAACGAGACCGGGAGCTGCCCCACCGCCTGCACCGCGTCGGTGTGGAAGGGGATGCCGTATTCGTGCGCGATGCCGGCCAGCACGCGCACCGGCTGCACGGTGCCCACCTCGTTGTTGGCCCACATGACGCTCACCAGCGCCACGTCGTCCGGGTCGCGGGCGATGGCCTCGCGCAGCGTCTCCGGATGCACCCGGCCCCGCTCGTCCACGTCCAGCAGCTCGACCCGGGCGCCGTGGTTGTCGCCGAGCCAGTGGGCGGGGTCGAGGGCGGCGTGGTGCTCGACCGAACTGATCAGGATCCTCGGCCGCCTCCTCGCCCAGAACAGGCCCTTGATGGCGAGGTTGTCGGCCTCGGTGCCGCCGGCCGTGAACACGACCTCGCTCGGACGGGCGCCGAGCGCGCAGGCGATCGTCTCGCGCGACTCCTCGACGACCCGGCGGGCGCGGCGGCCCGCCGCGTGCAGGGACGAGGGGTTGCCGACCTGCCCGAGCTGGGCGGTCATCGCCTCGATCGCCTCGGGCAGCATCGGTGTGGTCGAGGCATGGTCCAGATACGCAGCTCCCACGACCCCTCCCTGACACGTATTCAGCCCACCAAGCGTATCCGGGTGAGAAAAGAAGACCGGCACGTGTCGCAACTTAACCGTCCAGACGGTACAGTAGAGGGCATGAGGAGGGACGAACTGCTGGACGCGGCCGAGGGCCTGCTGCAGGATCAGGGCGCCCAGGCCCTGACCCTGGCGGCGGTGGCCGAGCGCGCCGGTGTCAGCAAGGGCGGTCTCCTCTATCACTTCGCGAACAAGGAAGCGCTCGTCAAAGGCATGATCGAGCGCCTGATCGCCGATTTCGACGCGCTCATCGAGGCGCAGTCGGAGAGCACCTACACCCGGGCGTACGTCGCCGCGACGTTCGAGGCCGTGGAGACCGGCCGGCTGCGACGATGGGCCGTGGTCACGGGCGCGGCCGGCGATCCCGAGTTGCTCGCGCCGTTGCGCGGCGCGATGGACCGCTGGATGCGGCAGGGCCTGGACGACGAGCCCGACCCCCTGACCTCCCAGGTCGTACGGCTGGCCTGTGAGGGCGTCTGGGAGGTCGCCACCCACTGTGCGGCGATCATCGACTACGCCGCGATCCGCGCCAGGCTGCTCGCCCTGTTGTAGCGCGCCGCTTGTGAACTCCTGACCTACACCTGGTGGTCGCCCTTCCTTCCGGCTCTGCCGTGAAAGGGCGACCTGCTGGTGTCTGCCCGTAAATCCGGGCCCGGAAACCCACTCGACTCACCTGGAAAGGAAGCTGTGATGACCCGCGCTTTGAGGAAGGCCCGTCAGGGGGCAGTCCTCACTTTCGTCCTGGCCGGCCTGATGTGTGGAACGTTCACCGTGCGCCTCCCGGCCCTGGCCGACCGGCTCCGCCTGCCGGAGTCGTCGGTCGGGCTGACCCTGCTCAGCTGGGGGATCGGCGCGCTGCTCACCATGCAGCTCATGCGCGTCGTCCTGGCCAGGATCGGCAGCCGTGGCGTCCTGCGCGCGGCGGCTCCCCTGTGCGCGGCGTCACTGGTCCTCGTCGCGTTCGCGCCGTCCCTCCCGGTGCTGGCCGTGGCCGCCGCGCTGTTCGGCATGGCGTTCGGCGCGGTCGACGTCGGCATGAACGCCCAGGGCTCGGCCGTCGAGCGCGCGTACGGCAGGCCGATCATGAGCAGCATGCACGCGGGATGGTGCGTCGGCGCGATCTCGGCGGGCCTGCTCGGCACGGGGGCCATCGCCCTGGGCCTGTCTCTCACCGCCCACATCCTGGTCGTCGCCCTGGTGTCGGTGCCGGCGGCGCTGGCCCTCAGCCGTCTGCACCTGCCCGACCCCGCGCCCGAGACGGACGAGGCGGGCCAAGCGTCGGCTCGTGCCCGGCGCAGGCTGCCCGGGGTCGTCTACCTGCTCGGCGCGGTCACCTTCGCCGCGTTCATGGTGGAGGGCGTCGTCGCCGACTGGAACGGCCTGTACCTGATCGGCACGCTGCACGCCTCCGAGGCGGTCGCCGCGCTCGGCTACCCGGTGTTCGAGGCGGGCATGCTGCTCGCCCGGCTGGCCGGCGACCGGCTGCGCGGCCGCTACGGCGCCCGCGGGCTGATCATGTTCTCCGGGGCCGCCACCGCGCTCGCGTTCCTCGTGGTCATCGCCGCGCCGGTGACCGTGGCCGCCGTGGCCGGGCTGTTCTTCATCGGGCTGTCGGTGGCGACGATCTCGCCGATGGCGCTGTCGCTGGCGGGGACCGCGACGCGCGAGCCCGGCCCGGCGATCGCGCAGGCGAGCGCGATGGGCTACGCGGGCCTGCTGCTCGGGCCCGTGGTCATCGGCTTCCTGTCCACCGCGGCCTCGCTGCGGGTCGCGATGGGCGTGGCGGTCGTGCTCGGCGTCGTCATCGCCGTGGCCGCCCGGCTGCTGCCCGCGTCCCGTACGGAGATCATCCCGCTGCCGGTCCGGTCGGGGGACGAGGAGACGCGCCTCCGCACGGCGGCCTGACGCCTGCCGGAGCCGGCGAGGAGAGCCCCTCAGGATCCCCGCAGGAAGGCGATCGGGTCCTCGCCGGCCAGCCGGTGGAGGGCGTCGCGCCCCGGCACCGTGACTCCCGCGGCCACGACGAGGAGCGAGAACGCGGGGAGGAGATGGTCGCTCGCGTACAGGGTGTGGGCCGGCGTCGGGTTGCCTCGCGACGCTCGGAGCAGCCGCTCGTTGATGTCGGCCGCCGAGGGCGGCGTCGAGCGGGGCGGTGTTCAGGTCTGGTCCGTCTGCTGGAGGCTGGTCCCGGTCCGCTCGTCAGCCCCCGATGAGCTCCCGGCCCGTGCCGCGTGTTCCCGCGGCACGGGCCGGGCGCGTCACTTGCGCTTCTCGATCTCCTCGGTGAGCTGCGGGACGACCTGGAACAGGTCGCCCACGACACCGAAGTCGGCGATCTCGAACAGGGGCGCCTCGGCGTCCTTGTTGATCACGACGATGGTCTTGGAGGTCTGCATGCCGGCCCGGTGCTGGATGGCGCCGGAGATGCCTGCCGCGATGTAGAGCTGCGGCGACACGGTCTTGCCCGTCTGCCCGACCTGGAACTGGTGCGGATACCAGCCGGCGTCGGTCGCGGCGCGCGAGGCGCCCACGGCCGCGCCGAGCGCGTCGGCGAGCTTCTCGATGATCGAGAAGTTCTCGCCCGAGCCCACGCCCCGGCCGCCGGAGACCACGATCGCGGCCTCGGTCAGCTCCGGACGGGCGCCCTTCTCCTGGACGACCCGCTCGACGATCTTGGCCGCGCGGGCGGCGTCCGACAGCGCGACCTCCACCTTCTCCTCGGCGCCGGCCGCGGCGGCGGCGACGGGGGCGGTGCTGTTCGGCCGGACCGTGATGATCGGCGTGCCCTTGGTCACGCGGCTGTGGACGTTGACGCCGCCGCCGAAGATGGACTGCTCGGCGACGAAGCCCTCGCCGACGCCCACCGCGTCCGAGATCACACCGGAGTCCGTCTTGACCGCCAGGCGGCCGGCGATCTCCTTGCCCTCGCCGGTCGCGGCGACGAAGACCGCGGCCGGGGAGCGCTCGGCCACCAGGTGCGCCAGCACCTCGGCCTTGGGCGCCACCACGTAGTCGCCGATCTCGTCGGCCGCCGCCACGTAGATCTTCTCGGCGCCGTACTCGGCGAGCCTGGCCTTCGCAGCGTCGGAGTAGCCGGGGCCGGCCCACACGGCGGCCGGAGTGCCCAGCGACCGGGCCAGGGTCAGCAGTTCGAGGGTGACCTTCTTGACGTCACCGTCGACGTGCTCGACGAGAACCAGAATCTCACTCATCCCAAGCCCCTCAGACGAACTTCTTCGACGCGAGGAACTCGGCGGCCTTGGCTCCGCCGTCGCCCTCGTCCTTGATCACGGTGCCCGCGGCACGCGGCGGGGCCGCGGCGAAGTCGACGACCTCGCTCCAGGCGTTCGCCAGGCCCACCTGGTCGGCCGCGATCTCCGCGTCGGCGACGCCGAGCGTCTCGACCGGCTTCTTCTTGGCGGCCATGATGCCCTTGAACGACGGGTAGCGCGGCTCGTTGATCTTCTCGACCACCGACACGACGGCGGGCAGCGACGCCTCGACCTTGTCGTAGCCGTAGTCGGTGATCCGCTCCACCCGGATGGCCGTGCCCTCGACCTCGACCTTGCTGGCCAGCGTGAGCTGCGGGGCGCCGAGCCGCTCGGCCAGCATCGCGGCGAGCATGCCCGTGCGGGCGTCGGTCGACTCCGAGCCCAGGATCACCAGGTCGAAGCCGATCTTCTTCAGGGCCTGGGAGACGGCGTAGGAGGTGCCGAGGGCGTCCGAGCCGTGCAGCGCGTCGTCGTGCAGGTGCACCGCCTTGTCGGCGCCCATCGCCAGGGCCTTGCGGATGGTCTCGGTCGCCTTGGCTGGGCCCATGCTGAGGACGGTGACCTCGCCTCCATGGGCCTCCTTGAGCCGCAGCGCCTCCTCGACCGCGTACTCGTCGAGCTCGTTCACGACGCCGTCGGCGGCGTCGCGGTCGAGCGTCTTGTCATCGGACCTCAGCTTGCGCTCGGTCGCCGTGTCGGGGACCTGCTTCACGCAGACGACGATGTTCATGGCCGGTGGCCGACCTCCCCTTTCCGTACGGCTGACGCCGCGGTTCTCGGTACGTGGCGCGGGGTACGCGCACGTGATGCAAGACTGCCAGGTGCTCGCGGGCGCGCCTGTGCAGGTGGCCCGGGTGTCGAACTGACCCTGGTCCCCCCAGGCGTATGTTACCCATCGGTAGCTTAGGTGCAAACCTCCAGGTTTTTACGGCCGCGTCCTTCGGTCGAGGAAATACCCAGAACCCGGTCACGCCCACTGCCACCCTACCGAACTATGTTCCGGAAGCGTCGCGGAGGTCCCTGTAGCCGGGACACGGAACGGCCGTCGCCGCGCGCGCCGACTCCACGATCGCGAACAGGCCGGGGCCGCGCGGCGCTCACCCTGCTCCGATGTCCGATATGTTGGCATTTCTACGGTCGATCTTGGGGGACTCTGCCGGTGCGTGGGACGTGGCTGATCGGGGCTCTTGTCGTGAGCCTGGCCGGCTGTGGTGCGGTCACGGATATGGTCGCCCACCGAGCCGACGCGCCGAGCCCGGTCACGTCGCCACGGCCGACCTCGAGCGCCGTGCCCACTCCCTCCGCCGCCGTCGAGATGGGGCCGACCATCCCCCAGGCGCGGCAGGCCATGCGGGAGTGGGTGAGCAAATACAACGCGACGCTGCGAAAGCGCAAGTGGTGGAATCAGAACGACCGGCTCGACGCGCTGTTCGTCGAGGCGGCGCTGCACGAGGGCGTGATCGAACGCAACCATGAGATCTTCGGGTCGAAGCCGGGGCACAGGCCGATCAAGATGACCGGCACCCCGACGATCTACCTGCCCCGGCCGGAGCGGCAGCAGCCGATCGGCGAATGGTTCATCGCGCAGGCGACCTACAAGGACACCGAGGGCCATGCCCGCCCCCATGTGCTCGCGTTCCTCCGCTCCGCCGGGCAGCCTTTCAAGCTGGCCGTCGCGACCCCGATGCACTGGGGCCGGCGGATGCCGAAGCCGCGGCTCGACGCCGACGGCTACGTCACCGACATGGACACGCTCATGGCGGGCGCCGTGGCCCAGGAGTACCTGAACTTCTGGAACAACGAGAAGAAGGAGGGCGCCTCCGGCTACCGCCTAGCCAAGGACAGCTACAGCCGCAAGGCGTTCCCCGCCGTGAACAAGGGGGCGTACGTCGCGTTCGAAGGTCACGGCTCGGTCTTCGGCTTCCGTACCGCGGACGGCGGCTCGTTCTTCCTGTTCGGCATGGTCAACAACCCCAAACACGTCAACCAGGTGCTGAGCGAGGCGCTGCTGGTGCCCCCGGGCAGCAGAACCATCCAGGAGCTCGGCGCCGACTGGTTCTCCTAGATCGCCTCCCGGCGGGATTCAGCTCGCGAACACGAGCATGACGAGCAGGAACAGGACGGTGCCGACGGCCATGAGGAGCGTCACCGTGCTGAACAGCGTGCTGAGCAGCGCCCACACCGCGACGGCCCCGACGCCGCCCGCGAGGTCCACCACGAGCCGCCGCCTCGACTTCCCCAGCAGCCCGAACCCCACGTCCACGAGCAGGGCGATGCCGTAGAGCACCAGCAGGAGAAGCGACACCTCGGGCAGGTCGGCGCGCGCCGCGGCGGCGAACAGGCCGACGACCACCGCGGAGCCGATCACCCAGCGGCGGTGCAGCTTCTCCCGGTGCGCGGCGCGCGGGTCGTCCACCTCTCCTCGCCGGGTTCCGCGCGAGGGCCGGCTCCGCCGCCGATCGCCGGGCCGCCACTGCTGGGTGGGCGCCTCCGACAGCGCGGGCCGCGACGGCTCGATCCCGTCCAGCACCGGCGCGGCCTCCTTGAGGAGCCCGGCCAGCTCGGCCGTCGCCGGGCGGTCCGCCGGATCCGCGCTCAGGCACCGCTCCACGATCGGGGCGAGCCACGACGGCACGCCCGACAGGTCGGGCTCGCGGTGGACGACCCGGTAGGCGATCGCCGCGGCCGGCCCGGTCCCGTACGGCTGCCGCCCCGACGCGGCGAAGGCCAGCGTCGCCCCCCAGGCGAACACGTCGGCCTCCGGCCCGGCCTCCCGGCCTTCGAGCACCTCGGGGGCCAGGTAGCCGGGCGTGCCGACGACCGCGCCCGAGGCGGTGACCGAGGCCGACTCCAGCGCGCAGGCGATGCCGAAGTCGATCACGTACGGCTCGCGCTCGGAGACGATCACGTTGGCCGGCTTGAGGTCGCGGTGGACGACCTCGGCCGCGTGGACGGACTCCAGCGCCTCCGCCAGCCCCAGGGCGAGCCGCAGCAGGTCGGCCCCCGCGACCGGCCCGTCGTTGGCCACGACCGTGCTGAGCGGCCTGCCCTGGACGTACCGCGTGACGATGTAGGGCCGCTCCCCCGACAGGGAGGCGTCCAGCACCTCGGCGACGTGGGCCCCGCGAACCCGGCGCATGGTCTCCACCTCCCGGGCGAGGCGGGTGATGGCGAACCCGTCGGAGGCGACGTGGGGATGCAGGACCTTCACCGCCACCGTGCGCCCGTCGGGATCGAGCGCGAGGTGGACCTCGCCGAACCCCCCGGAGCCGAGAGCGGAGACCAGACGGTAGGGACCAAGCTGTTCCGGCGTACCCAAACTGTGTCTCCCGCTTCGCTCGGGGCCTCCGCTTCGCTCGGGGCCTCCCGGTTCACCGAGGGACCGGGGCGGTCAGGTCCAGAAGGTCAGGAAGCCCAGGCCGATCCTGTCCATGATGTCCCCGATCACGCCGCCGATCAGGTTGACGACCGTGTCCTGACCCTTCTGTTTGAGTTCCGCGACGATGTGGTCCACCGCCACCGACGGCGGCCGCCAGGGGACCCACGAGGCGTCCGCGGACAGCGCCGTCATGATCGCGAACAGCGCGACCGTGCCGACCGCGATCGTCACGATCATTCCCGCTCCGGGGCTCCGGATCACCGTGCTCAGCGTCCGGGACACCGCCTTGCGCGGGGCCTTCCCACCGGGGAGGAGGAACAGCCCGGCCACGAAGGCGCCCGCGGCGTACGCCGCGGCGGGATCGGGCCTGACCCCGCCGATGTAGTGGAACCCGCCCCACACGCACATCGCGAACATCAGGGCCAGCGGCACCTGCACCACCGTCGCCAGCCCGGCCTTGATCAGCGCCCACGGCGTGCCGAGCACCGCGAAGAGCGGGTCGGCCCCGCTGCTGCCCCGCGCGGCCCGGCGGTCGGCGAGGTCGCCGAGCAGGTACTGCCCCACCCGCAGGCACAGCGCCGCCACGGCGGCGAACAGGCTCACCACGACCGGCAGCAGGCAGGCCAGCGCCACGAGCGTGGCCAGCAGCAGGGCCGCGAGCACCGGATGCGGGGCCCGGTAGGGGGCCCGCCTCGGCTCGGGCTCGTACGGCGTGGCGGGAGGCGGCGGCGGCGCGACCCGGGGCTCCGGGGAGCCCGCCACCCGCTGGTCGGTGTACGGCTGGTACACCGCAGGCTGGTACGGCGGCGGGGGCGGGGCCGCCTGCCCGTACGGCGGGGCCTGCGGATGCGCCGGAGGCGGCGCGGACACCGGACGGCGCTGCCTGGGCGCACGGGGCTCCCGGCGGGGCCGCTCAGGCTCCACGTAGTTCACCGGCGGCAGCAGGTCGGAGTAGCTGTCGTCGCCGGCCGGCAGCATGCTGGTCCGGCTCCCGTTGGCGCCGTTCGCCGGGCCGCTCCCGTTCACCGGGCCGCCCGCGGTCCCCCGCGCCGGCTCGTCGAGCACGCGCGTGCCGTCCAGGATCCGCGTCCCGCCGTCGCGCGGCGGCTCGTGAGCGGTCTCCTGGAGCACGGTGACCGAGGGATCGAGCGAACGGGTGAGCCGGAGCAGCGACGCGGCCGTGGGACGCGACGTGGCCTCGGGCGCCAGGGCGGCGCGGAGCCAGCCCCGCAGCCACGCCGGCGCGAGGTCCACCTGCGCCTTGCCTTCGAGGATGTTGTAACAGATCGACTCGAACGTGCCCGAGCCGAACGGCGCCTTCCCGGTGGCCGCGAAGAAGACCGTGGCCGCCAGCGCGTGCACGTCGGCCGCCTGGGTGATCTCGGTGTCCCGGATGATCTCCGGGGCGAGGTAGCCGGGGGTGCCGACGAACATGCCCGTCTGGGTCAGCCGGGTGGCGTTGACCAGGTGGGCGATGCCGAAGTCGATCACGAGCGGCTCGCCGCCCACGAGCATCACGTTGGCCGGCTTGAGGTCGCGGTGGATGACGTCGGCCGCGTGGATGGCGACCAGGGCCTCGCACATGCCCACCGCGAGCCGGATCACGCCGTCGTCGGTGAGCGGCCCGTCCTCCAGCACCGTCTGCTCTAAGGTCCGCCCGGGGGCGTACCGCGTCACGATGTAGGGCGCGGCGCCGGTCAGGTCGGCGTCGAGGACCTCGGCGACGCGCTTGCTGCGCACCCGCCGCATGGTCTCGACCTCGCGAGTGAGCCGGTCGCGCGCCTTGAGGTCGGTGGCGACGTGCGGGTGCAGGACCTTGACCGCGACCTCGCGCCCCTCCGCGTCCAGGCCGAGATGGACCACCCCCATGCCGCCCTCGCCGAGCTGCCGGAGCAGCCGGTAGGGCCCGATCCTCTCTGGAGCCTCAGTAGCCGACATGTCGTCCCCCGTCACCCGTTCCCCGCCTGGTTACGCAGGTCTTGCAGTCGTCCCAGTACTGAATCAACGTCGATTGGGCCCCAGAAGTGCCCTGCTGTCTGTTTACCCAGGAGACTGGAGAGCGCGAGCGCCGCCGTCAGCACCGCGAAGGCGCCGATCCCCCAGGCGAGCCCCTTCGCCGCTCCCTCGCCGGGCACCAGCGAGGCCAGCGTCCGCCGCATCTGCCTGCCCGGGCCCACCACTCCGGGCCCCGCGCAGATCGTCCACAACGCCGTCGCGACCCCCCAGCTCAGCGCCGCGAGCCGGAGCTGGTACGTGCCGCCCATGAGGACCGTGAGCAGCAGCGTCACCGGAAGCCCCAGGATCAGCGCGTACGGCACGAGCGCGATCGTGACGCCGATCGACTTCACGAGCTCCGCCGGGCGGCTCAGCACCCGCAGCACGTCGGCCGCCGCAGCGCCCGTAGGACGCCGGGAGTTGAGGTGCGGCTGGGCCATGTCGGCGGCCCGCAGCAGCACCGCGGCCGGAACGGCCACCAGGCACATCAGTAACGGCGCCATGACCGCGAGCGACGTCATCACGACGAGCAGCAGCGCGCTCGCCACGCCGTACGCCTTGGAGCGCTGGAACAGCCCCCCGGGCGGGAACGGCATGGGCGGCGCGGGCGGCGGCGGCACCCGCACCGTCGGCATGAACGGCGTGGGGTTCGGCTGGTGGATGTGCGGAGTCCGCTCGTAGATCTCGGGCGCGTGCCCGAAGAGCGCGTGGTCGCGCGCCGCCGCATCTCCCTGCTCGTAGGACCCCTGCTGGGGGGACCCGTGCTGGGGGGACCCGTGCTGCGGGGAGCCGGGTTGCGTGAACCCGGGGGACGTCCCGCGTGCTCCCGTGGGATCGCCGCCGACGGCCTGGCGCACCTCCTCCGAGGTCACCCGCCGGGTGGGGATGTCGCCCTCCGGGCGCAGCATCGGCGTGGGCCACTCGTCCTGCCGGCCACGCGGCGGGGCGGACGGCCCACCGGTCGTGGGAGCCGGGCCCGACACGGACGGACCGGACGGGCCGGACGGGCCGGTCGGCGGGGTGCGGGGCGGAGGCATCCGGGTGGGGATGTCGCCCTCCGCCGGGCTTTCCACCGGGCCGTTCGCCGGGCCGTTCGCCGGGCCGTTCGCCGGACCGCTCGCCGGGCCGTTCGGCCCGAGGCCCGCCCGGCGCAGGTCCTCTCCGGTCACCCGCACGGTCGGGAAGGGGTCGCCGCCCTGGCCCGCCGCGGGCGTCTCGCGCAGCAGTGAGACGAACTCCTCGGCCCGGCCGCCGGGCGGGGACGGCGTGACCGGCGGCGTCGCCACGGGCGCCACCGGCGGGGGGATCGGCGGCATCGGCGACCCGGTCGGCGGCGGGCCCGTGACCGGCCCGCCCGGCCGGCCGGACCCGGGCGCCTGCTGACCGCCGGTGTCGTCGACGTTGGGCACCGTCGTGATCTCGTCGGGCACGCGGGGCCTGCCGCCCGGCGACTGGGGCATGAGCCGCGCGAGCTGCCGTACGAGCTCGGCCGCGGTGGGCCGCCTGGCCGGGTCGCGGTTGAACGCGGCGCGCAGCATCGGCTGGATCGGCGGAGGGGCGGCCTCGACGTTGGCCCGGCCGGAGGTGATGTTGAAGAAGATCATCTCCAGCGTGCCCTTGCCGAACGGCGGCTGGCCTGTGGCGGCGTACAGCACGGTGCCGGCCCAGGCGTGCACGTCCACCTGCGGCCCGGCCTCGTGGCCCTCGATGATCTCGGGGGCGAGGTAGCCGGGCGTGCCGATGAACATGCCGGTCTGGGTGAGCCGGGTGGCGTCGACCGCCTGGGCGATGCCGAAGTCGATCAGCACCGGCTGGCCGTCCAGCATCAGCACGTTGCCCGGCTTCAGGTCGCGATGGATCACCCCGGCGGCGTGCACGGCGGCGAGGGCCTCCGCCACCCCGACGGCGACCTTGAGCAGGGCGTCGAGGGGCAGCGGGCCGTCGTTCTTGACGATCTCGTCGAGCGGCCGTCCCGGCACGTAGCGGGTGACGATGTACGGCCTGCGCCCCGTGACGTCGGCGTCGACGACCTCCGCGATGTTCGGCCCGCGCACCCGGCGCATGGTCTCGACCTCGCGCGACAGACGCCTGCGCGCGACGTCGTCGCCCGCCACCTCCGAGCGCAGGACCTTGACGGCCACCTGCCTGCCCTGCGGGTCGAGGGCGAGGTGAACCACGCCCATGCCGCCCTCACCGAGCCGCCTCAGCAGCCGGTACGGGCCCAGTCGGTCGTCCTGATTCATTGCCTAAGCACCATACCGACTAAAAGAACGCCCATGAGTGAACCATCGCGCCACATCTCCGCTCAGCACAACGGAGAAAAGACGCGAACGGTTTCCCGGCAAGCGGTCAAATGGTGAGCGCGAGGACCTCCCCCCGCGTCGCCGCGACCAGAGCCTCGCCGGAAAGCGCCAGCTTGGAGCGGCGGACGCCGCTGCCGATCACCACGAACGGCCGCCGGGTCACGTTTTCGTCAACGAGCACCGGCCAGCCCTCGGGAAGACCGATCGGCGTGATGCCGCCGTACTCCATCGCGGTCAGTTCGACGGCCTCCGCCTGCGGCGCGAAGGACGCCTTCCGCGCGTCCAGATGGCGGCGCACGATTCCGTTGACGTCGGCCCGCCCGGTGGCGAGCACCATGACGGCGGCGTACCGCGTCTCCCCGCCCCGTTTGGCGGCGACGATGACGCAGTTGGCCGAGTCCTCCATCGCCACGCCGTACCGCTCGCAGAACTCGGCGGTGTCGGAGAGCTCGGGATCGATCTCGGCGACCTCCACCTTGACGCCGAGAGAGGCCACGGCCTTGGCGACGGGATCGGCGAGCAGGTCCGGCCGGTCCGACGCGGGAACCCATTCGAGCGGCATTCAGCCCTCCTTGACGGCACGCTGGTGCAGTTGGGTGACCACATTACGGGCAGACTCCAGCGCCCCCGCCTGCCAGGCGATGAGGTGCGTGAGCCAGTCGCCCGCGAAGTACACCCGGCCGGCCGGCCGCTGCAGGAGCGCGAAGGCGCCCTCGTAGGAGGGCCAGGCGACCCACGCGCCCTCGATGTGCGGCTGCCGCTGCCAGGCGATCGAGACGCTGGACAGCAGTTCCGTCCGGTACTTCTCGCCGTGGATCTTCTTGCCCTGGGTGATCGCCCGCCGCTGCCGCTCCGCGTGGGTGAGGCGGGCGTACGCCTCGGCGTCCTCGTCGAGGTTGTAGTAGCCGACCACCAGTCCGCGGGTGCCATGGAAACCGTACGAGGGGTACCAGATATGCGCGATGTCCAGGTCGGTCTCGGTGATGCCGCCGTAGATCCGTTCGTCGGTCTCCCACCAGCGGCTGCGGTACTCCAGCCCGATCTTCCCGGCCGACACCGGGGTGGGCGTCCGCAGCGCCGCGACGACCCGGGCGTCCAGGTTGCCGGGGATGCGCGCGAGCACGTGCGGCGGCAGGGCAGCGATGCAGAAGTCCGCCCTGGTGGCGCCGCCCGTGTGCTCGACCTCCACGCCGTCGGGCAGGTTGGTGATCTTCTTGACCTCGACCGAGGTGCGGATGCGGTCGCGGCCCACGGCGTCGGCGAGCTTGGCCGCGATCGCGTCCATGCCGCCCACCGGCTGGAACATCGGCATGGCCATCTCGTAGCCGAACGGAAACGTGATCGAGCGGCCGAGCCCGTAACCGAGCACCTCCGACAGGGGCGGCGGCGAGCCCAGCGGCACGCCCGCGCCCGTGCCCGGGTTCAGGGAGAACCCTCTGCGCTCCGACCCGTTGTAGGTGTAGGTCTTGCCGATGTCGCCGAACTCCGACAGGAAATGGAGCAGGCGGTTCTTGTCCCCCGCCGTCAGCCGCCGGTTCAGCGCGCCCGCGTTCGTGGCCTTCGCCAGCAGTTCGCTGATGTAGCCGTACGTGTCGGCACGGGCGGTACGCGCCCTGACCGGCGCCTTCATGCCCGTGTTGTAGACGTACGCGCTGGAGTTGTCGTTGACGAACAACTCGATCGGGACGCCCAGCTCCCGGCAGTAATCGAGGGTGACCATCCACTGGGCGATGCGGGCGGGCCCGGCGTTGAAGTAGACGCCCTCCCCGAACCGCGCCTCCTGCGTCGCACCGGACAGCTCGGGCAGCCGGTCGCCGCCGCGCAGCGTGAGGTTGCGTCCGCCGACCCGGTCGCGGGCCTCCAGGACGGTGCAGTCGTAGCCCGCCTTGCCCAGTTCGTAGGCGGCGGCCAGGCCCGCGATCCCCGCCCCGAGGATCACCACGGAGCCGGCGCCCCTCCCGCTGAGGGCGAAGTCGGAACGGCTCGGCGGCGTGTAGTCCTTCTGCTGGTCATCGGGTGCGAGCCCGAGAGCGCCCATCGCCGCGTACATCGCTCCGGCGCCTCCGGCCGCGCCGACGCCCACCAGGAAGGCGCGCCGCGTCAGCGCCCCCGTACGCTCCCGCGTCCCGCGGTCACTGCTAGCCACCCTGCCTGCCTTCGTCGTTGGGGGAACCGGCTTCGGCCGTGATCGGGGTGGACCGGCGTCAGCCGTGCTGGGGGAAGAACGGCGTCAGCCGTACCGGCCGCTGCCGCAGGCCACCTGGCCGCCGATCATCGAGAAGATGCCGAACAGCGCCATGATCTCGTGGTAGTCGCTCGTGGTGAACTCGGTGTGCCGCGGCCCGGCGAGCCGCACGCCGGGCACGATCGAGCAGGCCGCCGCGATGGCGGTGGAGTTCCACTCGACGCCCAGGGTGTACGGCGGCTCGACGACGTAGGGCCGGAAGTCCGCCAGCCTGCCCAGGGCGCGGGCCGTGCCCTCGCGGATGCGCCGCCAGGCGACGGCGGGGGGCAGCAGCTCGGCGGAGAACCTGTCGATGCCCTTCTTCACGGCGACCGTCTCGACCTCGCCGAGCAGCTCCCTGGCCTCCTCGCACACCGCCTCGTCGCCGGCGACGAGCGCGACCGGCACGCCCATCGAGCCGGCGAAGCCCGCCACCAGCCGGGTCTCGCCGCAGATCTCGCCGTTCAGGTAGACGTTCTGGATCTCCTTGCCCATCCACGTGTGGTTGAGCACCCCGTGCGGCACGCCGGCCCGGGCGTGGTAGCCGGCGAAGCAGGCGGCGTCCATGCCGGGGACGAGGCCCTGCCCCATGCGGTGCGGCTTGCCGGGGCCCCTGATCAATGTGGCCCGCTCGTCCAGCAGGTCGATCCTGAGGTTCTTGGTGGAGCCGTGGGCGTCGTTCACCAGCACGGACGCGGCGCCCGCGTCGAAGGCACCCTGGATCACCGCGTTGGCGTCCCCGGTCATCAGCTCGCAGCCGCGCTCGTACCCCCGGCCTCCGAGGTGCATCTCCTCGGGATCGGTCAGCCCGGTGACCCCCTCCATGTCCACCGACAGGTAGATCTTCATCGTTCCCCCCACGTCTCCACCCGGAGCGCCTCGTCCTCGGTCATCAGCCCGATGTTTTCACCGACGAAGGCGGCGACCTGCTCGCGCCACGGTTTGGGGACCTCGTCGACGGCCGGCCGGTAGCAGTGGTCCAGCCAGCGGGTGGACTCCTCGGTCGCCTGGAGGTGCTCCGCCGCCTTCGCGAACGGCGTCTGCGCGATGTTCGGCACCCGGGCGCAGCCGTACTCGATCATCTCCTGCCCGCCGTACGGCGGCGGTTTCTGCCAGGAGCGGGCAGGAGCGCTCTCGGCGGTCAGGGCGGTGCGCATCGGACGGCCCTCGACCGCGGCCTGGATCAGCTCCTTGTACAGGCACTTGCCGCACAGCCCGCAGGGGCCGTCGCCCGAGCCGCGCAGGCACCAGCGGACGTGCTCACGCAGATCCGACTCCAGGGCGACCCGCATCGTCACGGCCTCGCTCACGCCGCCGACGGGAAGCACCATCGGCAGCCCGGCCGCGGTGAACAGGCGTCCCCACTTTCCCTCCTGCGCCCACATGGGGTTGTCCGGGGTGTAGCGGAGGACGTAGCGGTCGCCTCCGAGCCAGCGCGAGCCGATCTCGTAGCCCAGCGCGACGCCTCCGAGGTCGAGGTCGTCGGCGAGGAGCAACGCTCCCACCATGACGGCGTGGTGCTCGGGAAAGCCGGGCCGGGGACGGCTCAGCAGGAACTCCAGATCCGACTGGGCGATGTGGAGTTCCCGGCCGGTCCGCCGGGCGAGCCGGGCCAGCACATCCGCGCGGTAGTGCGTCCACCGGTTGGGCACCCGAGGGTGGCTGATCCGCTGGAAGTGCACGAACGGCGCGTCGGGGAACATCGCGGCCACCGCCATCGAGTCCGCGCCACCGCTGTAGGAGATGGCCAGGCGGGTGCCGCTCCTGGCGTCCGCGCCGACCGGCCCGGCGTCCACTCCCCACCCCGTACGCAGCGCCTCGGCGAGCCCGGCGGAGATCGGCCGGTCGAACGTCACCCGCCGTCTGGTCCACGGCGCGACGACGGTCCACGCAGCGACCGCGAGCAGGTCGGGATGCGGGGACGCGCCGGCGTCCCCGGTCCGGACGTGGCAGGAGTTGGTCCGCAGTTCGATGGCCTGGCCGTCGGCGCAGGCCCCCGTGGTCTCGTCCTCCGCGTCGAGCAGGAACACCAGCCGCCAGACGTCCGCGTCACGCGTCCACTGCACTCGCACGACCGGTTACCCCGCCCGTCCGGGAGCGCCCACCCGCGCCGACAGGTCGTCGATCGCCTGCCAGATGCGCATCTCGCTCTGCAGCAGCGTGTCCACCGCCTGGGCGGTCTCGGTCGCCAGCCGGTGCGCCTCGGCCGCCTTGGGGTCGGCGGTCGCCTTGGGCGCCGCGGGCGGCTTCGCGGGCGTCGCGGGGGCCCGCCGCAGCCGGTCGACCTCGTCGCGCAGCGCCACGACCTCCCGGCGGAGCATCTGCACCTCCCAGAGGGCGTCCTTCAGGTCCTGCCGATGGTCGGGCTTGGTGACGTACCGAGAGTCGAGCCGGGACAGCAGCGCCCGGCGCAGCCGCGACGGGCCCGGCACTCGCAAGCGCATCATGAGCCGTCACGATAGCGGCATTTTTGATCGTTTCCTGACGCAAAGTGCAGAGTTGCTCAAAGGTGGTTGATAAACAGCCTTACTGCCGTCGGCCGGACGCGACCCGCCACCCAATACAGTCTGCGGTTGTGCTGTACGGCAGATCGGTGGAAACGGCCGCGATCGACGACCTGATCGATCGGGCCAGGAAAGGCTCCGGCGGCGCGCTGGTGCTGCGCGGCGAGGCCGGCGCCGGCAAGACGGCGCTGCTCGACATGGCGGCCTCCCGCGGCGGGCCCATGCGCGTGCTGCGGACCACGGGGGTCGAGGCGGAGGCCGATCTGGCGTTCGCCGCCCTGCACCAGTTGCTGCTGCCGGTGACCGGGCTGCTCGACGCGCTGCCGGACCCGCAGGCCGAGGCCGTACGCGGCGCGCTCGGGCTGGCCCCCGCCGGTTCCGGCGATCGGTTCCTGCTGGCGGCCGGGGTGCTGTCGCTGCTGGCCGAGGCCGCCGCGCCGGACGGGCTGATCTGCGTGGTCGACGACTTCCAATGGGTGGACCGGCCGTCGGCCGACGCCCTGCTGTTCGCCGCCAGGCGGCTCGGCACCGAGCCGATCGCGATGCCGCTGGCCGTACGGGGCGACATGCCGGTGAAGGGCCTGCCCTCGCTGGAGGTCGCCGGGCTGGCGGAACCGGCCGCCACGGAACTGCTCGACGCCGGCTTCACGCTCGCCGCGCCGGTCAGGCGCGACCTCGTGGCGCTGACCGGAGGCAATCCGCTGGCGCTGCGCGAGACGGCCCGGCTGCTCAGCCCCGACCAGCGGGCCGGCCGGGAACCGCTGCCCGACCCCCTGCCCGGCGGGAACCGCCTCTTCGGCGACCTGGTGGCCGCGCTGTCCGAAGGGGCACGGCTCACGGCCCTGCTGGCGGCGGTCGAGAGCGATCTCGACCTGGTGCTGCGGGCCGCCGAGCGGCTGGGCGCGGGCGAAGCGGCGCTGCCCGAGCTCGAGTCCGCCGGGCTCGCGGGCGTCTCCGGGACGCACGTGCGGTTCCGCCATCCGCTGATCCGGTCGGCCGTGTACGAGACGGCCTCCCCCGCCCGGCGCCGCGAAGCGCACGCGGTGCTGGCCGAGCTGTCCGACGGGGACCGGCGGGCCTGGCACCTGGCCGGGGCCGCGCTCGGCCAGGACGAATCGGTCGCCGCCGCGCTCGCGCGGGCCGCGGAACGGGACCGGGACCGGGGTGGGTACGGCGCCGCCGCCACGGCTCTGACCAGGGCCGCCGAGCTCACCCCGGAACCGCTCGCGCGCGCCCGGCGGCTCAAGGACGCCGCCGTGGCCGCCTGGCTCGGGGGGCGTCCCGGCCAGGCGGAGTCCCTGCTGGCCGAGGCCCGCGAGTTCGCCGGGGCTGACGCCGCGCTGAGCATGGAGATCGCGCAGTTGCGGGGGCGGTTCGAGCTGAACTCCGGGGACGCCGCCGAGGCCGTGCGGATCCTCGCGGCGGGCGACACCCTGGACATGCTGGCCGACGCCTCGGAGGCGGCGTCGTACGTCGGCGACACGGAGGCCGTCATCGAGATCGGGCGGCGGGCGGCGGCCTTCCCCGAAGGGTTCCTGCGCGACGTGGTCGCCGGCATCGGTGCGGCGCTCGCCGACGGCAGCGGGCACGACCTGCTCAGGCGGGCCCTCGGCCGTACGGGCGAGCTGCGCGAGGCGGCCGAGTTCCTGTGGGCGACGGCGGCGGCCAGCCAACTCGGCGAGGGCGACCTGTCCGCCGAGCTGGCCGAGCGGGCCGGGCGGGTGGCCAGGGTCTCCGGGATGACGGGCCAGCTGCCCGTGGTGCTGGAGTTCGTCGCCACCGCCGAACGGCTGGCCGGGCGTCTCGCGGAGAGCAGGGCGGTCTCCGAGGAGGGGCTGGAGCTGGCTCGCGAGGCCGGATACGTCAACACCGTGGCCGCGCACCTGGCCAACCTCGCGGCCGTGGCGGCCCTGCGCGGCGAGGAGGAGCCCTGCGCCCGGTACGCCCGGGAGGCGCTGGCCATCGCCCTCCCGCATCGGGTGGGCCTGCGCGCCGGGGTCGCGGCGTACGCCCTGGCCATGCTCGACCTGTGCCTGGGCCGGTTCGCCGCCGCGCACGACCGGTTCACCGCGATCGTCGCCGCGGGCCCGGGGTCCGGTCATCCGGCGGTGGTCTGGCGGACCACCCCGGACCGGATCGAGGCCGCCGTCGGCGCCGACGACCCGGAGGCCGCCAGGGCGGCGCTGGCGGCGTACGAGCGCTGGTCGGCCCACGCGGGGACGGCCGAGTCCCGGGCGCTGCTCACCCGGTGCCGCGGCCTGGTCCTGCCGGACGACCAGGCGGTCGAGGCACTCCTGGAGGCGTCACGACTGCACGCCAACCCGTTCGAGGCGGCCAGGACGGGGCTGCTGCTCGGCGAGCGGCTGCGCCGTACGCACCGGCAGGGAGAGGCCAGGGCGCACCTGCGCGCGGCGTTCGAGACGTTCCAGCGCGCGGGAGCCGCGCCGTGGGCACGGCGCGCGTACGGCGAGCTGCGTGCCGCGGGCGAGAGCGTGCGAACGGGTGCGGACGCGCCCGCGGTCGCCGAGGCGATCCCCGACGTGCGGGGGACGGCGCTGGACACGCTCACCCCGCAGGAGCTGCGCATCGCCACCCTGGTGGCGGGCGGCGCGACCAGCAAGGAGATCGCCGCCCGGCTGTTCCTCAGCCCGCGCACGGTCGAATACCACCTGTACAAGATCTATCCGAAGCTCGGCATCACCTCACGTACTGAGCTGGCGCGGCTAGTAGTTCTACGGAAGGCGCCGTCGACGCCGGACGGCATGCTCTAGCCCATGCCAAACATCTGGAGCGAAGAGTTCGGGGCCGCGTCCGACGCGCCGATCGTGCTGGTGATGGGTTCGATGTCGCAGGGGATCCTGTGGCCGGACGAGTTCGTGGGCCGGCTCACCGCCGGCGGCCGGCGCGTGATCCGTTACGACCACCGCGACACCGGGATGTCCGACGTCGTCGACTTCGAGAAGGATCCGTACACATGGGACGACATCAAGAACGACGTGCTGCGGGTGATGGACGCGCACGGGCTGGACAGCGCGCATCTGGTCGGCCATTCGGCGGGCGGGCTGCTCGGGCAGCTGATCGCGGTGGAGCGGCCGGAGCGCGTGCGGACGCTCACCGTCATCGGCTCGTCGCCGCTCGGCGGCGGTGAGGGCGCGGTGCTCATGCGGGCGCTGATGGGCCAGCCGCAGCCCGAGGGCAGCCTGCCCGAACCCACGCCGGAGTTCGTCGCGTTCTACCGCGAGCTGATCGCGGCGGCGCCGCCGCGCGACCGGCGGGAGCGGATCGAGCGCATGATCGCGGAGGACCGCGTGCTGCACGGCACCGGCCTGCCGTTCGACGAGGACGCCTCGCGCAGGCTGGCCGAACGCCTGTACGACCGGGCGCGGGACCTCGACGCGGCGGTCAACCACCGCCTGGCGGCGGCGGCGAAGCCGGACTTCGAGCCGGTGGGCGTCCTGCACCGGGTCAAGGCGCCCACCCTGGTCGTCGAGGGCACGCACGAACCCGCCAAGCCGGGCCACGGCGCCCTCATCGCCGAGCAGATCCCCGGCGCCCGGCTGATGACGATCAAGGGCATGGGCCACACTCTGCCGCCCGAGGTGCACGTGGAACTGGCCGATGCCATCCTCGCCCACACGTCGGCCGGGTGACCCCGTCCCGTCGGCCCGGTGCCGGTTGCCGGTGAACTCAGCCGCCCGTGAACTCAGCTGCCGGTGAACTCAGCTGCCCGTGAACTCAGCTGCCCGTGAACTTGGGGCGGCGCTTCTCGGCGAAGGCCGTCATGCCCTCCCGGGCGTCCTGGGTGGCGAACAGGCCGGAGAACTGGAGCCGCTCGATCTCCAGGCCGGTGTCGAGGTCGGTCTCGAGGCCGTGGTCGATCGCGAGCTTGGCCGCCCGGACCGCGGCGACCGGCCCCTCGGCGAAGGTCGCGGCGAGTTCGAGCGCCGCGGTGTAGACCTCGCCGTCGGGCACCACCCGGTCGACCAGGCCGATGGCGAGGGCCTCGGCGGCGTCCACGTGCCGCCCGGTGAAGATCAGGTCCTTGGCCCGGGCGGGCCCGACGAGCCGGGGCAGGCGCTGGGTCCCGCCCGCCCCGGGGATGATCCCGAGGGTGATCTCCGGCTGGCCGAGTTTCGCGCTCTGTCCGGCCACCCGGAAGTCGGCGCACAGCGCGAGCTCGCAGCCGCCGCCCAGGGCGTACCCGGTGATCGCCGCGATCACCGGCTTGCCGATCCGCGCGACGGCGGTGAAGCAGTCCTGCAGAGTGCGCGAGTGCACGGCCATGTCGGCGTAGGACATGACCGCCATCTCCTTGACGTCGGCGCCGGCCGCGAAGACGCGTTCGCCGCCGTAGACGATGACCGCGTGCGTGTTCGGATCGGCGTCCACGAGTCGCGCGGCCTCCGCGATCTCCTCCTGGACCTGCCGGTTCAGCGCGTTCATCTTCGGCCGGTCGAGCCGGATCGTGGCGATGTGCTCGGAGATCTCCACCCTGACGAATTCACCCATGGCCCCCACGATAAGGGTGAGATCAGCGCCCGAGCGGGAGG
Source organism: Microbispora sp. KK1-11 (assembly GCF_006874435.1). Lineage (NCBI taxonomy): Bacteria > Bacillati > Actinomycetota > Actinomycetes > Streptosporangiales > Streptosporangiaceae > Microbispora > Microbispora sp. KK1-11. Next base: position 59,825 of record NZ_VIRJ01000016.1, on the reverse strand, counting down.
GGCCGCCGGGGAGCGGCCGGCGTCGCGGCCAGGACGCCGCGGTAGACCTGCTCGTATCCCTCGACCATCACCGGCACGTCGAAGTGCCGGACCACTCGGTCGCGCACCGCGTGGGGGTCGAGGGCGAAGGCCGCCTCGATCGCGGCGGGAAGCTCGTCGGGCGTGTCGCGGACGTAGCCGGTCACCCCGTCCGCCACGACCTCGGGCACCGCGCCCCGTCGCAGCGCCACCACCGGCGTGCCGCAGGCCATCGCCTCGATCATGACCATGCCGAAGGGCTCGTCCCACAACAGCGGAAGCACGAGGCACCGGGCGCGGGAGAACAGTTCGTTCTTGAGCGGGCCGTCCGCCTCCCCCAGGTATTCGACGTCGGGCCCGAGCAGCGGCTCCACCCGCTCGTGGAAGTAGGCCTGCTCCGCCCGCTCGGCCCGCCTGCCGACCAGCAGGATGCGGCGCCCCGCCGCCCGCGCCGCCTCGATCGCGAGGTGGGCGCCCTTGTCCGGGCTGAGCCGTCCCAGCCACAGCACCCAGTCGTCCTTGCGCTCCCGGAACGGCCACGCCGCGACGTCCACCGCGTTGTGCACCCGCCCCGCCCAGTTCAGGTCGGGCGCGTGGGCGCGCTGGGCCGAGGAGATGGCCACCAGGGACACGTCCGCGCCGAGGCTGCGGTAGTAGTTCCCGAGCTCCCCGCTCACGTCGTTGTGACAGGTGACGACCGTCGGAACGAGCCGCCCCGCGGCGGTGAGCGGCCCGGCCAGCGAGTGGTCGTGGACGATGTCCACGTCCAGGCCCCGCAGGAGGCGGGCGGCCTCGGCCGCGTGCACCACCTCGGGGAACGGCTCGCCGATCCGCGCCGAGGGCGGCTCCTCGTAGGTCCGCAGATCCACGTCGCGGCCGGCCCCGATGACGGTGACCCGGTGCCCGCGCGCCCGCAGGCCGCGGACCAGGGCGGCGGTCACCGCCTCGATGCCGCCGTACGCGCGGGGCGGCACGTCGTACCACGGCGGGGCGACCATCCCGATGTGCAGGGCCTGTGCCATGGTGCTGGTCTACCCCTCTCACCTGCGAAGGAAGCGGGCGAGAGGGGTGACCGGGCCGGACTCCTAGCGGAGGGTGCCGTTGGTCATGCCGACCGGCGCCTCCGGGACGGCGATGAGACCGAGCTCCGCCGCGGACGCCATCAGCGGGTGGAACGGGACCACGCGCACGCTGTAGCCGAACGCGCCGGTGCGGTCCAGCGGCACGACGCCGGTGTAGTACGCCCGGCCGTCGTCGCCCACCGAGTCGACCTTCAGCGTGACGTAGCCGGGTGACAGCAGCTCGTCGTGCGCGCCCACGCGGCCGTAGGCGGCCTGGACCTGGACGTCCTCGGGCGACAGCTCGCCCAGGGCGATCGTGGCCCGCAGCTCCAGCCGGGCCCCCAGCTCGGGGGTGTCCCCCACGCCGGTCGCCTCGACGTGCTCGACCCGTACGCCCGGCCACGCCTTGGCCACGCGCAGCTTCCAGGCCGCGAACAGCCGGGCGTTGCCGTAGCCGTCGGCCGCGAGCGACCGGGCGGAGGCCGCCGCCGGGGTGTACAGGTCGGTGACGTAGTCGTGCAGCATGCGCCCGGCGAGCACCTTCGGCCCGAGCGAGCTCAGCGTGTGCTTGACCATCTCCAGCCAGCGCCGCGGCAGGCCGTCGGCGGCCCGGTCGTAGAAGCGGTCGGCGACCTCACGCTCGATGAGGTCGTACAGCGCCGTGGCCTCCAGCTCGTCGCGGCGCTCGGGGTCGTCCACGCCGTCGGCGCTGGGGATCGCCCAGCCGTTGTTGCCGTCGTACCACTCGTCCCACCATCCGTCGCGGATGGACAGATTGAGGCCGCCGTTGAGCGCCGCCTTCATGCCGGACGTGCCGCACGCCTCCAGCGGGCGCAGCGGGTTGTTCATCCACACGTCGGAGCCCGTCACCATGAGCTGACCGAGCGCCATGTCGTAGTCGGGCAGGAAGATGATGCGGTGCCGCACGTCCTCGGAGTCGGCGAAGCGGACGATCTGCTGGATGAGCTTCTTGCCGCCCTCGTCGGCCGGGTGCGCCTTGCCGGCGATGACGATCTGTACCGGCTTCTCCGGATCGAGCAGCAGCCTGCGGAGCCGGTCGGGCTGGCAGAGCATGAGGGTCAGCCGCTTGTAGGAGGGCACCCGGCGGGCGAAGCCGATCGTCAGCACGTCCGGGTCGAGCGCCTCGTCCACCCAGCCCAGCTCGGCCTCGCTGGCGCCGCGCTGCCGCCACGACTTGCGCAGCCGCCGGCGCGCCTCCTCGACCAGGCGGGCGCGCAGCTTGGCGCGGATGCCCCAGATGTCGGCCTCGGAGAGCTTGTGCACGCCCTCCCAGCCCTGCGCCTTGTCGATCAGCGAGGGCAGCTCCTTGCCGGCGAGCTCCATCATCTCCCGGCCGACCCACGTGGGGGCGTGGACGCCGTTGGTGATCGAGCCGATCGGCACCTCGTCCACGTCGAAGCCCGGCCACAGGCCCTGGAACATCTCCCGGCTGACGTGGCCGTGCAGCTCGGACACGCCGTTGACCCGCTGGGCCAGCCGCATGCCCATGACGGCCATGTTGAAGACCGACTTGTCGGCCTCGGGGCCGTCCGGCTCGGCGCCGAGTTCGAGGATGCGGTCCACCGACACCGTCGGCCAGGCGTTGGACCCGCCGAACTGCCGGGCGATCATCTCGGCGGGGAACCGGTCGATGCCCGCGGGGACCGGCGTGTGGGTGGTGAACACGGTCCCGGCGCGTACGGCCTCCAGGGCCTCCTCGAACGACAGCCGGGCCTCGGTGAGCTCGCGGATGCGCTCCAGGCCGAGGAAGCCCGCGTGGCCCTCGTTGGTGTGGAACACCTCGGGCTCGGGGTGGCCGGTGATCCGGCAGTAGGCCCGGATGGCCCGCACGCCGCCGATGCCGAGCAGCAGTTCCTGCATCAGGCGGTGGTCGCCGCCTCCGCCGTACAGGCGGTCGGTGACGTCCCTGGCGACCGTGTCGTTCTCGGCGACGTCGGAGTCGAGCAGGAGCAGCGGCACCCGGCCGACCTGGGCCACCCAGATCTGGGCGTGCAGGACGCGCCCCTCCGGCAGGCCGATCTTGATGCGGGCCGGCGCGCCGTCCGCCTCCTTGAGCAGGGTGAGCGGCAGGCCGCCGGGGTCGAGGGAGGGGTAGTGCTCGAGCTGCCAGCCCTCGGCGGACAGCGACTGGGTGAAGTAGCCGTGCCGGTAGAGCAGGCCGACGCCGAGGATCGGCACGCCGAGGTCGCTGGCGGCCTTCAGGTGGTCGCCGGCCAGGATGCCGAGGCCGCCGGAGTACTGCGGCAGTGCGGCGGAGATGCCGTACTCGGGCGAGAAGTAGCCGATCGCCTTGGGCGCGCCCTCCAGCGACTGGTACCACCTGGGGGCGGTCATGTACTCGCGCAGGTCGTCGGCGGCGTCGGCCAGGCGGCGCAGGAAGCGCCGGTCCTGGGCGAGCTCGCGCAGCCTGTCGGCCTCGACCGCGCCGAGCAGCGCGACGGGGTCGTGATCGACACGCTCCCAGACCTCGGGATCCACCTCGGCGAACAGGTCCATGGTCTCGGGGTGCCACGACCATCGGAGATTTTGGACCAACTCGCCCAGAGGTGCGAGCTGTGAGGGAAGAACGGTTCGGACAGTGAACCTGCGGATAGCTCTCACGGGGCCAGACCCTAGTTACTCAGCGCCACGACGCGCGACCGAATCAAACTTGTCGTACTGCGATGCCAGTTCTCGAACGCTCTCACCACCATCAAGCCGGTTCAAACCTCACCAAAGTACCCTTGACCTGGTGATGTCCTGGCCGGACGACGACGGCCGGCACGCAATGATCGATCTCCCGGGGACGCCATCCCAAACACGGCGAACGGTCTTTCGTTCGGCAGGGGTAAGAGTGGACTATTAGGGCAACCCCTGTATGGACGAGGAAGGACCGCGGCCAGCGGATCCTGCCACTCGCGCTGCCCGCCCTGACCACAGCTGTTCCCGCCCCGCAAGCCCCGGCGGCACCCGGTGTGCCGCCCCCGAGTACGAAGTGACGATGATCGGACGAATTCCCATCCAGGACATCCAGCCCGTCGTCGACTGCGGCCAGTGGCCCGCCAAGGCCGCCGCGGGAGAGACCTTCGAGATCAGCGCGACGGTGTTCCGCGAAGGACACGACGCGGTCGCCGCCGGGGTGGTGCTGATCGACCCGAGCGGCACGCCGGGCCGGATGCTGCCCATGCGCGAGGTCGCGCCCGGCACCGACCGGTGGAGCGTGGAGGTGACGCTGCCCACCGAGGGCCTGTGGCAGTTCCGGGTGGAGGCCTGGAGTGATCCCATCGCCACGTGGATGCACGACGCGGGCATCAAGATCCCGCGCGATCTGGACGCCGACCTCATGTGCGAGGAGGGCGCCCGGCTGTTCGAGCGGGCGGCCAAGGGCGTGCGGGCGGCGGACTGCGCGGCGACGGAGTCGGGCGGCACCTGCGGGCACCGGGCCGCGTTGCTGGCCCTCGCGGCCCGCCTGCGGGACGAGGCGGTGGACCCCAGGGCGCGCTTCGCGGTGACCCAGCTGCCCGAGACGGCCGCGCTGATCTCCGCGCACCCGCTGCGCGACCTGCTCACCCGGTCGGGCCGCAACCGCGTACGGGTGGACCGGCGGCGGGCGCTGTTCGGCTCCTGGTACGAGTTCTTCCCCCGCTCCGAGGGGGCCCTGGTGGGGCAGGAGGGCGTCGCGCCCAAGTCGGGGACGTTCAGGACGGCGGCCAAGCGGCTCCCCGCGATCGCCCAGATGGGCTTCGACGTGGTCTACCTGCCGCCGATCCACCCGATCGGGACGCAGTTCCGCAAGGGCCGCAACAACACCCTGACCCCCGACCAGTACGACCCGGGGTCGCCCTGGGCCATCGGCGCGCAGGAGGGCGGGCACGACGCGATCCACCCCGATCTGGGCACGATCGAGGACTTCGACGAGTTCGTCGCCAAGGCCCGCGAGCTGGGCATGGAGGTCGCCCTCGACCTCGCGCTCCAGTGCTCCCCGGACCACCCCTGGGTCAAGGAACACCCGGAGTGGTTCAACATCAGGGCCGACGGCTCGATCGCGTACGCCGAGAACCCACCGAAGAAGTACCAGGACATCTACCCCCTGAACTTCGACAAGGACCCCGAGGGGATCTACGCGGAGATCAAGCGGGTGGTCCGGCACTGGATGGACCACGGCGTGCGGATCTTCCGGGTGGACAACCCGCACACCAAGCCGGTCCGGTTCTGGGAGCGGCTGCTGTCCGACATCAACGCGACCGACCCCGACGTGCTGTTCCTCGCCGAGGCGTTCACCCGCCCGCCCATGCTGCGCACGCTCGCCAAGATCGGGTTCCACCAGTCGTACACGTACTTCACATGGCGCAACTCGAAGCCCGAGGTGGAGGAGTACCTGCGGGAGCTGTCCCACGAGACCTCGCACTACCTGCGGCCGAACCTGTTCGTCAACACGCCCGACATCCTGCACGAGTATCTCCAGCACGGAGGCGTGCCGGCGTTCAAGATCCGGGCGGTCCTGGCGGCGCTGATGGCGCCCACCTGGGGGGTCTACTCTGGGTACGAACTGGCCGAGAACGTCCCGGTTCGCCCGGGCAGCGAGGAGTACCTCGACAGCGAGAAGTACCAGTACAGACCGCGTGACTGGGCGGAGGCGGAGCGTGAGGGCCGTAGCCTTGCCCCGTTCATTACCCAGCTCAATTTGTTGAGAAGAGCACACCCGGCGCTCCAGGAATTGCGTAACCTACGGTTTCACAACGTCGACCAGCCGGACGTGATCTGCTTCTCCAAGCGGCTGCCCGGCGCCTACGACACGGCCTCACGACGGCACGGACTAGGCGATGTCGTGCTGGCCGTCGTCAATCTGGATCCACACAACACACATGAGGCGACGGTCCGGCTCGACATGCCCGCCCTCGGTCTCGACTGGCATGCCGAGTTCGTCGTGGACGACCAGCTGTCGGGCGAGTCGTACCGCTGGGGGCAGGCGAACTACGTGCGCCTCGACCCGCACGTCCATCCCGCACACATTCTCACGCTCCGCCACGGGTCAGCGCACCGCCCGTGAGCGCAGCTCGGCACATCCGGGGAGTCAAAGGTGAGCTCGACGACACCTCAGCCCAGTCACATCCAGCCCAGTCACACCCAGCCCGTCCCGAACACCTTCACCGAGGAGGAACCACGGGACAAGTACTGGTACAAGCGGGCTGTTTTCTACGAGGTGCTTATCCGGGGCTTCGCCGACTCGAACGGCGACGGCACCGGCGACATCCGCGGCCTCATCGAGAAGCTGGACTACCTCCAGTGGCTCGGCATCGACTGCCTCTGGCTGCTCCCGCTGTACGAGTCCCCCCTCAAGGACGGCGGGTACGACATCTCGGACTACATGAAGATCCTTCCGGACTTCGGTGATCTGGGGGACTTCATCAGGCTCGTCGACGAGGCGCACAAGCGGGGCATCCGGGTCATCGCCGACCTGGTCATGAACCACACCAGCGACCAGCACCCGTGGTTCCAGGCGTCCCGCAACGACCCCGAGGGCCCGTACGGCGACTTCTACGTCTGGAGTGACACGGACGAGGAGTACAAGGACGCCCGGATCATCTTCATCGACACCGAGGCGTCCAACTGGACCTTCGACCCGGTCCGCGGGCAGTACTACTGGCACAGGTTCTTCCACCACCAGCCGGACCTCAACTTCGAGAACCCGGACGTGCAGGACGCGATGATGGAGGTCATCCGCTTCTGGCTCGACCTCGGCATCGACGGGTTCCGGCTCGACGCGATCCCCTACCTGTTCGAGCAGGAGGACACCAACTGCGAGAACCTGCCGGCGACCCACGAGTACCTGAAGCGGGTGCGGGCCGAGGTGGACCGCCTCTACCCCGACCGGGTGCTGCTGGCCGAGGCCAACCAGTGGCCGGCCGACGTGGTGGAGTACTTCGGCGACCCGGTGACCGGCGGCGACGAGTGCCACATGGCCTTCCACTTCCCGCTGATGCCGCGCATCTTCATGGCCGTGCGGCGGGAGTCGCGCTACCCGATCTCGGAGATCATGGCCCAGACGCCGAAGATCCCCGAGAACTGCCAGTGGGGCATCTTCCTGCGCAACCACGACGAGCTCACGCTCGAGATGGTGACCGACGAAGAGCGCGACTACATGTACTCCGAGTACGCCAAGGACCCCCGCATGCGGGCCAACGTCGGCATCCGCCGCCGGCTGGCGCCGCTGCTGGACAACGACCGCAACCAGATCGAGCTGTTCACCGCGCTGCTGCTCAGCCTGCCCGGCTCGCCCGTGATGTACTACGGCGACGAGATCGGCATGGGCGACAACATCTGGCTCGGCGACCGGGACGGCGTCCGCACGCCGATGCAGTGGACGCCCGACCGCAACGCGGGCTTCTCGAGCTGCGACCCCGGTCGGCTCTACCTGCCGGTGATCATGGACCCGATCTACGGGTACCAGGCGATCAACGTCGAGGCGCAGCAGAAGAGCGCCAGCTCGCTCCTCCACTTCACCAAGCGGATGATCGAGATCCGCAAGCGTCACCCGGTGTTCGGCCTCGGCGAGTTCACCGAGCTGAACTCGTCCAACCCGAGCGTGCTCGCGTTCGTGCGCGAGCTGGGGGACGACCGGGTTCTGTGCGTCAACAACCTGTCGCGCTTCCCCCAGCCGGTCGAGCTCGACCTGCGCAGGTTCGAGGGATCCACGCCGGTCGAGTGCATGGGCGGAGTTCCTTTTCCACCGATCGGCGAGCTTCCGTATCTTTTGACGCTCCCTGGGCATGGGTTCTATTGGTTCACACTGCCCGTCACGCAGAGGACGGCCGGCACGAAGGAGGAGTGACGACTTCACTTCAGGGACTCCTGGCCGGCTGGATCACCGGGCAACGGTGGTTCGCCGGCAAGGGGCGCGCCATCGACGACCTGTCCATCGACTCCGAGATCGAGATCGCCGCCGGCGACCCTGCGCTGCTCCATCTGGTCGTGTGCGTGCGGCAAGGGGAGCGCCGCACGCGCTACCAGATCCCGGTCGGGCTGCGCGAGCACCTGCCCGACCGCCTCGGTCACGTCCGGATCGGCGCCTGCCGCCGGGACGGCCGCGAGGTCGAGGTGTACGACGCGCTGCACGACTCCGCCCTGACGGGGCACCTGCTGGAAGGGATGGCCGCCGACCGCCGGTTCGACGGCCTCGGCTTCCATCCGGCGCACGGGGCGGAGATCGACACCTCGCAACGCAGCCTCGTGCTGACCGCCGAGCAGTCGAACACCTCACTGGTGTACGGCGACAAGTACATATTCAAGCTGTTCCGCCAGCTCAACCCGGGGGTCAACCCCGAGCTGGAGATCATCACGGCGCTCGCGGACGCGGGCTCGGCCCATGTGGCCAGGCCGTACGGCTGGATCGAGACCGAGCTCCAGGGTGAGCCGACCACCTTGGCGATCATGCAGGAGTACCTGCAGAACGCCAACGAGGGCTGGTCGATGGCGCTGACCAGCGTGCGCGACCTCTACGCGTGCGCCGAGGGCATGCCCGCGGAGGACGCCGGAGGCGACTTCGCCGCCGAGGCGCGGCGGCTCGGGCTGGCCACCGCGCAGGTGCACCGCGAACTCGCGCGGGCCTTCCCCACGGGGACGATCGAGCCGCCCGAGATCAAGCGGATGACCGAGCGGTTCCGCCGCCGCCTGGACAAGGCGGTCAGCGAGGTGCCGCGCCTCGGCGAGCACGCCGCCGTGGCCGCCGAGGCGTTCGACCGGCTGGCCGATCTCGACCACGAGATCCCGGTGCAGCGGGTGCACGGCGACTACCACCTCGGCCAGGTCATGCGGACCATGACCGACTGGGTGGTGCTCGACTTCGAGGGCGAGCCCGGCCAGCCGCTGGCCGAACGGCGGGCGCTCGACTCGCCGCTGCGCGACGTGGCGGGCATGCTGCGCTCGTTCGAATACGCCGCGCGGCACCTGCTGGCCGGGCATCCCAACGCCGACGGGCTGGAGAGCCGGGCCAGGGAGTGGTCGGAGCGCAACCGGGCCGCGTTCCTGGCCGGCTACTCGGAGGGCGGCGGGCGCATCCGCGGCGACGACGCGGTGCTGCTGCGCGCGCTCGAACTGAGCAAGGCGGTGTACGAGGTCGTCTACGAGGCGCGCAACCGCCCCTCGTGGTTGCCCATCCCGCTCGCGGCCTTTCGCTGACAAGATCAGGGTGTTCGGAGGGATATATCTAGGGCAGGTTGGGCGACATGGACTTGGACCGGCTGGCCGGGGGCGCGCATCACGACCCCCACTCCATATTGGGGGCCCATCCCGGGCCCGACGGCGTCACGATCAGGGCCCTGCGTCCCTTCGCGGAGAAGGTCGAGGTGCTGGCCGACGGGTCGGCGCACGAGATGAGCCATCTCGCGTTCGGGGTGTTCGAGGTGACGCTGCCCGGCGTCGACAAGATCCCCGACTACCGCCTGCGCATCACCTATCCCGACGCCCCGCCGTACGAGACGGACGACCCGTACCGGCACTGGCCGACGCTGGGCGAGCTGGACCTCCACCTGATCGGTGAGGGCCGGCACGAGCGGCTGTGGGAGGTGCTCGGGGCGCGGGTGGTACGTCACGAGGACGTGGACGGGACGGCCTTCTCGGTGTGGGCGCCGAACGCGCAGGGCGTGCGGGTGATCGGCGACTTCAACCACTGGAACGGGGCCGCCCACCCCATGCGCTCGCTCGGCCGGTCGGGCGTGTGGGAGCTGTTCCTCCCGGAGATCGGCGAGGGCACGCGGTACAAGTTCCAGATCCTCGGCCTCGACGGGATCTGGCGGGAGAAGGCCGACCCGATGGCCCGCCGCACCGAGGTGCCCCCGGCGACCGCCAGCATCGTCGAGAACTCCGCGTACGAGTGGAGCGACGAGGAGTGGATGGCCGCCAGGGCGTCGCGCGACGCCCTCGCCGAGCCGATGAGCACCTACGAGGTGCACCTGGGCTCCTGGCGGCCCGGCCTGTCCTACCGCGATCTCGCCCGCGAGCTGGTCGAGTACGTCAAGGACATGGGATTCACCCACGTGGAGTTCCTGCCGGTCGCCGAGCATCCGTTCGGCGGCTCGTGGGGCTACCAGGTGACCTCCTACTACGCCCCGACCTCGCGATTCGGCTCCCCCGACGACTTCCGCCACCTCGTGGACGAGCTGCACAGGGCCGGCATCGGCGTCATCGTGGACTGGGTGCCCGCACACTTCCCGATGGACGAGTGGGCGCTGGCCCGCTTCGACGGCACTCCGCTCTACGAGCACGGCGACCCGCGCCGCGGCACCCACCCCGACTGGGGCACGTACGTCTTCGACTTCGGCCGGAACGAGGTGCGCAACTTCCTGGTGGCCAACGCGCTGTACTGGCTGCAGGAGTTCCACATCGACGGTCTTCGGGTGGACGCCGTGGCGTCGATGCTCTACCTCGACTACTCGCGCCGCGAGGGCGAGTGGACCCCCAACGAGTACGGCGGCAGGGAGAATCTCGACGCGATCGAGTTCCTCAAGGAGATGAACGCCGTCGTCTACCGCGAGGCCCCCGGAATCGTGACGATCGCGGAGGAGTCGACCGCCTGGCCCGGCGTGTCGCGGCCCGTCCACCTCGGCGGGCTCGGCTTCGGCTTCAAGTGGAACATGGGCTGGATGCACGACTCGCTCAGCTACATGTCCCGCGAGCCGATCTACAGGCAGTATCACCACCACCAGATGACGTTCTCCCTGATGTACGCCTTCTCCGAGAACTTCGTGCTGCCGCTGTCGCACGACGAGGTCGTCCATCTGAAGGGGTCGCTGCTGGGCAAGATGCCGGGCGACGAGTGGCAGCGCTTCGCCAACCTGCGTGCGCTGTACGGCTTCATGTGGGCCCACCCCGGCAAGCAGCTGCTGTTCATGGGCGGCGAGTTCGGCCAGGGGGCCGAGTGGTCGGAGGCGAGCGGCCTCGACTGGTGGATGCTGGACTTCGACTACCACCAGGGCGTACGCCGCCTGGTGAAGGACCTCAACCGCGTCTACCGGGAGTCGCCGGCCCTGTACTCGCGCGACAACACCCACGAGGGCTTCCGCTGGATCGACGCCGACGACGCCTCGGGCAACGTGCTGTCGTTCCTGCGGTACGGCACGGACGGCTCGGTGCTGGCCTGCGTCGCCAACTTCTCCGGCGCCCCCCATCAGGACTACCACCTCGGCCTGCCCACCCCCGGGCGGTGGGAGGAGATCCTCAACACCGACGCGTACGAGTACGCCGGGAGCGGCGTCGGCAACATGGGCGCGGTCGAGTCGGTCGAGGAGCCGCGGCACGGGCTGCCCTGCTCGACCCGGCTGACCGTGCCGCCGCTCGGCGTCGTCTGGCTGCGGCCCGTGGAGAGCCCGACGGCCGTGAGCCCGGAGATGGAGGAGCGGGCGGAGGAGCCGGAGGCGGCGGACGCCGAGCCCGAGGGCCTGGTCGCCGAGTCCTGAGCCCCGCCACCCGGGGTCCGCGGCGGACCCCGGGTGGAGCAGGTCAGGCGCGCCCTCGGAAGAACTCCCGCAGGTCCTCCACGAGCAGGCCGGGCGCCTCCAGGGCGGGGAAGTGGCCGCCCCGGTCGAACTCGGTCCAGCGCACGATGGTGTGCGTCGTGTCGGCGAACGCGCGGATGGCGAAGTCCGTGGGGAAGACCGCCACGGCCGTCGGCACGCTCGATCGCTCGCGCGGCGCCCACATGGACGGGTCGTTGAACCGCTCGAAGTAGGTGTGCGCGGCCGAGCCCGCGGTGCCGGTGTACCAGTAGAGGCTGACGTCGGTGAGGATCCGGTCGCGGTCCACGGCGTCCTCGGGCAGATCGGCGGCCGGGTCCGTCCACTCCTGGAACTTCTCCACGATCCAGGCGAGCTGGCCGGCCGGGGAGTCGTGCAGGGCGTGCGCGATCGTCTGCGGCCTGGTGCCCTGGATCTGCATGTACGCGCTCGACCGGTCCTGCCAGTCCTTCATCCGTCCCAGCCGATCCCGTTCGGCCTCGGTGAGCGCGGCCATGTCGGCCGGGTCCCCCGTCGGGAAGGTGACCAGCGCGTTGAGGTGGACCCCGATGACCCGGTCGGGCACCGCCCGGCCGATGAGCGGGGCGATGAAGGCGCTCACGTCACCGCCCTGCACGCCGTACCGGTCGTAGCCGAGCCGGTCCATCAGCTCCGCCAGCGCCGCGGCGGCACGTCCGTCGGTCCAGCCGGCAGCAGGCAGCGGGCCGGACAGGCCGTACCCGGGAAGCGACGGGATCACCACGTGGAAGGCATCGGCGGGATCGCCACCGTGCGCCACGGGGTCGGTGAGCGGGCCGATCACGTCGAGGAACTCCACGATCGAACCGGGCCAGCCGTGCAGCAGCAGCAGCGGCGTGGCGTCCGCCACGGCCGAGCGGACGTGCAGGAAGTGCAGATCGATGCCGTCGATCGTGGTTGTGAACTGCTGATGGGCGTTGATCGCCGCCTCGTGCGCCCGCCAGTCGTACTTCTCCGCCCAGTACACCGCCAGGTCGCGCAGGTAGCCGGTCGGTACGCCGCGCTCCCAGCCGGTTCCCGGCAGCTCGGGGGCCCAGCGGGTGCGGGTCAGCCGGTCGCGCAGGTCGTCGATGTCGGCCTGGGGGATTTCGATGCGGAACGGACGGATCTCGGTGCTCGTCATGTGATCACCGTAGGAACGATCGGTGTCAGCTTTGGTCACCAATTGCGGGCACAATTCCGGTCATGCTGGAAACCTCGGCACGACTGCTCCGGCTGCTGTCGCTGCTCCAGTCGCGCGGCGACTGGCGGGGCGCCGACCTGGCCGAACGACTCGGCGTGGGCCTGCGTACGGTGCGGCGCGACGTCGACCGGTTGCGCGACCTCGGTTATCCGGTGGACGCGACGCCGGGAGTCGCGGGCGGTTACCGGCTCGGCGCCGGCACGGCGCTGCCGCCGCTGCTGCTCGACGACGAGGAGGCGGTGGCGGTCGCGATCGGGCTGCACACGGCGGCGACCGGCAGCGTGGCCGGGCTGGAGGAGAGCTCGGTGCGGGCGCTGGCCAAGCTCGAGCAGATGCTCCCGGCCCGCCTCAGGCACCGGGTGACCGCGTTCCGAGCGGCGGCCGTGCCGCTGACCGGACCGGCGCCGATCACCGAGGCGGTCGACCCGGGCCTGCTGACCGCGCTCGCGGCGGCCTGCCGGGACCGCCGGCGGCTGCGGCTGCGGTATCCGGGACGGGACGGCCTGTCGGTCCGTACCGTCGAGCCCCACCGGCTGGCTCACACGCACCGGCGGTGGTATCTGCTGGCGTGGGACGTGGACCGCGACGACTGGCGGACCTTCCGCGCCGACCGGATCCAGGGACCCGTGGACCCGCCCGGCGCCCGGTTCACCCCGCGTACGCCTCCCTCCGGTGACGTGGCGGCGTACGTCTCCCAGGCGATCTCGTCGGCGCCCTATCGCTACCGGGCCCGGATCCTGTTCGAGGCCCCGATCGAGGCGGTGGCCCGGCGCTCCTCCCCCACGGCCGGCCGGCTGGAGGCGCACGGCGCCCACGCCTGCCTGTTCCACACGGGCTCCGACTCACTGGAGACCCTGGCCCTGCACGTCGCGGCCAAGGGATTCCCGTTCCGGGTGCTTGACCCGCCCGAGCTGATCCCGGTCCTGCGCGACCTGGCCGACCGGCTGCGCGTGGCGGCCGAAGCAGGCTCCGGAGGGCCGGTCAGACCGTGATGACGACCTTTCCGGAGGCGTGCCCCTGCTCCACGTATGCGATGGCCGCCGGGATCTCGTGGAACGGATGGCTGCGGTGCACCACCGGGGTGACCTTGCCGTCCTCGATGAGGTCGGTCAGCCGCATCAGGTCACCCCGGGCGTTCTCGCCGTAGGCCACCTGAGCCACGACCACGCGCTGGGACGCGAACGGCGACACCGCGAGCGTCGCGATCATGTGACCGACCGGCTGCAGCCACCGTCCGGCCGGCCCGCCGACGACGACGTGCGTCCCCCGGGGCTTCAGCACCCGCGCGCAGGCCGGCAGCGCACGGGTGCCCGCGATGTCGAGCAGCAGGTCGTGGCGCCGCCCGCTCCGGGTGAAGTCCTCCTTCGTGTAGTCGACGACGTCGTCCGCGCCGATCGACCGCACCAGGTCGGCGTTCCGGCCGCTGCACACACCGGTGACCTCGGCGCCGAACGCCTTGGCGAGCTGCACGGCGAAGGTCCCCACGCCGCCCGAGGCGCCGTTCACGAGGACCTCGTGCCCCGCCTGGACCCGTCCCTGATCGAGCGCTATCAGTGCGGTGACGCCCGCCATCGGCACCGCGGCCGCCTGCTCGAACGACAGGTTCTCCGGTTTGCGGGCCAGCGCGCTCTCCGGCACGCACACGTACTCGGCGAAGCCGCCCTGCGTGAGCAGCGCGAACACCTCGTCGCCCGGGCGGAACCCGGTGACGCCGGCGCCGACCGCCTCGACCTGTCCCGCCACGTCGGCGCCCAGGATGCCGATGCGCGGTTTGCGCGGACCGACCGTGCCGCCCATCAGGCGCGCGGCGTACGGCTCGCCTCTCATGTGGTGCCAGTCGTACGGCTGGACGGAGGTGGCGCGCACCCGGACCAGCACCTCGCCGGGGCCGGGCACGGGCGTGCCGACGTCGGTGAGCTCCAGGGTGTCGGGCGGACCGTACGAGCGTAAGACGTACGCCTTCATCGCATTCTCCTCGTCACCTCGGCGGTGGGGAGTGCCAGCGTAAGAAGCGCCGCACGCAGGGCGTATCAGCCGAAAGTACGCCCGATCGGGAGCCGATCGGGCGGCACGGATCCGGCCGTTCCGCCGATGAGCCACTGCCCCTTCGGGGGCCACGATCGGCGCATGACCGAATCGATGGAACGGCCCACGCTCGCGCGAAGCGACTCATCCGGCAGGAAGCGCAGGGCGGGGTGGCTCGTGCCCGCCGCGCTGATCGCGCTCAGCGCCGTCCCGGTGATCGCCGGTTCCGCCCGGCTGGGGCAACTGGCCGGCGGCGGGCCGATCACGCAGGACAGCGTCCGGTATTTCGCGACGCCCGCGCCGGTCGTCGCGCACATCATCTCCGTCACCCTCTTCAGCGTCCTGGGGGCCCTCCAGTTCGCCCACGGACTACGCCGCCGCAGGCCCGCCTGGCACCGCGCCGCCGGGCGGCTCGTGGTTCCGTCCGGGCTGGTCAGCGCGTTCACGGGGCTGTGGATGACGCTGTTCTATCCCCACCTGCCCAACGACAGCGCCCTCCTCGTGGGCCTGCGGCTGGTATTCGGCACCCTCATGATCGTGTCCCTCGTCCTCGGCTTCGCGGCGATCCGGCGCCGGGACGTCGCCCGTCACCGCGCCTGGATGACGCGGGGCTACGCGATCGGCATGGGCGCGGGCACCCAGTTGCTGACCGTCGGTCCCTGGATGGCGCTGGCCGGCGAGCCCGGCCCGCTCCCCCGGGCGTTGCTGATGGGCGCCGGATGGGTGATCAACCTCGTCGTCGCGGAGTGGGCCGTCCGCAGAGGCCCCGGACTCCCGGCTCTGTCCCGAGGGGCGAGGTAAGCGGCTCACGCACTGCCGGTCTCTGCCGGATCGGCAGGGTTCTCGTGCAGGAGCGAGCGCAGTTCCGCGGTGTCGACGATGTGGGCCAGCCTCGGGAAGACGCCGGTCATCAGGGCCTGGTGGGCGTGCGGGTCCGGGTCGGCGACGCCGTCGGACAGGACGTAGAGCCGGTAGTCGCGGTCGGCGGCGTCGGTGAGGGTGGACAGCACGACGCCGCTGGTGGTGATGCCGGCGATGACCAGGGTGGTGATTCCGCGATCCCGCAGCCGCCGGTCCAGGTCTGTCGTGGACAGCGCGCCGTATCGGGTCTTGCGGACGACGATGTCGCCGGGCTCGGGAGCGAGCCGATGGTGGATGTCCGTCGCGGGATCGGCGTGGTGCATGAGGCGCTGCCTGCCGAGGAACGAGAAGGTCCTGTTGGCCGGCGGGATCGCCGCCCAGTCGGCTTCGGTGAATCCGACTCGCACGTAGGCGACGGCGGCGCCGTGCGCGCGCATGTCGGCGATGGCGCCGGCCACCCGTGACAGCAGCGCTTCCGGGTCGGCCTGGCCGGGGAGCGAGGCCAGGATCGCCTGCTGGTAGTCCATGACGAGCAGTGCGGCCGTCCGGGGGTCCAGCGCCGGGGTCGTGACGGTCATTTCTCTCCTTGGATGATGAATCGTGAGACGGCCGTGGCGGCCCGTCAGGCGCGGCTCGGTGCGGGGTCCGTCTCGGCGAGCGGCTCGGCAGGGGGATCGGCAGGGAGATCGGCAGGGAGCGCCGCGGCGCGCCGGGGAAGCAGCAGCGGGGTCGCCAGCAGGAGCACGCCGGCCAGGCCGATGGCCGTGCGCGGGCCGAGCAGGCCGCCCAGCACACCCCAGACGGCCGTCAGGAGCGCGGTCGAGGCCTTGGTCGTCACCGTCCAGGCGGACAGCGTGCGGGCGATCCGGCCGGTCGCGGTGCGTTCGAGGCGGTAGGTCGCGCAGACGGGATTGAAGACCCCGCAGCAGAAGATGAGCCCGAGCTCGAGGCCCATCACCAGCAGCAGCCCTCCGGTGCCCGGCCCCACGAAGGCCAGGCCGACGAGCCAGAGCGCGCGCAGCGCCCCGGACGCGACCAGGACCCGGTGCTGCCCGAACCGGGTGACGAGCGGCCGGGCCAGCCGCGACCCCAGCAGCCCGCCGATCGAGGGCGCCGCGAAGGCGAGGCCGTACTGCCACGGCTCGAACCCGAGCCGGCCGAGCATCAGGACGGCCAGCAGCGCGTCGGCGGCCATCACCAGGCCGTTGAACACGGCGGTGTTGAAGAACAGCGGACGCAGCGTCGCGTCGGCGAGGATGTACCGCCAGCCGTCGAGCAGGTCCCCGGCCCGCGGACGCGTGGCCTCCTTGTGCTCGGGCCGCGGCTCCCTGCCGCCCGTCGCGCGGATGCCCAGGGCCGAGAGCAGGTAGCTGACCGCGTCGGCCACCACCGTGGCCACCGGGCCGAGGAGCCCGATCGCGGCGCCGCCCAGCGGCGGTCCGATGATCGTGGTCGTCCAGGCCGTGGACTCGAATCGGGCGTTGGCGACGAGCAGGTCCCCGGCCGGCACCAGCGTCTTCAGGTACGCGCCGGAGGCCGCGCGGAAGGTGATGTCGGCCGCCGCGACGACGACCGAGACCAGCAGGAGCTGGACGAAGGAGAGCACGCCGAGCGCGAACGCGGCCGGGATCGTCAGCAGCGCCGCGAACCGCGCCAGGTCCGCCCCGATCAGCACCGGCCGCTTGCGGCGGAACTCCATCCACGGGCCCAGCGGCACCGCCACGGCCGCGCCCACCGCGGCCCCCACGGAGGCCAACGCCGCGACCTGCGCAGGCCCGGCGTGCAGCACCTGGACCGCGATCAGCGGGAACGCGCCGAAGGCGAGCCAAGTGCCGAGCGCGCTGGTCCCGTACGCTGCCCAGAGCCACCCGAACCGCCGCCCCAACCGGTGCCCGTTCCTCATGTCCGACGCCCCTCGTCACTCACTCGCACAACCGATCCGCGATCGGAAGCATCAAAGCGAGCAGCGTGCCCGGAGATCAAACAACCGCAAGGCCGCCCCGGCACAACCGACGGTTGTATCCGTAGGGTGTCCGCATGGACCTCGACACCGTCAGGACCTTCGTCGCCGTCGCCGACGCGGGGCAGTTCCAGGAGGCCGCCGCCGAGCTGGCGGTCACCCAGCAGGCCGTCTCCAAGCGCATCGCCGCGCTGGAGCGCGACCTCGGCGTGCGGCTGTTCACCCGCACGCCGCGCGGCGCCGAGCTCACCATCGACGGGCAGGCGTTCCTGCCCCACGCCCGGGAACTGCTGCGCGCCGCCGAGCGCGCGGTCGCGTCCGTGCGCACCGGCCGCCGTCCGCTGCGCGTCGACATGCTCACCTCGCGCAGCGCGGCCTCGGGCCTGATGCGCGGCTTCCACCGCGCGCACCCCGAGATCGACCTCGACGTGGTGATGCTGTTCGACATCGAGAGGGCCGTCGCCGCCATCCGGTCCGGTGCGATCGACGCGTCCTTCCGCGCCGTCACCATGCCCGGCCGGCCCCTTCCCGAGGAGATCGAGTCCGTCCGGGTGCTCGACGAGCCGCTCCAGCTCCTCATCGGCCCCGCCCACGCGCTGGCCGGCGCCCGTTCGGTGACCGTCGCCCAGCTCGCCGGGCACCGGATCTGGATGCCCGGCCTCGTCCCCGGCACCGAGTGGACCGCCTACTACGACGACCTCGTCGCCGAGTTCGGCCTCACCATCGAGGCGACCGGTCCCAACTTCGGCTCCGACGCGCTCCTCGACACCATCGCCGACACCCCGGCGCTGGCCACCTTCATGGGCGGGCAGACCCGCCTCGTCTGGCCCGCCGGCCACGGCCTGCGGCGCATCCCGGTGACCGACCCCACCCCCGTCTACCCGCACTCGCTCCTGTGGCACCGCGACAATCCCCACCCCGCGCTGCCCATCCTCCGCGCCCACCTCGCCGCCACGGCGGCCGGCCACGACGCCGCCGGGACCTGGGTGCCGGACTGGGCGATCTCGCGCTGAACGCCGCCGCCTCGCGCCGGAGCCGGGACCCCGGTCAGCTCCTGACCCGGCCGGTCTCGTAGGCCCAGATGGCGATCTCCACCCGGTTGCGGGCGCCGAGCTTGGCCATCAGGCTGGCGACGTGGGTCTTGACCGTGCTGAGCGAGATGTGGAGCTCAGCGGAGATCTCCACGTTGGTCCGGCCGCGCGCCACGGCGGCGAGGATCTGCTCCTCCCGGTAGGTGAGCGCCTCGATGGGCTGCGCGGGTGACGTGGCGGGAGCGGCGCGGGCGAAGGCCCCGAGCAGCCGCGCGGTGACGCTCGGGGCGATGAGGGCTTCGCCGCCGGCGGCGGCGTGCACGGCCTGCGCGAGCATGTCGGCGCCGGCGTTCTTCAACAGGAAACCCCGGGCTCCGGCTCTCAGCGCGGCGTAGACGTACTCGTCGAGGTCGAACGTGGTGATGACGACGACGGCGAGGGGGTCGGCGACGTCCGGTCCGGCGAGGGACCGGGTCGCCTCGATGCCGTCGGTCCCGGGCATGCGGATGTCGAACAGGCACACGTCGGGGCGAAGGCGCCGCGCGAGCTCGACGGCCCGCCGCCCGTCGGCGGCCGTGGCGACGACCTCGATGTCCGGCTGGGCGTCGAGGATCATCGAGAGCCCGGTGCGGACGATCTCCTGGTCGTCGGCGATCAGCACCCGGACGCCGTGCCCGCCGACTCGCTCGCTCCGCTCGCTCATGTCGCGGCCCCGGCCCGGGGAAGCATCGCGGTCACCGTCCACCCCCGATCGCGGTCCGGGCCGGCCACGCACGTGCCGCCGAGCAGGTTCGCGCGCTCGCTCATGCCGATGATCCCGTATCCCGGCTGCGCGGCCGGGCGGGTGGAGCCCCCGTCGCCGTCGTCGCGCACGCACAGGCGCACCGCCGTGTCGTCGGCGGCGACGCGCACCTCGACCCGGGTGGCGCGGCGCGCGTGCCGTACGGCGTTGGTCACCGCCTCCTGGGCGATGCGGTAGACCGCGGACTCGACCGACGCCGACAGGCCGTCCAGGTCACCCGATATCTCCACCTCGACCGCCGGATGGTGGGAGCCGCCCCGGCTCGCGAGCCCTTCGAGCTCGGCGATGCGCCGCCCGGGGGTCAGCTCCGCCGGCCGGTCCCGGCGCAGGACGCGGACGATGGCGCGCATCTCGTCGAGGGCCCGTGCCGCCTCGGCCTCGATCACGCGGAGGGCCTCGGCGGCGGAGTCCGGACGCGACGCCGCCGTGGCGAGCCCCGCCTGTGCGCGGATGGCCATCGCGGAGACGTGGTGCGCGACCGTGTCGTGCAGGTCGCGGGCGAGCTGCTCGCGCATCAGCAGCTTGACCTGGTCGAGCTCGCGCATCCTCGCCCCGGCCCGATAGCGGAACACGCCGCCCAGGCTGGTGGTCGCCAGCATGACGGCGAACGGCCCGACCACGTCGGGCAGAGCGGCGTGGTCGACGAGCGCGGACAGACCGGCGGCGGTGAGCATGATCCCCAAGCCGGCCACGATCTCCCTGCCCGACCCCCACCGGAACACCGCGTAGGGCAGGATCAGCATGTATCCCAGCGTGTACGTGTCGAGCGTCGTACCGGTCACGAGGATCGGGATCACACCCGTGGCGACGAAGCAGATCGCGAGCATCGCCAGGGGCCTGGTGCGCCGCCACAGCAGGGTGGGCACCAGTCCGACGGTGACGGCCACCGCGAAGAGCCGCCACGGAAGGTCCGGACGCAGCACCCCTTCGAGCACCGCGAGCGGTACGAGCACCCCGACGAGCGCCCAGTCCCGCCACACCCGTACGGGTGGATCGGGGGGACGGGGCTCGTACCACACGGAGCGGACGAAGCCGTGCACCGAATCATGGTACGAGAGCCGGCGCCCGCCGCGCCGCCCCCAAGTGGGGGACTGTCCTGTCGCCGGGGGCGGGGCGACCTTAGCGGAGGCTTAAACGACGCTTAGTGGGGAGCGAGGGCGTTGACCCCTTCGCGGTCTGTGCTTACTCTCCTAACTAATAGGAAACTTTCCTGTCCTTTACCCCCCAAGAGCAGGAGCTCCGTTGCGAAAGATCCTCCTAGGGTCCGTGATCGCGGGCGCCGCGTTACTCGCGCCGCTCGCGCTCGGGACCGCGACCGCCGCCACCCCCGCCACCGCCACGTACGCCGTCGACTCCGACTGGGGATCCGGCTTCCAGGGCAAGTTCACCGTGAAGGCCGGGTCGGACGCCCTGCCGAGCTGGACCGTCGAGGTCGACATGCCCTCGGGCGCGACGATCAGCTCGGCCTGGGACGCCACCATGACCAAGAGCGGCAACCACTACACGTTCAAGAACCCCTCCTGGAGCGGCGGTCTCGCGGCGGGCGCCTCGGCGAGCTTCGGCTTCGTCGGCGCGCCCGGCGGCTCGACCCCGCTGAACTGCACGCTGAACGGCGCGCCCTGCACCGGCGGGCCGACCGCCTCCCCCTCGGCCAGCCCGAGCAAGAGCCCGAGCCCCAGCCCGTCGGCCTCGCCGTCCGCGTCTCCCTCGGCGTCTCCCTCCGCATCGCCCTCGGCATCGCCCTCGGCGAGCCCGAGCACGCCCCCGCCGCCCGGCGGCAAGAAGGTGATGGGCTACTTCACCGACTGGGGCGTCTACGGCCGGCAGTACTTCGTGAAGAACATCGTGAGCAGCGGCTCGGCCGCCAAGCTCACCCACATCAACTACGCCTTCGGCAACGTGACCAACGGCCAGTGCGCGATCGGCGACTCCTACGCCGACTACGACATGGCCTACACCACGGCCAACAGCGTGGACGGCAAGGCCGACACCTGGGACAACCCCAACGCGCTGCGCGGCGCGTTCAACCAGCTGCGCAAGCTCAAGGCGATGTACCCGAACATCAAGATCCTTTACTCCTTCGGCGGCTGGACCTGGTCGGGCGGCTTCGGGCAGGCGGCGGCCAACCCCACCGCGTTCGCGAACTCCTGCTACAACCTGGTCGAGGACCCGCGCTGGGCGGACGTGTTCGACGGCATCGACATCGACTGGGAGTACCCGAACGCCTGCGGCCTCAGCTGTGACAGCAGCGGCCCTGCGGCGTTCAGGAACCTCATGGCCGCGCTGCGCGCCAAGTTCGGCAAGGACTACCTGATCACCGCGGCGATCACCGCCGACGGCAACTCCGGCGGCAAGATGGACCTCGCCGACTACGGCGGCGCGTCGCAGTACGTCGACTGGTACAACGTCATGACCTACGACTTCTTCGGCGCCTGGGACGCCAAGGGCCCGACGGCTCCGCACTCGCCGCTCACGTCCTACTCCGGCATCCCGGTCGCGGGCTTCTACAGCGACAACGCGGTGCAGAAGCTGAAGAGCCTGGGCGTCCCGGCGAACAAGATCCTGCTGGGCATCGGCTTCTACGGCCGCGGCTGGACCGGCGTCACCCAGGACGCCCCCGGCGGCACCGCCACCGGCGCCGCGCTCGGCACGTACGAGGCGGGCATCGAGGACTACAAGGTCCTCAAGACCAGCTGCCCGGCCACCGGCACGGTCGCCGGCACCGCCTACGCCAAGTGCGGCTCGAACTGGTGGAGCTACGACACCCCCGCCACGATCGGCGGCAAGATGACCTACGCCAAGAACCAGGGTCTCGGCGGAGCCTTCTTCTGGGAGTTCAGCGGCGACACCTCCAACGGTGAGCTGATAAACGCGATGTCCAACGGCCTGAAGTAACCGCTTCGAACCGATCGGGGCCCCCGCGCGTCTCGCGCGGGGGCTCTGTCATCCGGCCATCCCGGCGAAACCTTCGCTTATGGTGGCATTTATGGACGCGACGAGGACGATCGTAGAAACGGTCGGCAAGCTGCGGCAGCGCCGCACCGCGCCGCTCGTGCTGGAACTTGACCTGACCGAAGGCCTGTCGGAAGGCCCGCCCGCCGACCCCGTCACCGCCCTGCTGTCCATGCGCAAGGCGCGCCTCGCCGAGGTGCTGTCGGGCCTGCGCCGCGCCCGCAAGGACCCTCGCGTCACCGCGCTGATCGTCAAGATCGGCGGCAACCCCCTCGGCCTCGGCATGGTGCAGGAGCTGCGCACGGCCGTGGTCAAGCTGCGCGCCGCGGGCAAGCGGACCGTCGCGTTCGCCGAGACGTTCGGCGAGTTCGGCGCCGGCACCGTCCCCTACTACCTGGCCAGCGCCTTCGAGCGGGTCTACCTCCAGCCCTCCGGTGACGTGGGCCTGACCGGGGTGGCGCTTGAGCAGCGGTTCCTGCGTGACGCGCTCGCCAAGGCCGGCGTGGAGTATCAGATCGGCCAGCGGCACGAGTACAAGACCGCGGCCAACACCTTCACCCAGAACCACATGACCGACGCCCACCGCGAGTCGGCCGGGCGCATCGCCGAGTCGGTCACCGAGCAGATCGTCGCCGGCGTCGCCGAGGGCCGCGGCCTCGACCCCAAGCGGGTGCGCGAGCTGATCGACCAGGGCCCGTTCATCGGGTCGGAGGCCGTCGAGGCCGGGCTCGTGGACGAGCTGAAATATCGCGACGAGGTCTACGCCGAGACCGTCGACGAGGGCGCGCACCTGCTCTACGTGTCGCGGTACGCCAAGAGCGCGCTGTCCGGCAGGCTCCCCCACCCCGGAGCGGCCACGGTCGCCCTGGTCCACGGCAACGGCATGATCCGTCTCGGGCGCAGCGGCCGCTCACCGCTGGGCGGCGGGGGCGCCATGGGCTCCGACACCATCTGCGCCGCCCTGCGCTCGGCCCGCAGGGACGAGAAGGTCAAGGCCATCGTGTTCCGCGTGGACAGCCCCGGCGGGTCGTACGTCGCCTCCGACGCGATCTGGCGGGAGGTCGTGCTGGCGCGCCGGGCGGGCAAGCCGGTCATCGTGTCGATGGGCGACGTGGCGGCCTCCGGCGGCTACTTCGTGTCGATGGCCGCCGACGTGATCGTGGCCCAGCCGGGCACGCTGACCGGCTCGATCGGCGTGTTCGGCGGCAAGCCCGTCGTCGGCGAGCTGCTCGGCAAGCTCGGCGTGGTGACCGAGTCGGTCGCCGAGGGCGCCAACGCCGGGATGTTCTCGCCGTCCACCGCGTTCTCCGACGACCAGTGGGAGCGGGTGAACGCCTGGCTCGACCGCATCTACGACGACTTCGTGGGCAAGGTGGCGCAGGGCCGCAACCTCACCAAGGAGCGGGCGCACGAGCTGGCCAGGGGCCGTGTGTGGACCGGCGCCGACGCCAGGGCGGCCGGTCTCGCCGACGAGCTCGGCGGCCTGGAGGACGCCCTCGCCCTGGCCCGCCGCCGGGCCGGGCTGGCCGGCGACGCCCCCGTACGGACCTATCCGCGCATGCACCCGCTGGAGCGGCTGCGCCCGCCGGAGTCCAGCGAGGACAAGTCGGCCGCGCTCGCCCGGGTGCGCCTGGAGGCGTGGGGGCCGCTGGCGCGCATGGCCGGGCAGCTCGGCCTCCCGGCGTACGGCCCGCTCGTGCTGCCGGGCTACTGGACGATCCGGTAGCGGGAGCGCAGCCGTACGAGCGGGGCCTTGGAGGCGTCGACGTAGTCGACGCCGAGGACCTCCCCGATGAACAGCGTGTGATCGCCGGCCGGGACGACCTGGATCGTCTCGGCCTCGATCGCCGCCACCCCGCGCTCCACGACCAGCGCCTCGCTGTGCGCGCCGCGGTGGTGGGCGACCCCGGCCAGCAGGAGCCGGGCGCCCGGCCGTCCGGCCGCGGCGAACCTGGAGGCGACCGCCTGCTGGCCGTCAGCGAGGACGCTCGCGGCCCAGCGGTCCCTGCGCAGCAGCACCTCGGCGAGATATCCGGCCGAGTCGAGGCTGATCAGCACGAGCGGCGGGTCGAGCGACACCGACATCAGGGTCGCGACCGTCGTGCCCAGGTCGTCGCGGTCGTCCTTGACCGTCACGACCGCCACGCCCGCGGCCAGCTGCCCCATGGCCTCGGTGAACAGTCCCACGTCGGCACTCCTTCCCTTCGGCGTGCGACTGTGCCATCGGGGACCGGGACGCGCAACCGCAGTGCTGGTGAATACGTCATGACATAAGCATGACCTATCGAATTGGTGTTAATTGGTCTTTACGGTCGAGGCGACATCATCCCCCAACCGAGGAGGCGCGCTGCGTCCCCTGTCCGGGCCGTTCCTCGCCACCCTGACGATCTCCCTCGTAGGCGGGGCGGCGGTCCCCACGTCGAGCAGCGGCGTCGCCACCGTGTACCCGCAGGTGGAGACCCCCGCCCTGTACGACGACGAGGCCGGCGGCAACGCCAACGGCGACGACCCCGCCATCTGGGTGGACCCCCACGACTCGGCCCCCCGTGGCATTGGTCAAGACATTCTGATGTCAGATACCGTCGATTCGTGACAGTCACCAGATTGGACATCGACCTCGACAGGTCGAGCCCCGTGCCCCTCTACTTCCAGGTGGCCGAGCGGATCACGGAGGCCATCCAGGCCGGCAAGCTGCCCCCCGGCTCCCGGCTGGACAACGAGATCCAACTCGCCGAGCAACTCGGCCTCTCCCGCCCCACCATCCGCCAGGCGATCCAGTTCCTCGTGGACAAGGGCCTCGTCGTCCGCAAGCGCGGCGTCGGCACCCAGATCGTGCACGGCCAGGTGAAGCGCGCGGTCGAGCTCACCAGCCTGTACGACGACCTCCGCAGGGCCGGCCAGGAGCCGGAGACCCGGGTGCTGTCCCTGGACACCGTACCGGCCGAGGAGGAGGTCGCGGTGGCCCTGCACGTCGAACCGGGCACGGAGGTGCTGCGGCTGGAGCGGATCAGGTTCGCCATGGGAGAGCCGCTCGCCCTGCTGCACAACTGGCTGCCGCTCGGGCTGGCCCCGCTGACGTCCGAGTCGCTGGTGGAACGCGGGCTCTACGAGATGCTGCGCCAGACCGGCATCCGGATGCGGGTGGCGCACCAGCGCATCGGCGCCCGCGCGGCCACCCCGGCGGAGGCCCGGTTACTGGAGGAGCGGCGCGGCTGCCCGCTGCTCACGATGGTCCGCACCACGTACGACGACCAGGGCCGGGCGGTCGAGCACGGCTCACACGTGTATCGAGCCTCGCACTATTCCCTTGAGGTCACCCTCGTCGAGCGCTGAGTCACGCTTTTCTCATCGGGATGATAGTTCATCCGAATGTCAGGACAAACTCTTGACCTTTACCTGCCGCTCATCTAGAACTGGAGGCCTCTGGACGAGGAGCTGACACATGCGTGTGGGTTTGCTGGGCCTTGGCCGCATAGGCGTCTTCCATGCCGCCACCCTTGCCGGTGTCGCGGACGAGCTGGTGGTCTCCGACGTGGACCGGAGCCGGGCGGAGGAGGTGGCGGCACGGCTGTCCGCGACGGTCGGCGACCCCTTCGACGCCGACGCCGTGGTGATCGCGACTCCGACGACCACCCACGCGGAGGCGCTCGAACGCGCCTGTGAGCTGGGCGTCCCGGCGTTCTGCGAGAAGCCGGCGGCGCCCACGGTGGAGGAGACGCTGCGGGTCGCCGAGACCGTCGAGCGCACCGGCGCCGTCGTGCATATCGGCTTCCAGCGCCGCTTCGACGCGGGCTACCTGGCCGCCCGCGACGCGCTGCGCTCCGGCGACCTGGGCGTGCTGCACCGCGTCCACCTGATCACCGCCGATCCCGCGCCGCCGCCCGCCGGCTACATCCCGTTGTCCGGCGGCATCTTCCGCGACTGCCACATCCACGACTTCGACATCCTGCGCTGGGTCACCGGGCGCGAGGTGGACACGGTCTACGCGACCGGCGCCAACCGCGGCGAGGAGTATTTCGCCGAGGCGGGCGACGTGGACACCAGCGCCGCGATCCTGACGATGGACGACGGCACGCTGGCCACCCTGCAGGGCTCGCGCTACAACGGCGCGGGCTACGACGTGCGGATGGAGCTGGCCGGCACCCGCGGCGCCTGGGCGGCGGGGCTCGGCGGGCGCACCCCGCTGCGCTCGGCCGAGGGCTTCACGCCGGACGGCGACCCCTGGCCGGACTTCCAGGCCAGGTTCGAGGAGGCGTACGTCACGGAGATGACCGCATTCCTTGAGGCGGCGCGGGGCGAGGGGGAAAGCCCCTGCACGGTCCGCGACGCCCTGGCCGCGCTGTACGTGGCCGAGGCGGCGGACCTGTCCCGCCGGACCGACCGTCCCGTCCGCGTGGTGGAGGTGACCAAATGAGGATCGCCGCCGCTCCCATCTCCTGGGGGGTCTGCGAGGTGCCCGGCTGGGGCCACCAGCTCACCCCTGAGCGTGTGCTGGCCGAGATGGCCGCGCTCGGGCTGACCGCCACCGAGCTGGGCCCGGACGGGTTCCTGCCGCCGGAGCCGGACCGCCGCACCGCCCTGCTCGGCGGCTACGGCCTGCGCGCGATCGGCGGCTTCGTCCCGGTCGTCCTGCACGATCCGGCGCACGACCCGCTGCCCGCCCTGCGGGACACGGTGGCCGCCTTCGAGGCGGACGCGGTGGTCGTGCTGGCCGCCGCGACCGGGGTGGACGGCTACGACGGACGCCCCGCCCTGGACGACGAGGGCTGGCGGACGCTGCTGTCCAACCTCGACCGCATCGACCGGGAGATCTCCCACCTGGTCACCCTGCACCCCCACGTGGGCACCATGGTCGAGACCGGCGAGGAGGTGGAGCGGGTCCTCGAGGGCGCGGCCGTCTCCCTCTGCCTGGACACCGGGCACCTGCTGGCGGGCGGCGCCGACCCGCTCGACGTCGTCAGGAAGGCCCCCGAGCGGATCGCCCACGCGCATCTCAAGGACGTCGACGCGGACCTCGCCGGGCGGGTCAGAGCGAGCGAGCTCGCCTACACCGACGCGGTGCGGGCCGGGATGTACCGTCCGCTCGGCCGCGGCGACGTCGACGTGGCGGGCATCGTCTCCGGCCTGACGGCCGCCGGCTACACCGGCTGGTACGTCATGGAGCAGGACGTGATCCTCACGTCGGCCGACGCCGACCCTCTGGCGGACGTGCGCGCGAGCCTGGCCTACCTCACGGGCCTGGCCTCCCCGGAGGACGCGTGACCGGCACTGAGACGGCGGCGCCGGAGGTGCTGACCATGGGGCGGGTCGGGGTGGACCTCTACCCGCTGCAGGTCGGGGTCTCCCTGCGGCAGGTGTCGACCTTCGGCAAATACCTGGGCGGCAGCCCGACCAACGTGGCCGTGGCCGCCTCCCGTCTGGGCCGCCGCAGCGCCGTGATCACCCGCACCGGCGCCGACCCGTTCGGGCGGTTCGTGCACGACGCGCTGCGCGAGTACGGCGTGGACGACCGCTACGTGACCGCGGTGCCCGGCCTGCCGACCCCCGTGACGTTCTGCGAGATCCGGCCGCCTGAGGACTTCCCGCTGTACTTCTACCGCTGGCCCAAGGCCCCCGATCTGGAGATCCTCCCCGCCGAGCTCGACCTGGCCGCCGTCACCGGCGCGGCACTGCTGTGGACGACCGTGACCGGGCTGTCGGACGAGCCGTCGCGCGGTGCGCACCTGACGGCGCTGAAGGCCCGGGGACGCGCCCCGCACACCGTGCTCGACCTCGACTACCGGCCGATGTTCTGGCCCGACCCGCGCACGGCCCGGCGGCACGTGCGCGAGGCGCTCGACCACGTGACGGTCGCGGTCGGCAACCTCGACGAGGCCGAGGTGGCCACCGGCCTGCGCGATCCCGAGGCGGCCGGCCGGGCCCTGCTCGACGCCGGGGTCGAACTCGCGATCATCAAGCGGGGCTCTGCGGGAGTGCTGGGCATAACGGCAGGCGAGACGGCCGAGGTGCCGCCCGTCGACGTCGAGGTGGTCAACGGGCTGGGCGCCGGGGACGCCTTCGGCGGAGCGCTGTGCCACGCGCTGCTCGCGGGCTGGCCGCTGGAGCGGACGCTGCGGTTCGCCAACGCCGCGGGCGCGATCGTCGCCGGCCGGCTGGCCTGCGCTCCGGCGATGCCGACCCTCGGCGAGATCGAGACCGTCGTGACACGGGGTTCCGCACGGGGACTCCCCCCGGACCCGGGGAACGTCATCCAGGGGGACGCCCCTCGTGGAGAAGCAGGAAGGGGGGACGCCGGGCATGCGTGAGGAGGACTACCGCCGCCTGCTGGACGACCGGGCCTGGCACCCGGAGCGGGTGGCCGAGGCGGCCGCGGCCCGCAGGCGCCGTCCGCTGCTGAGCGAGCGCGGCCGGCTGCTGATCATCGCGGCCGACCACCCGGCCCGGGGCGCGCTCGGCGTGGCCGGACGCCCGATGGCGATGGAGAGCCGGATCAGCCTGCTCGACCGGCTGACGACCGCCCTGGCCCGGCCCGGCGTGGACGGGCTGCTCGCCACTCCCGACATCATGGACGACCTGCTGCTGCTCGGCGCCCTCGACGACAAGATCGTGATCGGCTCGATGAACCGGGGCGGCGTCCAGGGCGCGGCGTTCGAGTTCGACGACCGCTTCACCGCCTACGACGCCGACTCGCTCGCGGCGATGGGCTTCGACGGCGGCAAGATGCTCTGCCGCATCGGGCTGGAGGACCACGCGACCGTCGCCACGCTGGCGAGCTGCGGGCAGGCCGTCACCCAGCTCGCGCGGCACGGCCTGATGGCGATGATCGAGCCGTTCTGGTCCCATCGCGTCGGGGGCGTGGTGCGGCACGACCTGTCGCCCGAGGCGATGATCCGCGCCATCAGCGTCGGCCAGGGGCTTGGGGCGACCTCCGCCCACACCTGGCTCAAGCTCCCGGTGACCGAGGACATGGACCGCGTCCTGGAGGCCACGACGCTGCCCGTCCTGCTGCTCGGCGGCGAGCCCAGTTCCGACGAGATCTGGGACTCCTGGAGCAAGGCCCTGCGCCTGCCGGGCGTCCGCGGACTGGTCGCGGGGCGTGCGCTGCTCTACCCACCGGACGACGACGTCGCGGCGGCCGTGGACGCCGCGGTCACCCTGCTGGAGACCACATGACCTACATTCCCCACGGCACGGCCGCCTCCGGCCCCTGGGACGTCGAGATCACGCCCGAGGCCGCGGGCTGGACGTACGCCGGGCTGCGGGTCGTGGACCTGGCGGACCGGCCGGTGGAGCTGTCCACCGGTGAGGAGGAGATGCTGGTCCTGCCGCTGTCGGGGGCGTGCGACGTCGTCGCCGACGGCCTGCGGCTGTCGCTCACCGGACGCCCCTCGGTGTTCTCCGGGCCGACCGACTTCGCGTACCTGCCGATCGACGCCCGGGTCACGATCACCGGCAGGGGCAGGATCGCGCTCCCGGCCGCCCGGGCCGCCCGCCGCTTCCCCATCAGGTACGGCCCGGCCGACGCCGTGCCGGTGGAGATCAGGGGCGCGGGGCAGGCGAGCCGTCAGGTCGACAACTTCTGCTCCCCGGAGGCGTTCGACTGCGACAAGCTGGTGGCGGTCGAGGTGATCACGCCGGGCGGCAACTGGTCGTCCTATCCGCCCCACAAGCACGACACGCCGTCGGAGCACGAGGCGGTGCTCGAGGAGATCTACTACTTCGAGGGCGGCCCCGGCTACCAGCGGGTGTACGGCACCCACGAGACGCTGGCCGAGGTGTCGGCGGGCGACGTGGTGCTCGTCCCGCACGGCTACCACGGCCCGTCGATGGCCGCGCCCGGCTACGACCTCTACTACCTGAACGTCCTGGCCGGCCCGGCGGACAAGCGGTCCATGGCCTTCTCCGACGATCCCAGGCACGCGTGGATCCGCGACTCGTGGGCCGGACAGCCCGTCGATCCCCGGCTGGGAGGTGTGTCATGACGAACACGACGAGGCTCACGGTGGCGCAGGCGCTGGTGCGCTTCCTCGCGCAGCAGTGGACCGAGCGCGACGGCGTGGAGCACCGGCTGATCGCCGGGTGCGTGGGCATCTTCGGGCACGGCAACGTCGCGGGCATCGGCCAGGCCCTGGCCGAGCAGGGCGCGGGCACCCACGACCCGCTGCCCTACTACCTGGCCCGCAACGAGCAGGCGATGGTGCACACGGCCGCCGGCTACGCCCGGCAGTCCGACCGCCTGTCCACGCTCGCCTGCACCAGCTCGATCGGGCCGGGCGCGACCAACATGGTCACCGGGGCCGCGCTGGCCACGATCAACCGGCTGCCGGTGCTGCTGCTGCCCGGCGACCTGTTCGCCACCCGGGTCGCCTCGCCGGTGCTCCAGGAGCTGGAGGACCCCCGGTCGTACGACGTCAGCGTCAACGACTGCCTCAGGCCCGTCAGCCGCTTCTGGGACCGGGTCAACCGGCCCGAGCAGCTTCCGGCGGCGCTGCTGGGGGCCATGCGGGTGCTCACCGACCCCGCCGAGACCGGCGCGGTGACGCTGGCGCTGCCGCAGGACGTGCAGGCCGAGGCGTACGACTGGCCAGAGGAGCTGTTCGCCCGCAGGGTCTGGCACGTCGCCCGGCCGGTCCCCGAACCCGCCGCCCTGGCCAGGGCCGCCGAGCTGCTGCGCGGCTCGCGCCGCCCGCTGATCGTCGCCGGGGGCGGGGTCAAGTACAGCGGCGCCTGCGCCGAGCTGGCCCGCTTCGCGGGACGCCACGGCGTGCCGGTGGCCGAGACCCAGGCCGGCAAGGGCGCGGTGCCGTACGACCATCCGTGCGCGGTCGGCGCGATCGGGCACACCGGGACCCGCGCGGCCGACACCCTGGCCCGCGAGACCGACCTGGTCATCGGGATCGGCACCCGCTACAGCGACTTCACCACCGCCTCGCGGACGCTGTTCCGGCAGGCCCGGTTCCTCAACGTCAACGTGGCGGCGTTCGACGCGGCCAAGCACGCGGCCGAGACGCTCGTCGCCGACGCCCGCGAGGCCCTGAAGGCGCTGGATGACGTGGACTGGCGGGCCGACCCGGACTGGACGAGCCGGGCTGCCGAGCTGGCCGCCGCGTGGCAGGCCGAGACCGACCGGTTCTACGGCGGGACCGAGCTGACCCAGCCGGTGGTGCTCGGCGTCCTCAACGAGGTCGCCGCAGGCGGGGTGGTGGTCAACGCGGCCGGGTCGATGCCGGGCGACCTGCACCGCCTCTGGCGCGCCTCCGACCCCGGGCAGTACCACGTCGAGTACGGCTACTCCTGCATGGGCTACGAGATCGCCGGAGGGCTGGGGGTGAAGCTCGCCGCCCCGGAGCGCGAGGTGTTCGTGCTCGTCGGCGACGGGTCCTACCTGATGATGGCCCAGGAGATCGCCACCGCCGTGCAGGAGGGCGTCAAGCTCGTCGTCGTCCTGGTCGACAACCAGGGCTTCGCCTCGATCGGCGCGCTGAGCGAGTCGGTCGGCGCGCTCCGGCTCGGCACCGCCTACCGCAAGCGCGGACCGAGCGGCCGGCTCGACGGGGAGCGGCTGCCGGTGGACCTCGCCGCCAACGCCGCCAGCCTCGGCGCCGACGTGCTGACGGCGGCCGACCCGCAGACCCTGCGGGCCGCGCTCGCCAAGGCCGTCGCGTCCCCCCGCACGACCGTGGTCTACGTCGAGACGGTCCCCGGCCCCGCGCCGGGCGCCGAGGCGTGGTGGGACGTGCCGGTGGCCGAGGTGTCCGGGCTCGCCGAGGCACGCGCCGCGCGCGAGCGCTACGACGAGGCCAAGCGTGACCAGCGGCCCTACCTCTGATGGGGTGGACGCTCGCGTTCGCCGCGGCGGCGGTGCTCTTCACGTTGATCAGCGGGGCCAACGACGGGGCGACCCTGACCGGCCGCGGGCTGCGCTTCCCTCGGCCGGGTGGGCCCCGTCGACGTCCCGCCGGTGTGGATGGCCGTCCTCGCGGCGCTCTTCCTCGCCGGGGCGCTGGCGGCTCTCTCCCGGGTCGGCGCCCGGCTCGGGCGCGGCCTGGTCATCACCCGGCCGCTGCATGTCGTCTCGGCGGAGACGGCGGCCACCGGCGCCGTGCTCGGCAGCTCGGCCCTCGGCAGCCCGGTGAGCATGACCCAGTCCATCACGGCCGGTGTGGTCGGCGTGGCGGCAAGCGAAGGAGCACGGAGGGTGCGATGGCAGGCAGCGGGGCCGCGATCCTCTACAACGGCGCCCGTACGGTGGAGCTCGGCACGGGGGCGGTGCTGCGCTCCCGTCACCTGCCGCCGGGCGCGTGGCGGACGCTGCTGGAGATGTTCGGCGACCTTCCCGAGGGCGTCTACCCGGTGGCGTTCTGCGGAGGTGAGGCGCTGGCCGTGCACGACGATGCCGCAGCTGCGGGACTACGCCCGGCGCGACGGCATCGACCTGCGCGATCCGGGCGACTGGTCGGCCCTGCCGCCCGATGAGATCACCAAGTGCGTGCTGATCGGCGATCCGCTCCCCGACCTGGCGATCCCCGGCACCGTGACGGTCCGGGCCGCGGCGGACGTCGTGGTCGGCGCCTGCGCCGACGGCGCCGTCGCCGACGTGGTGAACCTCGCCCTGTCCCGATAACCAGGAGGCACCAAGCGCCCCGACGAGCGAAGCGGGCAACCCGAGCGAGCCGGAGGGGCGCGCCGCCGATCTGGACTGAGGAGAGAGGGAGTGAGGAACGAACTCCCGAACGACGAGGGACTGTGCCCTCGCACGCCTCCGGCACGACCCGGCGGATAAGAGTGCCCCGACGAGCGAAGCGGGTAATACAGCCCGTGTCAGCGGGCGCGTCAGCACGGCGACGGCCCGGCATCAGAGCGGTCGGCGATCGTGAACGACATGAACGGATCAGCGATCGCGGCCTCGGGACTGCGAAAGGCATACAAGGACAAGGTCGTGCTCGACGGCATCGACCTGGACGTCAGGGCCGGCACGATCTTCGCCCTGCTCGGGCCCAACGGCGCCGGCAAGACCACGACGGTGAACGTGCTGACCACGCTGCTGACCCCCGACGCCGGCAAGGTGGTCGTCGCCGGGCACGACGTGGCGACGGAGACCAAGGCGGTGCGCGCGGCGATCGGGGTCACCGGGCAGTTCGCTTCGGTGGACGACCTGCTCACCGGCGAGGAGAACCTGCTGCTGATGGCGGATCTCCTGCACCTGCCGAAGGCGGAGGGCCGGCGGATCGCCGCCCGGTTGCTCGACCGGTTCGATCTGGCCGAAGCGGCGGGCAAACCGGCGGCGTCCTACTCCGGCGGCATGCGCCGCAAGCTGGACCTCGCCATGACGCTGGTCGGCGAGCCGCAGATCATCTTCCTGGACGAGCCCACGACGGGACTCGACCCGCGCAGCCGCCGCACCATGTGGGAGATCATCCGGGAACTGGTCGCCGACGGTACGACCATCTTCCTCACCACCCAGTATCTGGAGGAGGCCGACCAGCTCGCCGACCGCATCGCGGTGCTCGATCAGGGCCGGCTGGTCGCGGAGGGCACCGCCGACGAGCTCAAGCGCCGGGTTCCCGGCAGCCACGTCCGGCTGCGGTTCACGGGCCGGCACGAGCTCGACGCCGCGGCACGGATCCTGCCCGGGTCCACGGGTGACGACGAAGAGCTGACCTTGCGGGTGCCCGGCGACGGCGGGGTGCGGTCGTTGCGCGCGCTGCTCGAACAGCTC
Organism: Microbispora sp. KK1-11; assembly: GCF_006874435.1. Classification (NCBI taxonomy): domain Bacteria; kingdom Bacillati; phylum Actinomycetota; class Actinomycetes; order Streptosporangiales; family Streptosporangiaceae; genus Microbispora; species Microbispora sp. KK1-11. The sequence goes on along the minus strand of NZ_VIRJ01000016.1, from coordinate 25,684 downwards.
GACGCGCACTCCATCGACGTCGAGGAGCTGTCGGTGCACACCCCGGACCTGGACGACGTCTTCCTCGCCCTCACCGGCAACGCGAACAAGGAGATCAACGCCCGATGAACGTCATCGCGGATTCCACGACCATGCTGCGGCGCAACTTCCGGCACACGATGCGAAATCCGGTCGCGCTGTTCAACGGCATCGTCATGCCGGTCTTCCTGATGTTCCTGATGGTCTACGTGTTCGGCGACGCGTTCAGCGTCGGCGTCGGCTACGCCGACTACGCGACGCCGGGGCTGATGCTGACGACCATCTGCTACGGCGTCGGCGCCACCGCGGTCGCGGTGAACTCCGACATGACGACCGGGTTCATCAACCGGCTTCGCGTCATGGACGTGTCCCGTGCCGCGGTGCTGAACGCGCATGTGATCGCCACCATGCTGCGGAGCCTGGTGGCCATCGCGTTCGTCACCGGGGTCGCGTTCCTGATGGGATTCCGGCCGTCGGCGGGTTTCGCGGAATGGCTCGGCGTGATCGGCATCGTCGTGCTGACGGTGCTGGCGATCGGCTGGCTGACCGTCGCGTTCGGTCTCGCGGCGAAGACGCCGGAGAGCGCGGGCTTCGCCGCCGTCCCGCTGATGCTCCTGCCCTTCTTGAGCAGCGCGTTCGTGCCGGCCGACAAGATGGGTCCCGGTGCGCGGCAGTTCGCCGAGTATCAGCCGTTCACCCCGATCATCGAAACCCTGCGCGGGTTGCTGACGGGCGCGCCGTCGGCGGGCTCGGCCATCACGGCGATCGCCTGGTGCGTGGGGCTGACGTTGGTCGGCTACCTGTGGGCGCGCGCGTCGTTCAACAAGCGAGCGTGATCTCGGCCAGCTCGCGCCAATCCCGCCTCCCGCCGTCACGGATCGCCTCGGTGAACACGGATTCACCGAGGCGATTTCGCGTCTCCGCGGCGATCCTGGAAGCGTCCGGCTGCGAACGATCCGGCGTGCCGCGCACGGCGTCGCTCGCCGCGAGCAGTCGCGCGGCCTGCTCGTAGTCTCCCTGGCGCAGCGCGAGATCCGCGATCCCGATCAGCACCTCGGCGATCATCGGCGGGTACATCACATCCACAACCGCACGGAACGCCTCGGTCCGATACTCGCGGGCCTCTGCGAGATCCTCGGTGAGGTAGCCGTACAGGTCCATGGTCCGGGCACGGGCGGATTGGTCCATCGCCATGTTGTCCGGCGTCGCCCCCACCTTGGCCAGATGCCGGCGTGCCTGGTCCGGCTCGCCGCGCCAGCGCGCCAGTTGTGCCGCAGAGAACGCCAGCTCGCCGAGCACGCCCGGCCAGGTGATCCCGCCCGCGCACCGCTGCGCTTCGGCCATCGCGGAGGTGCTGGACGGCTCGTCACCGAGCAGCCAGTACAGCTGAGCCTGCCGCGCCCGCAGACCGACCACGTCCTCCGTCGCGCCCACCTCGGTCAGCGCCACAGCCGCCTCTTCGTAGTGTTCGCACGCGCGTGCGAATTCACCGCGCATGGCGAGCCGATCGGCCAGGAAGGTCAGCGCCAGCGAGATTCCCCACCGGTCACCCAGAGTACGGAACTCGGCGAGGCCGATCTCGGCGTCGATGTCCACATCGGTCTCGTCGCCGCCGAGCGTGAGCCGCAGCCGGCCACGAGCGAGCCTGGCCTGTGCGCGCACCCACGGATCGTCGTCGCCGATGAGCGGCTCGAACGCGGGCAGGAACTCCGCCGGGCCCTGCAGCATCCGCTCCAGCGGCGCGACGAACCCGAGCAGCGGATTGCGATACCCGCTGCGCTGGGCGAGCCGGTGCGCCTCCTCGATCCACTCCCGCGCCTGAAACTGATCGCCGCCGACCCTGGAGGTCACGAACACCACCACGATGGTGTACGCCATCGCCCGCACCTCGTCGGACACCTCACCGTGCATCGAGGCCGCCGCGATGCTCAGCTCGGTGCCCTCGGCCCTGTGCCCGCTGAGGTACCAGTACCAGCCCGCGGCCCCGACCAGCCGCATCGCGTCCTGAGCCCGTCCCTCGGCGATCGCCCCGCGCAGGGCCGCGCTGATGTTGTCGTGCTCGGCCTCGAGCCTGGCCAGCCATTCCAGCTGCTCGGCCCGGCGCAGGTGCGGATCGGCCGTCTCGGCCAGCTCGGTGAAGTAGGCGAGGTGCGCCCGGCGCGCCGGCTCGGTCTCCCCGGCCTCGGCGAGCCGGTGCGCCGCGTACTCCCTGATGGTGTCGAGCATCCGGTAGCGCGGCGTGCCCTCGCCGTCGGCGAGCAGCAGCGATTTCTCGATCAGCGTGGTCAGCACGTCGAGCACCTGCTCGCCGGCGAACGCCTCGTCCCCGCAGACCCGTTCGGCCGCTTCCAGGCTCGCCCCGCCGGAGAACACCGACAGCCGCCGCAGCACGCGGCGCTCGGCCTCGGTCAGCAGGTCCCAGCTCCAGTCCACGACCGCGCGCAGCGTCTTGTGCCGGGGCAGCGCCGTACGGCTGCCGCCGGTCAGCAGAAGGAATCGGTCATCGAGCCGGCGTGCCAGCTGATCGACGGACATGGTGCGCAGCCGTGCCGCGGCCAGTTCGATCGCCAGCGGGATCCCGTCGAGCGCCCGGCAGATCCGGGCCATGGCCGACAGGGTGTGCGCGTCGGAGCCGATGTCCTTGCGCACCAGTTCCGCGCGGTCGCGCAGCAGCCGCACGGCGGGCGAGGACCCGGCCGCGGAGGGGTCCGCTCCCTTCGCGGGCAGCGCGAGCGGCTCGACCTGCCACAGGACCTCCCCGGTGATACCGAGCGGCTCCCTGCTCGTGGCCAGAATCCGCAGCCTCCGGCACTCCCCCAGCAGCCGATCGGCGAAAGCCGCGGCCGCCTCGATCACGTGCTCGCAGTTGTCCAGGATCAGCAAGATCGCGCGCTCCCGGACCGCGGCGATGAGCTGGTCCATCGGCTCCCCGCCCCGCGCGGCGCCGAGCAGTGCCTGGTCGCGCAGGCCGATCGCGGTAAGGGCGGCCTGCGCCAGGTCACCGCCCGCCCGCACCGAGGCCAGTTCGACCAGCCACGCCCCGTCCGGCAGCTCGGTGAGCATCGTCCGCGCGGTCTCCGTGGCCAGTCTCGTCTTGCCTGAGCCGCCCGCCCCCGCCAAGGTGACCAGCCGGTGCTTGACGACCAGACCGGCGACCGCGGAGACGTCGTCGTCCTTGCCGACGAAACTCGTCAGCTCGGCGCGCAGGTTCGTCCTGTGGGTGTCCGCCCGCCCGCCCAGCTCGCCCCGCAGCACCGCGGTGTGCAGCGCGGCGAGCTCGGCCGACGGATCGGCGCCCAACTCCTCGGCGAGCCGCTCACGCGTCCGCTGGTACACGGTCAACGCCTCGGCCGCGCGTCCCGCCTCGGCGAGCGCTCGCATCAGGGCCGCCACGAACCCCTCCCGCAGCGGGTACGCGGCGACCAGCTCGGTCAGCTCGGAGACCAGCTCCGAGCCACGGCCGAGGCGGATGTCCGCATCCACCCGGTCCCCGAGCGCGGCGACGTGGAGTTCGTCCAGACGCGCGACCGCGGCGTCGAACGCGTCGCTGTCGCGCAGCGCGATGTCCGCCATGGCCTTACCGCGCCACAGTGCCAGGGCCGAGCGCAGCAGATCGGCCCGCGCCGCGGGCTCGGCGGCACGGGCCTGACCGACCAGGCGCTCGAACCGGCACACGTCCACGGCATCAGGAGCCACGGCCAGCCGGTAGCCGCCGGAGTCCGCCTCGATCACGCCGTCCGGCAACACCCTGCGCAGCCTGGACACCAGCGCCTGCAGGGCATTGGCTTCGTCCGCGGGCGGCCGTTCCCCCCAGATCCAGTCCACCAGCCTCGCCCGCGTGACGATCCGGCCAGGTTCGAGGGCGAGCGCGGCGAGCAGTGCGCGCAGCCGAATCCCGGGAACCTCCACCACGGCCCCATCGCGGTTGCGGACCTCGAACGGTCCGAGCAGTTCGACTCGCACGTCAGCAATTGTGCCGAGCCGTGGCGACATCGGCTAACCGCGGCCGCGCGCGCACCGCCCACCTGCGTCGATCCGGCCACCTGCGTCGATCCGGCCCTGGGTCGGTCGGGGGCTCACCAGCCGGGGATCAGCCGTATCTCGCGGTCACACGTCCCAGGTGACCGGGAGGCTCTTCACCCCGTAGATGTCGGCGGTCTCCGGCCGCAGGCCGACCTCCTCGGCCGGTACGGCCAGGCGCAGCGTGGGGAAGCGGTCGAGCAGCGCGGGGAAGGCGACCCGCATCTCGACGCGGGCCAGCTGCTGGCCCAGGCACTGGTGGATGCCGTGGCTGAAGGCCAGGTGGCCGCCGTCCTGCCTGCGCAGGTCGAGCACGTGGGGGTTGGGGAAGCGCTCCGGATCGCGGTTGGCGGTGTTGAGGGACAGAATGACCGTCGTCCCGGCCGCGATGGTCCGGCCGCCCAGCTCGACGTCCTCCAGCGCGACCCTGTGGAACTGCTTGGCGACACTCAGGTAGCGCAGCAGCTCTTCGACGGCCTGGTCGGCGAGCGTGGGCTCGGCGCGCAGCGCGGCGAGCTGGTCCGGGTTCTGCAGCAGCGCGAAGGTGCCCAGTGCCAGCATGTTCGCGGTGGTGTCGAATCCGGCCGACAGCAGGATCAGGGCCATCCCCTGCAGCTCCTCGTCGGTCAGTTCGCTGTCAGTGAGGTCGCTGAGCACGTCGTCGGTGGGGTTGGCGCGCTTGGCGGCCACCAGCTCCGCGAGGTACTGCTGGGTCGCGGTGTAGGCCGCGATCAGTTCCTCGTCGCCGACCTCCCCGCCGAGGAACTTGTCGATGTTGTCCTGGAAGGAGCCCCGGTCCTCGTACGGCACGCCCAGCAGCTCGCAGATGATGACGGCGGGGATGGGCTTGGCGAACGCGGTCACCAGGTCCGCCGGCGGCCCGGCCTTCTCCATGGCGTCCAGGTGGTCGGCGGTGACCTGCTCGACGCGCTCGGTGAGCAGTCGCATCCGCCGTACGGTGAACTTGCCCACCAGTGGTTTGCGATAGCGGCTGTGCTGCGGCTCGTCCATGAGGAGGAACTCTCCGGGCGGCGCCGGGGGGACCTCGATGTCGCCGTAGTCGATCAGCGGGTGGTGGCGCATGAGCTCCTTGCGCGAGCTGAACCGCGGGTCGGCCAGGACCGACCGGACCAGGTCGTATCCGGTGACCAGCCAGCCCTCGTGTCCGTCCGGGAAGGGGAAGCGGCTGATCGGGCCGTGCTCGCGGGCCTGGATCAGCTCCTTCGGCGGGTCGAAGGGGCATCCGGGCCGGCGCGCGGTCGGCATCGTCGTGACGGTGTGTTCCATGGCCATTCCCCTCGTCAGCCGCCGAGCACGGCGTTGTCTCCGGAAGCCTTTCGCGGCCCCGAGGCCGCGATCGCTTTTCCGTTCATGGCATCCACGATCGCCGGCCGCGCTGACATCGGGCCGTCGCCGTGCTGACGCGGCCGCTGACACGACACCGCATCGGACCGATAGGTGAGCACAGACGAACGCCTCCCGGTTCTGAGCAAGAGCCATGCTCCACCGGGAGGCGTTCACCTACATGCTCGCTGTCAGAGCAGGCCGTTCTGCGTGAGCCAGTCCTTGGCCACCACGGGCGGGTCGTCCTTGTCGACGGAGATCCGCTTCATCAAGGTGCCCAGCGTCTGGGTGTCCAGCTTGGCGGAGACCGCGTTCAGCGTGGAGGTCACGGTGTCGTTCACCCCGGCCTTGTAGACGAGGGGCGTCACGTTCTCCGAGCCGAAGGCGTTCTTGTTGTCCTGCAGCGGCACGAGGTCGTTCAGCACGATCTTGGGGTCGGTGGTGAACACGTTGCCCACCTGAACCGTGCCGCTCTTGATCGCGTCAGCGGTGGTGTCCCCGGTGGGCTTCCACTGCTTGAACTCCAGGCCGTAGACGTTCTTGAAGTTCTCCTCCTGACGCTGCTTGAACTCCGGCGGGCCGCCGACCACGAAGTCCTTCGCCACCTTGGCGAGGTCCTCGATGGTGCTGAGCTTGTACTTTTCGGCCGTGGCCTTGGTGACCGTGAGCGAGTTGTTGTCCTCGGCCGCCGCGGGCTCCAGGATCTCCAGCTCCGCGGGCAGCTTGGCCTTCAGGCCCGCGAGGATCTCGTCCTTGGTCCTGGCCGTGCTCGACTTGTCGACGAACGCCAGCAGCGACCCGGCGTACTCGGGCAGCACGGTCAGGCCGCCGCTCTTGACCTGGTCGTAGACGACCTCGCGGCTGCCGATGTTGGGCTTCTCCTCGACCGTGACCCCCTTGGCCTGAAGGGCCTGGGCGTACATCGAGGCGAGCAGGACGCTCTCGGGGAAGTTGAAGGAGCCGACGACGACCTTCGCGGCGGCGGCGTCGCCCGAGCCCGACGCCGACGGGGCGGCGGACGCGGTCGTGGAAAGGGGGTCGGAGCCCCCGCAGCCCGATAACGTGAGCGCCGCGGTCAGGGCGACCACCGCGACGCCGAAGATACGTCTCATACCAAAAAATCCCTTCATTTTAGGGGGATAATAGCGAGATTAGCGGACCTGACGGACACCGGGCGAGACGGCCACCCGGTCGAGCAGGAGGAAGGCGAACTGGACGGCCAGGGCGAGGGCGGCCACCAGGACCGCTCCCCCGATCACGTCCGCATAGGTCTTGGTGGCCAGGCCGTCGATGATGAACCGGCCGAGCCCGCCCAGCCCGACGAACGCCGCGACGGTGGCGGTCGAGACGACCTGGATGGCGGCGAGGCGCAGGCCCAGCAGGATCAGCGGCAGCGCGACCGGGGTCAGCGTCTGGAACAGCACCTGACGCCCGCGCAGGCCCATGCCGTACGCCGCGTCGCGCAGGTCGGCGTCCACCCCCCGCACGCCCTCGTACGTGTTCACGAGGATGGGCGGGACCGCCAGCACGATCAGCGGGATCAGCACCGGCAGGACGGTCCCCACGCCCGCCAGCAGCACCACGAGCACGAGCAGGCCGAGCGTCGGCAACGCCCTGGCGGCGTTCGCCGCGATCACGACGATCAGCGCGCCGCGGCCCGTGTGGCCGATGAGCATGCCGAGCGGCACGGCGATCAGCGCCGCGACGAGGAAGGCCGCCGCGGAGAACTCCAGGTGCTCGAGCAGCCGGACCGGGATGCCGTCCGGGCCCGACCAGTGCGCCGCGTCGCCGAAGAAGTCGGCCAGCCAGTTCACGCCGTCCTCCTCGCCCGGGACCAGGGGGTCAGCAGCCGCTGCGCGAGCACGAGCAGCCCGTCGGCGAGCACGGCGAGCAGGACGATGAGCACGATCCCGACCACGATCGGCGTGTAGAACTGCCGCTGCCAGCCGTCGATGAACAGGTTGCCCAGCCCGCCCTGGCCGATGAGCGCGCCCACGCTGACCAGGCTGATGCTGGACACGGTCGCGACCCGCAGCCCGGCCAGGACCACCGGCACCGCGACCGGCAACTCGACCCTGAGCAGCCGGCGCGCGGGCCGGAACCCCATCGCCACCGCCGACTGCCGTACGGGATCGGGCACCGAGGCCAGGCCGTCCACCACGGCGGGGATCAGGACCGCGAGCGCGAAGAACGTCAGCGGGATGACGACGGTCGACCGGGTGAGCCCGGTGACCGACAGGAAGATCGAGAACAGCACGAGGGACGGCAGCGAGTAGGTGACGTTCATCAGCGCGGCCGTCGGCTGGTAGAGCCAGCGCCAGCGCACGCAGGCCAGGCCCAGCGGCAGGGCGACGACCAGCCCGAACAGCACGGGCAGGAAGGCCATCACGACGTGGTTCTCCAGCAGGGCGCTGATCGCGGTGGGGCCTCCGTTGGCCCAGTTGCGCGCGATCCAGTCCCAGCGGACCAGGGGCTCCTCGGTCACGCGGGCGCCTCCTCGGAGTCGCCGGCGCCTGAGGAGGAGCCGCCGCTCGGCCCGCCCCGGGCGGGGCCCGCGGCAGGCGGCGCGTACTCGGCGAGCAGTTCGTCGATCGCGTCCCGGCCGGCCACGCCGCGCACGCGGCCCTCCTCGTCCACCGCGACCGCGGTGCCGTTGGGCGACAGCAACGCCGCGTCGAGCGCCACGCGCAGCGAGTCGGTCTCGGGGTTGAAGGTGCCGTGCGTCGCGAGCCCGTCCGCGGTCCGCCAGCCGAGCGCCCTGCCGTCCTCGTCGGTCACCAGATCGGACGGCGACGGGCTCAGCCGCACCTCCTTGGCCGAGATGAACGACAGCCGCCGGATGCCGCGGTCGCGGCCGAGGAACTCGCGGACGAAGTCGTCGGCGGGCTCGGTGAGCAGCGTGGCCGGGCCGGCCATCTGGGCCAGCCGCCCGCCGACGCGCAGGACGGCCACCGTGTCGCCGAGCTTGACCGCCTCGTCGATGTCGTGGGTGACGAACACGATCGTCTTGCGCAGCTCCGACTGCAGGCGCAGCAGCTCGTCCTGGAGGCTGGCCCGCACGATCGGGTCGACGGCGCTGAACGGCTCGTCCATGAGCAGCACCGGAGGGTCGGCCGCGAGCGCCCGCGCCACGCCGACGCGCTGCTGCTGCCCTCCGGAGAGCTGGAAGGGATAGCGGCCGGCCAGGCCGGGGTCGAGCCCGACCAGTTCGAGCAGCTCCATCGCGCGGGTGCGCGCCTTCTTCTTGCTCCAGCCCAGCAGGTAGGGCACCGTCGCCACGTTGTCCACGATCTTGCGGTGCGGGAACAGGCCCGCCTGCTGGATCACGTACCCGATGCCGCGCCGGAGCGTGGGCGGGTCGATCTCGCGCACGTCCTGACCGTCCAGGGTGATGCGGCCGGAGGTGGCGTCGATCATGCGGTTGATCATCCGCAGCGACGTGGTCTTGCCGCAGCCGGAGGGGCCCACGAACACGGTGATCGCACCTGTGGGCACCTCCAGGCTGAGGTCGTCCACGGCCACCGTTCCATCCCGGTAGCGCTTGGTGACGTCTTCGAACGTGATCACGCCATCTCGCCCTTCGAAAGAGTGTGCGATCAAGCCAACGTCGGGAGGCCTACTCGCTCTTCCCCGTGAACCTCCCGGATATCCAACGCGACCCGTTCCGGACACACCACCCGGCGGCCAGCCTACGGTGGGAACCTCCGATATCCGGGCCTAGATATCTATCAATAGGGCATCTCATGATGCGTGGCGCGGTGATGTGTTGGCATGATTACTCTCACGCCTCTCCCGTCCCTCCGCCGCGTCCCTCCGAACGGACCAGCCACGAAACTCAAGAGGAGCCGGTCGTGACTGCACCGCTCACCGGTCAGCGCTCCAGGAGCGAGCTGATCGCCGAGCTCTACGAGCGTCACGCGGCGGGGTTGTTCGCGTACTGCCACGACCAGCTCGGTGAGACCGCGTCCGCCGCCGACGCCGTGGTGGCCGTCTTCACCACCGCTCCGACCGCCGAGCCGCCCTCACGCGCCGCGCTGTACGCGCTGGCGCGCCGGGAGATCTACCGCCGGGACGTCAGCTACGCGCTGCCGGCCGTCGACTCCGTCGCCGACCCCGCCACCGCCTTGATCGAGCGGGTGTTCCGGGACATCCGGCCCCACCAGCGTGAGGTCCTGCTCCTGTCGGAGATATGCGGCCTGCCGGCGCCCGAACTGGCGCTGGTCCTCGACGTGGCGGCCGACACCGCCGAGGAACTGATCGCGGGGGCGACGCGCCGCTTCACCCAGACGCTGGAGACGGCGGTCACCGCCGCGAGGTCGGCGCCGTTCGTGCCCGCCTCCGTCACCGAGGTCTACGACGCCATCGGCGTCTCCCCCGTCGGCGACGTGCTGGCCCGGCTGCCCTGGCGGCGGCCGGCCGCGTCCGTGCGCGACCGGGTGCTGGCGGCGCTGCCGTACGAGGAGCCGGGGAGCGCCACGACGGGCGGGGAACAGTCCTCCAAACTGGTCACCAAGAGGCTGTGGCCGACCACTCCGACCTGGCCGCTGCCGTTGAGCGACCCCGACCAGGTCACCAACACCTGCGTGGTCAAGACCGACGCCATCGCGCAGCCGCAGGGCCCCCGGCGCAAGGCCAAGCACGAGGCGACGACCGAGCCCATGCCCCGGCTGCGCGGAGCGCTGCTGAACTCGCTCAGCGAGGGCCGTCTGCGCAGGAAGCGCACCGGGCGGCCCGCGCCCGCCGAGCGCCCTGCGGCCCTGGCCGCGCCCGTGGAGCCGCAGGCGTCACCGCAGGAATCCGCGCAGACCTCGCCGGCCACGCCGCCACCTGCCCCGGACGTCGCGAAGACCACTTCCGAGCCGTTCGACGCCTTCGGCGCCACCGCCGCCTCCCATCGTGCGGATCCGTTCGACGCCTTCGGCACCGCCAGTACGCCCCGCCCTGCGGAGCCCTTCGACGCCTTCGGCACAGCTTCCCGCCCGGCAGAGCCCTTGGACGCCTTCGGCACCGCCCCACCGCGCCCGGCGGAGCCTTTTGACGCCTTCGGCACCACCTCGCGCCCCGCAGAGCCGTTCGACGCCTTCGGCACAGCCCCGCGCTCCGAAGGGCCTTTCGAGGCCTTCGGCGCCACCTCGCGCCCCGCGGAGCCCTTCGACGCCTTCGGCGCCGCCGACACGCCCCGCCCGGCGGAGCCGCTGGACGCGTTGTTCGACACGCTCCGCTTCGCCGTGCCCTTCGACGCGTTCGGCACGGCCGAGGCGGCGGGCACGTCGCGGCAGGCCGAGCCCGCCGACGCCTTCCCCCGGACCGAGGAGCCGTCCGACGAGTCTCCGCTGACGCCGCCCTCCGAGGCGCTTTTCCCGGCCGCGCCTCCCGTGGACACGTTCGCGTCCGCGCCGCAGGAGGCCGAGCGACCGGCCGAGCCGTTCCTCCCTGCCGAGCCTTTCCGCGCGGCCGAGGAGCCGCCGGCGGAGACGACCGGCGAGCATGCCGCAGAGGCGTCCGCGACGGCGACCGACGCCCTCGTCCACCCGGCCGCCGCGGTGGTCCCCGTCCCTCCGTCCGCCCCCTCCCGCCGTCCGGGCCACAAGCACACGGCAGGCAGGAGCACGGCAGGCAGGAGCACGGGCAGCAAGCACGCCGGCAAGTCGTCCGGCGGCGACGGCGCGGGCAGGGGCATGGCCAGGGGCCGGCGCGTCAAGGGCGACCGGCACTACGACTGGCTGTGGGAGGTCGTCGGCATCCTGATCTGCCTGATCATCGCGCTGATCGTCTTCTTCAACGTGCCGACGGTCTTCACGCCCTGAGACCGGAACGCCCACACCACCGGGCCCGTGCTCATCGTGGCGGTTTGGGCAGCCCGAGCCCGAGCATGGCGATCAGCTCACGCTGGACCTCGTTGACTCCGCCGCCGAAGGTGAGCACGAGCGCGCCCTTGACGCCCCGGTCCACCCGCTCGATCAGGTCGCACGTCTCCTCGTCGTACGGATCGCCGAAGCGGGCCAGCGTGTCGCCGACGATCCGGCCGACGTCCTGCACCCGCTCCGAGGCGTAGACCTTGGTGGCCGACGCGTCGGGCGCCCCCAGCCAGCCGAGATCCATCGACGCCGCGACCTGCCAGTTCAGCAGCTCGTTCGTGCGGAAGTACGCGTACACCTCGGCCACGGCCCGCCGTACGTCGGGGTGCTCCCACAGCGGCGCGCCGTCGCGCCCCCGGTTGCTCTTCGCCCAGCGGGCGAAACGGTCGAGGGTGTGCCCGATGTTGCCGGCGGGCCCGAGCGTGACGCGTTCGTGGTTGAGCTGGCTGACGATCAGGTCCCAGCCCTTGTCCACCTCGCCGACGACCATGTCGAGCGGGACTCGCACGTCCGAGTAGTACGTCGCGTTGGTGTGGTGGCGGCCGTCCATCGTGATGATCGGCGTCCAGGAGAACCCTGGGTCCGTGCAGTCGACGATCATCATGGTGATCCCGCGGTGCTTCTTCGCCGCCGGATCGGTGCGCGCCGCCAGCCAGACGTAGTCGGCGTGGTGGGCGCCGGAGGTGAACACCTTCTGGCCGTTGACCACGTAGTGGTCGCCGTCCAGCACCGCCGTCGTCCGCAGCGAGGCCAGGTCGGTGCCCGCCTCCGGCTCGCTGTAGCCGATCGCGAAGTGGCACTCCCCTGCCAGGATGCGCGGCAGGAAGAACTCCTTCTGCGCCTGCGTGCCGTACCGCATCAGCGTCGGGCCGACCGTCTGCAACGTGATCAGGGGGTAGGGCACCTCGGCCCGCGTCACCTCGTTGGCGAAGATCTGCTGCTCCACCGGGCCGTAGCCGCCCCCGCCGTACTCCTTCGGCCATCCGAGGCCGAGCTTGCCGTCGCGGCCCAGCCTGCGGCAGTGCGCCATGTACGCCTCCCCGAACGGGTCGCGGGCGATCTCGGCGCGCTGCTCGGCGGTCAGGCAGGACGCGAAGTAGTCGCGCAGGTCGTCGCGGAGCCGCCGCTGCTCCGCCGTCAGTTCGATGAACATCAGACCAGGGCTCCGATCAGTTCGAGTTGGGCCTGCTCGCCGCCGAGCAGATGGGCGAGGTGCTTGCCCAGGCCGAAGTGACGATGCAGCGGATAGGTCAGGTCGAGGCCGATGCCGCCGTGCAGGTGCTGGCAGGTGTAGAGCGCCCGTACGGCTTCTCCGGCCGCGTTGTAGGCGGCGACGGCCAGGTCCCGCTCCGCGGGCAGCCCTTCGCCCAGCCGCCACACGCCCGTCCACATGGCGACGTCGAGCGCGCGTGCGGCGATGTAGACGTCGGCGATCTGCATGGTCACGGCCTGGAACTCGGCGAGCACCCGGTCGAACTGCCTGCGCGCGGCGATGTGTCCCTTGGTCAGAGCGAGCGCGCCCGCGAGGACCCCGGAGGCGGTCGCGGTCACGGCGGCCAGGGTGTTCAGCCGGAGCGCGGCGACGGCCGCGGCGCCCTGCTCCCCCACCATCTCGCCCGGCGCGTCCTCCAGGGTGACCACGGCCGCGGACTCCCCGGTCGCCGTCGGGACCGGCCGCACCTGCGCGTCCCCCGGCCGTACGAGGAACAGCGCGGCCTCGCCGTCGGAGAGCGCGGGCACGAGGATGGCCGACGCCTCGGCGGCGTACGGGACGATTCCGGGCCGCCCGGTGATCCTTCCGTCCCTGGCGATCACGGTCGGCGGGTCGCTCGGACCCGACCCGGCCTCGCGGGAGGCGACGGTCAGCACCTCCTCCCCCTCGCCGAACGGCGCGAGCGCCCGCCGCTGCGCGTCCGTCCCGTGCCCGGCGACGGTCAGCGCGGCGATCAGGCCGGGCAGCGCCGGAACCGGCGCGACGCGTGCCCCCGCCTCACGCAGGATCACCGCCATCGCGAGCGGGCCGAGCCCGGCCCCGCCCGCCTCGGGAGGCAGGCACGCGCCGAGCAGGCCCGCCTGCGCCAGCGCCTTCCACGCCCCCGCGTCGTACGGCCGGCCGCCGCGCTCATGCGCCTCGATCCTGGCCTGGTCCGCCTCCCGGTCCAGCACCGACGCGGCCAGCGCGCGCAACTCCGCATGGGTCTCGTCGAGTTCGAAGTCCACCGGACCTCCCGCGTGTTCCACGGACCTGCCTGCGGGGCGAGTTCCCCGCCCAGAACCGCAAACTAGAACGGATTCTAATCTCTGTCCAGAGGGAGACTCACGAACCGGTGACGACACGCGGCTGAAACGGGAAAGTCATATAGCCGCCAGCGCTTTTGTGACTGACGAGTAACCATCCGGAAGGAGCGGAAATCAGATAACGTGTTCCTATGCGCGCTTCGCATGCAATCGCCGACGCCCCACCACCGCTTCCCGAAGGCTCCTCCGCCACGGGCAGCCATCCGGCCCCGGCCACTCCTGGGGTTCGCACCCGGAGCCAGCACCAACGGCGCCGGCGCATCGTCCAGGCGGCGGCCGCCCTCGCCTCCCGCGGAGGCGTCGAGGCGATGCAGATGCGCACGGTCGCCGAGCGCGCGGGCGTCGCCCTGGGAACGCTCTACCGCTACTTCCCCTCGAAGATGGACCTGGTCGTGGCGGTGGTCGGCGAGGAGATCGACCTGCTGGAGTCCAGCATCGAGCGGCGCCCTCCGCACGCCTCCCACCCCGCCGGCCGCGCGGTCGACGTGCTGATGCGGGCCACACGGGGCCTGATGCGCGAGCCGGAGCTCGCCGACGCGCTCATCCGCTCCCTGATCATGGCGGAGGTGGAGGCGCCGTTCGGCGACCGGATGGCGAGCCTGCTGCTGCGCGTCGCCGCCGACGGCCGCACGGTGAGCCTTCCCGCGGAGGACCAGCTCGCGCTCACCGGCTCCCTGGCCGGAGTCTGGGTGCAGGAGTTGCTGGAGATGCTGCGGGGGCGGCGCACTTACGAGCAGATCCAGCACCGCATCGAGATCGCCGCCGAGCGGCTGCTGGCGGGTTTCTAGATTTTCCTTCTATTGATGGCCGCGCTTTCCCGCATCTCGGCATCGACTGCCGCATAACCATCAGTAAGATCACCGAGTCAGATGGATCTCGTTCACGCATTCGCCCTTATGCGGCTAGAACAGGTTCCAGCTCTATTGGATTGAATTCCAATGCGGAGAGCGGTCGGCGCGGGCGTACCCGATCTTCTCAAGCATGACAGAACCGGGCGATCCGGCCGCCACCGGCCCCTCCCGGCCGTCGAGCGCAGGAAACGGGCGGTAGCCCAGCGACCCGTGCCCTCAGGGGTGATCAGGCCCTGGCCATACAATTCCCCGGGAACGGGCCGAGCGCGCCCCCCGGACGAAGGCGCGCGGCAGGGGGACGGGACGTGGCGGTCACCGACGCGGCGATCAGCAGGATCAAGGACATGATCCTTTCGGGTGAGCTGGGTCCGGGCGACCGGCTGCCCCGGGAGGCGGACCTGGCCGAGCGGCTGGGGTTGTCCCGCAACTCCCTGCGGGAGGCCGTCCGCGCCCTCGCCCTGATCAACGTGCTCGACGTGCGGCAGGGCGACGGCACCTACGTCACCAGCCTGGAGCCGGGCCTGCTGCTGGACGCCCTGTCGTTCGTGGTCGGCTTCCATCAGGACGACACGGTCCTGCAGTTCTTCGAGGTGCGGCGCATCCTCGAACCCGCGGCCACCGCGATGGCGGCGACCCGGATGACCGGCGAGGACATCGCCGAGCTGCGCGACATCCTGGACGCGTTCCCCGAGGAACCGAGCACGGAGGATTTCGTCGCCAACGACCTGCGGTTCCACCAGCGGATCGCCGAGGGCGCCGGCAATCCCGTGCTCAGCTCCCTCATCGAGAGCATCTCCGGCCCGACCGCGCGGGCCCGCATCTGGCGCGGCCTCACCCAGGAGGGCGCGGCCGAGACGACGCGGGCGCAGCACGCCGCCATCTACGAGGCCATCGCGGGCCGCCGGCCAGAGATCGCGCAGGCCTGGGCCACCGTCCACATCGCGGGCGTCGAGGAGTGGCTGCGCCGCGCGCTGTGACGGCTAGTGGGGTGCCCACGAACCTTGGCCTGCGCCGGAAGAGGAACCTCCGGTCCCCCCGAAGCCCGCTCCGCTCCCTTGAGCCCGGTGAACGTGTGCGGACAGCGCGCTAGGAGCGGGATTCGTGCGCTTGGACGAGGGACTTCGGCGCGGTGAGGCACCACGCCTCGGTGACCAGCTCGAACAGCTCGTCAGGGTCGATCTTCGCCAGATGGACCACGACCCAGCCGAAACGTCCGGCGGTGAACTGCCGCTCGAACACCTCGGGCCGCTCGGCCACCAGCGCGATCTGCTCCTCGATCGTCGCCTTGAGGCCCACCGTCTCGGTGCGCTCCCACAGGTAGCCGAACCCCTTGCCGCGCACCTTGAACGAGACCCAGTCGCCGCCCTCGCCCTTGCTCACCTCGGGCAACCGGTCCAGCATGGCGAGAAACTCCTCGACGCTCACACCCATACGCCCAGTCGTACCAGAGCCCACCGACAAGGCGGCGGCAGCGATCCGTCACCTCCGGGTCGCTTGACGGGTCGTCGCGCACGTAATAGAACACGTTTCAGAATCGCCGCGAACAAGCGCTTGACCGCGCTATCGCCGAGCGCCGGCAGGGCGATCGTCCCTCTTACCAAGGGCAGCCAAACCCGATTAGGTGGGTGCATGGAAATCAACCTCGTCGACAAGGACCGCTACGCGCAGAGCGGGGTGCCGCACGACCAGCTCCGCTGGCTCAGGGACAACGCGCCCGTCTACCGGCACGAGGGACAGGACGACTGGCCCGGATTCTGGGCGGTCACCAAGCACGCGGACGTCGTCCACGTCTCCCGCCACTCCGACCTGTTCTCCTCGGCACGGAAACTGGCGCTGTTCGACGAGATGCCCGAGGAGCAGCGCGAGTTCCAGCGGCTGATGATGCTCAACCAGGACCCGCCCGACCACACCCGGCGCCGCTCGCTGGTCAACCGCGGCTTCACCCCGCGCCAGATCGGGCGGCTGGAGGAGCACATCCGGGACATCTGCCACGCCCTGGTGGACGAGGTCCAGGGCAAGCCCGAGGTCGACTTCGTGCGGGACATCGCCGCGCCGCTCCCGCTGTACGTGATCTGCGAGCTGCTCGGCGCGCCGGTCGAGGACCGGGACAAGATCTTCGAGTGGTCCAACCGCATGATCGGCAGCGACGACCCCGACTACTCCACCAGCCCGGAGGAGGGACAGGCCGCCGCCTTCGAGGTCTACTCGTACGCCCACACGCTGGCCGCGGCACGCAGGCAGGAGCCGCGCGACGACATCGTCACCAAGCTCCTGCAGCCCGACGAGGACGGGCAGACGCTGACCGAGGACGAGTTCGACCTGTTCGTCCTGCTGCTGATCGTGGCGGGCAACGAGACCACCAGGAACGCGGCCTCCGGAGGCATGCTGACCCTCTTCGAGCACCCGGACCAGTGGAAGCGCCTGGTGGACGACCCCTCCCTCGCCAGGACGGCCGCCGACGAGATCGTCCGCTGGGTGTCCCCGGTCAACCTGTTCCGGCGTACGGCCACGGCGGACACCGAGATCCGCGGCCAGAAGATCGCCGAGGGCGACAAGGTGGTGGTCTTCTACGCGTCGGCCAACCGGGACGAGGAGGTCTTCGAGCGGCCCGACGAGTTCGACATCGGCCGCGACCCCAACCCGCAGATCGGCTTCGGCGGCGGCGGGGCGCACTTCTGCCTCGGCAACCACCTGGCCAAGCTGGAGCTTCGGGTGCTGTTCGAGGTGCTGGCCCAGCGCCTGCCCGGCATCCGGCAGACCGGCGAGGCCACGCGGCTGAGGTCCAACTTCATCAACGGCATCAAGACGCTGCCCGTCGCCCTCGGCTGACGGGCAGCGACGGCAGCGGGGTCAGGGCCAGTCGCGGCCGGGCCGGCCCCCTGCCGTACCGGCCGGCGCGTGAATCCGCGGGGCCGGGCTCCGGCTCCGCGGCCGGGTAGCGCGACAGCAGCGGAGACTCCCCGAGCGCCAGGGCGACGCCGCCGAGTGCGCCCGCGGCGTCGCCGAGCGCCGCCCTGCGCAGGGCCAGCCGATGGCGCGAGATCGGCACCGCACCCGCCTCCAGGGCCTCCTGGACGGGCCCCAGGAGCGGGGCGCCGAGCTCGGCCAGCTCGCCACCGACGACGATCACCCTGGGTCCGATCGCGTTGGACAGCGCGGCGAGCACCCGGCCGATCTGGCTGCCCACGTCGGACAGCAGGCCGAGGGCGATCGGGTCCCCCGCCTCCACGGCGGCCGTCAGCGCGGGCAGGTCGTCGCCGCGCCCGCCCCGGGCGCGGTACGCGTCGAGCACCGCCCTGATCGAGGCGACGGTCTCCAGGCACCCCGTGCCACCGCACTCGCAGAGCCTTCCGCCCGGGTCCACCGGAATGTGCCCGATCTCCCCCGACACTCCGTCGGCGCCGCGGTGCAACACGCCTCCGGCCACCACCCCGCCGCCGACGCCGTACGACAGCCGCAGATAGAGCGCGTCCTGGTCACCGGCGGCCGCGCCCCACGTCGACTCGGCGAGCGCCGCGAGCCTGGTGTTGTTGTCCAGCAGCACCGGCCCGCCGAAGCGCTCCCCGAGCAGGGCCTCGACGCCGGAGAGGGTCCCGTTCCGCGGCCCGGCCAGCGGGCCCACGACGCCCACGCCCACGCCCTTGAGCGCCCTCTGCCACAACCCGCCGCCGACGAGCCCGCGGACGAGCCGTTCGGCGAGCGCCACCCGGTCGGGCCACGACAGGCCGGGCGCGTGCGCCTCCCCCGCCGCGCCCACGATCTCGTACGTCACGCCGACGGCCGCGACGTGCACCGCGCGGCGGGCGAAGTCGATGCCGAGGGCCTGCCCGACCGCGGGATTGAGGGCCAGTCGCTCGGCGGGACGGCCCCGGCCGCGCGGCGCGTCGTCCGGCATCGCCGTGACCACCGCGCCCGTGGCCAGCAGTCCGCTGAGAGTGTCGTGCAGGGTCGTGCGCGACAGGCCGCACCGCCGGCTGAGCTCGCCCCGGTTGAGCGGGCCGTGCGCGCGCAGCAGGCCGAGCACGGCCTGCTCGTGCCCGCGCCGCACCGGAGACACGACATCCAGCCTGGGTTGCCACATGCAAAAATCATGCACACTTGGTAGGTTTTATGTCAATTTCGGACGGCCCCAGCGGGGGCGCGGGGGATCTTGACAGCATGGGTGAGGCGGCTCACGATGCGCTGGAACCACCCTTCCCGCCCCATAGCCCCGCATCGCGGGTGTGCGTCCCGAAGGGGGATCCATGCGCTCTTCCCGCAGGTCGTCCCGTATCGCAGTGGCCGGTCTCCTGCTGGCCGCGCTGCCGGCCGCCCACGCGGCGGCCCTTTCGGACATCTCCTAGGCGGCCGTTCCGGCCGGACAGACAGTGGACTCCGACCAGAACGCCCGGCGGGCCGACGGGACGACCGAGGGAGGTCGGCACGCCTCCCCCGGTCGGAACACCGCCCGGCACCGGCCGCCGATGTGCGACCCGGTGAACACCGGCTCAGATGTTGACGATCTCGACGTCGGCGATCTCCGAGATGTGCGCGTCGCACTGCGCGGCCGACACGCCGCTGCCGTAGACGATCGATCCCCTGGCGTAGTAGTGGTTGCCGTTGGCGAAGCGCTCGCAGGTGAGCTTGATGTACCACCCCGACCCGGTGCTGTTCCAGCAGTCGGCGGCCACGCGTCCGACGGACAGGTTGTAACTGAACTGGCAGTCGGCCGGGTTTACGGCGGCCTGGGCGGGCCGGGCGGTCACAGCGAGGACGCTCATCGCACCGATGACGACGGCCGCGGCGCCGGCGCGTGCGCGGATGACACTGAACATGGTCACCTCTCCGTGTTCGACGTGATCCGAACGTATCCGCGCTCGTCCGCGGCGGAGTCTCAACCGGGTCTCACCCTCCCCGCCCCCGTCCACCGGCTCGCCGGCACACCGGTCGTTGTCGAGGAGGCCGCCCGTGGCGTCGCCACCGCGTTGGACGAGACGGACGCCGAGCACGCGCCGGTGGTCGTCAACGTCGTGGGCCCGCTCGGGGTCGGCAAGAGCCGTCTGCTCGCGACGCTGTCATCCGGATTCGTGGACCTCCGCACGCCGGACGGCGTCCGTACGCCGGTCGAGATCCGTCGCGGCGGGCGCGCGCCGCTGGCCGTCGACGGTGTCGACACCGACCGCCGTGCGGACGCGGCGGCGCGTTTCCTGGACCGGGCCGGTCGCGGCCGCTTCCTGATCGCCGGCCGGCTGCCCCTGGCCTCGCGGCCCGGATGGGCGCACAGGCCGCTCGTCACCGTCGAGCTCGGGCCGTGGTCGCCCGCCGACATCCGCGGGCTGGCCGCCGCGCTCGGGGTGACGGACCCGGCGCGCGCCGACCTGGTCGTACGGCTCAGCGGCGGGATCCCGCTCGTCGCGGACTCGCTGTGCCGGGCGATCCGCAGAGGCGGCGAACCGGGCCCGGAGGGCGCGCTGGCCGATGTGGCCGCCACCGAGGTGCTGCTTCGCCTGGGCGTGGAGTCCCGGGGGATTCCTCCCGATGTGCTGCCGATCGTGGCCGTGGTCGACGGGGCGGACGAGGATCTCCTCACCGCCCTGGCACGGCTGCCGCCCGGGGCCTTCACGCGGCTGGGACGGCTGAGCGTGATCCGCCAGGACCGTCACGGACTGACCGTCGCCGAGCCCTACCGCACGCTTTTCGATCTCGCCTATCGCTGGCGTCATCCGGTCCTCCGCGCCGACCTGGCCGCCCGGGCCGCCGAGCATCGGCATCGCCAGCTGGCCCGCACCTCCGACCCACCGCTGCGGGCCCGGCTCGCCGACCAGGTCCTCTACCTGTCGGGGAGCCGGCGTGCGCGCCGTGACCTGTACGCCGACGAGCGCGGCGAGTTCTCGGTCCGGCGCGCCGGCGACGGCGACGACGAGGCGATCGGCCGCCTGATCCGGTTGTGGGGCGACGCCGAGGGCCTGGCGGAACGCCAGGTGGAGCGCATGCGCGATCTGTGGCTCTCCGGCGCCGACCACGGTTTCCATCTCGCGGTGGACACCGACGACCACGCGGTGGGAATGGTCAACCTCACGCCGCTGGATCCCGACGGCGCACCGGCGCTGGAGCCGCTGCTCCAGCAGCACGCGGACACGGTGCTCAACCTCGGGCGGTCCGGATCGTCCGGATCGGTCGTCGGCATGATGGCGGTCGAGCCGCGGTTCGCCCGGGCCCAGCCCGCACTCGTCCGCCGCATCCTCACGACGGGGATCGACGGCGGCCGGCTCGTCGTGTCCACGCCGTGGATCCCCTACCAGGAGATGGCGGTGCGCTTCGGCCTGCGCCGCATGGGCGAGACGCGGCACGATCTCTACCGGTGCGGCCGGCCGAGCGCCCTGTTCGCCCGCACGTTCACGGCACGGAACCTGTCCGCGTGGCTGCGGCGGATGCAGGACCCTCACGCCGGGGGACCCGGCCGGACGGCCGAGTTCGTCCGCGCCGCGCTGCGGGACCTTCGCACGCCGGCCCGGACGGCCGCCTCGGGCCCGCGGCCGTCGCCCGCGCTCGCCGACCACCTGCGGCAGGCCGTGGAGGCACTCGCGTCGTCGGCGTCGGCCGTGGACGCCGAAGCCGGGGAGATCCTCCGCCTCTACTACCTCGCCCGCGCCGGAGGCCACGACCTCCTCGCGCATCGCCTCCACCTGTCCAGGGCCACCTACTTCCGCCGTCTCGAATACGGCATCGGCAAGGTCGCGGAGGCGGTGAGCCGGGCTCTCACTCCGCCGTAGCCCCCATCAGCCCCTCGCCGGCAGGCGTCAGGCCCAGGAGGAGTCCTGTTCGGGGTCGCCGCCGCCGGCGAGCAGGCGCAGGTCGGCCTCGACCATCATCGCCACGAGTTCCTCGAACGACACCGTGGGCTCCCAGCCGAGCTGGGTGCGGGCCTTCTTCGGGTCCGCGCACAGCAGGTCGACCTCCGCCGGACGGTGCAGGGACGCGTCGCAGACGACGTGCCGCTCCCAGTCCAGATCGGCGGCGGCGAACGCCGCCTCGACCAGCTCGCGCACCGAGTGCGTGCGCCCGGTGCCGATGACGTAGTCCTCGGGGTCGGCGGCCGACAGCATCATGTGCATGGCCCGGACGAAGTCGCCGGCGAACCCCCAGTCGCGCCGCGCCTCCAGGTTGCCCAGGCGCAGTTCGGTGGCCATGCCGAGCTTGATCCGCGCGACGCCGAGCGAGACCTTGCGGGTGACGAACTCGGCCCCCCGCCGGGGCGACTCGTGGTTGAACAGGATGCCCGACACCGCGAACATGCCGTACGACTCGCGGTAGTTCTGGGTGAGGAAGTGCCCGTACGCCTTGGCCACGCCGTACGGCGACCTGGGGTGGAAGGGGGTGCGCTCGGTCTGCGGCGTCTCCCTGACCTGGCCGAACATCTCCGAGGACGACGCCTGGTAGAAGCGGATCTGCCCGGCCGACGACCCACGCGAGGCGGTGATCCCCGAGCAGACGCGGATGGCCTCCAGCACGCGGAGCACGCCCATGCCTGTCACCTCGGCGGTGAGCTCGGCCTGCTCCCACGACATGGGCACGAACGAGATGGCCCCCAGGTTGTAGACCTCGTCCGGCTGCACCTTCTCCACCGCCGAGATCAGCGACCCCTGGTCGAGCAGGTCGCCGCGGACCAGCCGCACGTCCTGCAGGAGCCGGCGCACGCGCGGGACGCGGGGGTTGGCCTGCCCGCGGACCAGGCCCCAGACCTCGTATCCCTCGCTCAGCAGGTGTTCTGCGAGATAGGAGCCGTCCTGACCGGTGATGCCGGTGATCAGCGCACGCCTGGCCAACGGATCCTCCTCGTAGCGCCCAACTTGGCCTATGAGAGGCGAATGTACCGCCCTGCCCGGCCGCGCCCACATACGCGCTGCTAGAACGTGTTACACCGAATCTCGTTCGGGTAAGCTAACACCCCAGGTCGGGCAGGGTGAGAGTCGAGCGAGGACCCTTTCCACCTCACCTACCCCATCTAAGGTCAAATGGTAGTGTTCCTGGCAGCAGCCCCACGGGGGCACGGCTGGAAACCGGCTGAAAGGGGTGCCTCTTGGCGGAGAGGCTGCGAGTCGCGCTGCTGTCCTACCGCAGCAAGCCCACCTGCGGCGGCCAGGGGGTGTATCTGCGCCACATAAGCCGCGAGCTCGTCGCTCTGGGCCACCACGTCGAGGTGTTCTCCGGCCAGCCCTACCCGGAGCTGGACGACGGCGTGATCCTCAACAAGGTGCCGAGCCTGGACCTCTACCGCGACGAGGACCCGTTCCGCACGCCGAAGCGCGACGAATATCGCGACTGGATCGACGCGCTCGAGGTCGCCACGATGTGGACGGCCGGCTTCCCCGAGCCGCTGACGTTCAGCCTGCGGGCCTACCGGGAGCTGAAGAGGCGGCGGGGCGACTTCGACGTCGTCCAGGACAACCAGACGCTGGGCTACGGCCTGCTCGGCATCCAGCGGCTGTTCCCCGTGGTCGGCACCATCCACCACCCCATCAGCGTGGACCGGCGGATCGAGCTGAAGGCCGCCAAGGGCTGGAAGCGGCTGTCGATGCGCCGCTGGTACGGCTTCGTGCGCATGCAGAGCATCGTCGCGCCCCGGCTGAGCCCGATCCTGACCGTCAGCGAGTCGTCGCTCGCCGACATCCACCGCGACTTCAACGTGCCGCAGTCCAACATGCGGCTGATCCCGCTCGGCGTCGACACCCGGTTCTTCCACCCCCGGCCTGAGCTGCCGAAGCGGGAGAACTCGATCGTGGCCGTGGCCAGCGCCGACTCGCCCATGAAGGGCGTGGCGACCCTGCTGCGGGCGGTCGCCAAGCTCGCCACCGAGCGCGAGGTCAACCTCACCGTGGTGAGCAGGCCCACCCCCGGAGGACCCACGGAACAGCTCGTCAACGAGCTGTCGCTGCACGACCGTGTGCGGTTCGTGCACGGCATCCCGGACGAGGAGCTGGCCGAGCTGATCGCCACCTCCGAGGTCGCGGTGGTCCCCTCGCTCTACGAGGGGTTCTCGTTGCCGGCCGTCGAGCACATGGCGTCCGGCACGCCGCTGGTCGCCTCGCGTACGGGCGCCCTGCCCGAGGTGGTCGGCGACGCGGCCGTGCAGGTGACGCCGGGCGACCCCGAGGAGCTGGCCGCCGTCCTGCGCCGCCTGCTCGACTCCCCGGAGGAGCGCGCCGAGTTCGGCCGGCGCGGCTACGACCGCGTCATGGAGCGCTACGCGTGGCCGGTGGTCGCCCGCCGCACGGTCGAGGCCTACCACGAGGCCATCGCCGCCCACACCCCCTCGCGGTGACTCCTCAGAACTTACGAAAGGCAGGCAGCGAGTGCTGACCGTCGACTTCAACCGGCTGCCCGTCGGACCGGGTGACCGTGTCCTCGACCTCGGGGCCGGCGGTGGCCGGCACGCCTTCGAGGTGCTGCGCCGGGGCGCCGACGTGGTCGCCTTCGACATGGACGCCGCCGAGATGGAGAGCGTGGCGGCCATGTTCGCGGCCATGGACAAGGAGGGCGAGGTGCCGGCGGGCGCGACCGGGGACACCGTCGTCGGCGACGCCCTCGCCATGCCGTTCCCCGACGCGTCGTTCGACCGCGTCATCGCCGCCGAGGTGCTCGAGCACATCCCCGACGACATGGCCGCGATGCGCGAGATCGTGCGCGTGCTGAAGCCGGGCGGCCGGGCCGCGATCACGGTGCCGAGCTTCCTGCCCGAGCGGATCTGCTGGGCCCTGTCGGAGGACTACCACACCGCCCCCGGCGGACATATCCGCATTTATACGTTGGCGGAGCTCCAGGCGAAGCTGAAGGCCTCCGGGCTGGAGGTCGGCGGCCACCACTACGCCCACGGCCTGCACTCGCCGTACTGGTGGATCAAGTGCGCGGTCGGGGTGAACGACGACCAGCACCCGCTGGCCAAGGCCTACCACGAGCTTCTCGTCTGGGACATCATGAAGCGTCCCCTCGCCACCCGGCTGGCCGAGGCCGTGCTCAACCCCCTGATCGGCAAGAGCGTCGTGGTCTACGTCCGGAAGCCCACATGAGGCGGGTGCCGGACGTTCCAGGGATCATCACCGCAGAGCAGGTCGTCCGTACGGCCGGGAGCATCGCCGCAATTCAGGACGACCAGGGCGGCGTCCCCTGGCCCGAGGGCCACATCGACGCATGGAACCACATCGAGTGCCTGATGGCGCTGACCGTGGCCGGGCTGCGCGAGGAGGCCCGCAAGGGCTACGACTGGCTCGCACGGCACCAGCGCCCGGACGGCTCCTGGCCGATGAAGGTCCTCGACGGCGAGCCCGCCGAGGCGGCCGGGGAGTCGAACCACGCGGCGTACATCGCGGTGGGAGTCTGGCACGACCTGCTGGTGACCGGCGACGAGGACTTCGCCCGGTCGATGTGGCCGGTGGTGGCGCGGGCCCTCGACTTCGTCATCGGCCTGCAGACCGCGCGCGGCGAGATCCTCTGGCAGCGCGACGCCGAAGGGCGTCCGGCGGAGTACGCCCTGCTCACCGGGTGCTCGTCCATCCACCAGGGCCTGCGGTGCGGGGCGCTGCTCGCCGAGCGGCTGGGCGACCCGCAGCCCGACTGGGAGCTCGCCGCCGACCAGCTCGGCCACGTGATCGCCGACCACCCGGAGGCGTTCGCCGACAAGAGCCGGTTCTCGATGGACTGGTACTACCCCGTGCTCGGCGGCGCGGTGCGCGGGACGGCGGCGGCCCGGCGGTTCGACCTGGAGTGGGACACCTTCGTCGTGCCCGGCCTCGGCGCGCGCTGCGTCTCCGACCAGCCCTGGGTGACCGGCGCGGAGTCGTGCGAACTGGTGCTCGCGCTCGACGCCGCCGGGCAGCGGGACCGCGCGCTGGCGGTGTTCGCCGACATGCAGCACCTGCGCCACGAGGACGGCTCCTACTGGACCGGCTGGCAGTTCGTGAACGAGCGGCACTTCCCCAACGAGCGCTCGGGATACACGGCCGCCGCGGTGGTGCTCGCCGCGGACGCCCTCGCCCGCGCGACCCCCGGCTCGGGGATCTTCCGCGACGCCGGCGGCCGGGAGGCCCGCATCACCGGCGAGTGCGGCTGCGAGCGCGCCCGCGCCTGACCCATCGGCGACCCGGCCGCGCACGGCTTTCAGCCGGCGAAGCGGCCGCGGGACGCGCCGTCAGACCTGACTTGGCTCACGGTTCAGGATCGCCGCTGAGTACAACGCGCTGACCTCGTAGTTTCCCCTCGGGAACGGCGAAAAGTGCGCACTAAATCGATCATGTCTCTACCCTGGTGGCCGTGTCTCCG